>PLZX01000076.1 GCA_003152325.1 Bryobacterales bacterium | reverse complement strand
ATACGCCCCCTGTCGCCAACCCCGTCTACTCCACTCCGGATGACACGACTCCTCGCGACCGTGTCGGACACGGCACTGCCATCGCAATGATCGCTGCGGGTGTGCAGAATACCGGGCCACAGGGCACCATACAGGGCGTGGCCCCCAAGGCCTTTCTGGGCAACTACAAGATTTTCGGCTCACCCGGCGTGAACGATTACGCGTTCTATCTCGCGTTCGATGCGGCTCTGCTGCATGCCATTGCCGACGGAATGGACGTGGTGACCCTGTCTTTGAGCGAGGGCGACATGCCAAATTCTGGCCCGCTCGACGTGGACCCCGTTTGCCTTAATCCCGTCACCGGAGATGAGGCTTGCGACATCTACGCTCAAGCGGTTGAGAGCGCGGTGAGCGCCGGCCTGGTGGTAGTAGTCGCCGCTGGCAATGATGGAGACATCGGCGTGCTCCCGCACACCCTCAGCACTATTCATACGCCCGGCACCGCTCCATCCGCCATCACGGTGGGCGCCACTGTCAATGCGCACCTTCTCTACCAGGCGGTCCACCTCAATGGACCCGGACTGCCACCGAATCTGCTAAACCTGAATGCTCTGTTCGGCGATGGACCGCATGGAGATCCGAGAGTCCCTCCTCTCTCTGCGTCCGCTACCGTGATTGACGTCGCCCAGCTTGGGAACAACGGGTTGGCCTGCACGGCACTGCCCGCCGGCTCGCTGGCCGGCGCGGTGGCGTTGATCCAGCGTGGCCTGTGCGTCTTCGCCGATAAGATCAACTATGTGCAGCAGGCCGGAGCGGTGGGCGTGATCCTGTATCAGTCGGCCGGCATCAACACCATTTACAACACCTTGGGCGCGCAGAACACCGGCATCCCGGCCGTGATGATCGGATACAGCGATGGCGTCAATCTGAAAAACTTCATCGATAGCAATTCGGGCGTCATGGCCCAATTCGACCAGGCCTTCACGCCCGTCAGTAATCCGCCCAACAGCATCTGGCCTGCCTCTTCGCGCGGACCTTCCCTCGGCAGCTTCGCCAACTCACCGTACACGACCTTCGCCGTCAAACCCGAGCTGGTGGCCGTCGGCGCCGGCATCTACACCGCGGCTCAAAAACTCGACCCCAACGGCGAAGTTTACAATCCCAGCGGCTATACCAGCGTCACGGGCACCAGTTATGCCGTGCCAATGGTCGCTGGCGCCGTGGCTCTGGTCAAGCAGATGCACCCCCTGTGGACTCCCGCTCAGCTCAAATCCGCCGTCGTCACCACCGCCACGCAGGACGTCACCGACACCGACGGGAGCCAGGCCCGTGTCAACGCAATGGGCGCAGGAAAGCTGAACGCCGGCGACGCCCTGAATGTCGCCGCGTCCATCGACCCTCCTACCGTGTGCTTCGGACCGATCCTCACGACGAGTCTGGCGTTGGTCCCCCACCGCGCTCTCAAGGTCACCAACCTGACCGGCAGTCAAGCCACCTTCACTTTCACCGTCCAACCCATCGTCGCCTCCAGCGCCACCGTAAAGGTCTCATCTTCTTCTTCCTCTTCTTCACTCGATCTCGGGCCGGGCGCACAGGACCAAGTCTCCGTCAGCTTGACCGGCACCTCCATTCCCAGTCCCGGCTCGTACGAAGGATACATCCTCGTCAACGGACCTGCCGGCAAACCGATTTTGCGCGTGCCCTATCAGTTCCTAGTGGGAAGTGGTTCGCCGACAGACATTTTCCCCATCGTGCACGGCCAATTCATCGGCTCCCCTGGCGACATAGGCTGGCCGATCGCGTTCCGACTGATGGATCAGTACGGTGTGCCGGTGTTCGGGCCTGCCCAATTCAGCATTGTCTCCGGCGGTGGTGGGTTCACCACCGGCCTGAACTTCCAAAACCCGGAAACCGACACCCATCACACCTACGGCGTTGCCGGTGCCTACGTCGATCTAGGCCTGCAACTCGGCCTGCAGGTTTTCCACGGCACCGCCGGCGGCCTCCCCCCTGTCGAGTTCGACGGTTATGCGCGCCGCTTCCCGGTGATCGGGGCCAACGGCGTGATGGACGGCGCCTCCTTCCACACCGACTTTGGCCTGGCTCCGGGGTCTTACATCACCATCAAGGGCACGGACCTCTCGGACACGACCCAGGGGTACTGGACGCCAACGGGTTACCTGCCCGTGGCCCTTTCAACCGTCAGCGTGAGTTTCGATGGCGGCGGCCTCAGCCTTCCTGGCCACTTGTCTTACGTCAGCCCCGGCCAGATCAACGTGCAGATCCCTTGGGAGTTCCAGGGCCAGTCATCCGTCGCCATGAAGGTGACCGTCGCGGGCAACACCGCCTACCTTCAGAGCAACGTCTATACCGTGCCGCTGGCCAACTATGCTCCCGCTTTCTTCTTCAATGGCGAGAGCGTGGCCGACGCTCGGGACAACACCACGGGAGATCTCATTACCACCACCAATCCCGCAATCGCCGGTGAGATACTCCAGCTATACGCGAATGGCCTGGGTCCCGTGACCAATCCGCAGTCGAGCGGCGATCCGGCATCCGGGTCGCCGCTCTCTGAGACCACCAGCCCCGTTTCGGTCACCATCGGCGGCAAGCAGGCCACTGTGTTCGGCGGGAACGGGTTCCTGGCGCCGGGCTTCGTCGGACTGT
>PLZX01000166.1 GCA_003152325.1 Bryobacterales bacterium | reverse complement strand
GCAGCTACGGCAAGGACGTCCGCGGCATGATGCGCCAGCACCAGTTCCAGAAGGTCGAACTCGTGAAGTTCGCGCGTCCCGACCAGAGCTACGCCGAGCTCGAGAAGCTCACCGCCGATGCTGAAGACATCCTCCGCCGCCTCGGCCTGCCGTTCCGCACCGTGGTCCTTTCCACCGGTGACCTCGGCTTCTCCAACTCCAAGACCTACGACATCGAAGTCTGGCTGCCCGGCCAGAATGCCTACAAGGAAATCTCCTCCTGCTCGAACTACGAGGCTTTCCAGGCCCGCCGCGCCGGCATCCGCATGCGCACCGGCAAGAAGGCCGAATTCGCCCACACCTTGAACGGCAGTGCGCTCGCCATCGGCCGCACCTGGGTGGCCATCGTCGAAAACTGCCAGCAGAAGGACGGCTCCGTGGTCATTCCCGAAGCGCTCCGCCCCTATCTCAAAGAGGAAGTGATCCGCCCGCGGAAGTAACGGCGCCTCTATGAATTTTCAACTCATCGGAATTCTCATCCGCCTGCGCTACAAGCTCCTTTGGGCCAAAACCCGCACGCGCAACGGCAAGATCGCCCTCTTCTTCGCCGGCTACCTGCTGCTCGTCATGGTCGTCTCGCTGCTCGCCGCCGGCGGCATCGGCGCCGGTATGGCCGCCATCCGCAGCGGCAAAGGCATGCTGATCGCCGGCCTTATGCTGGGCGGCATCTACGGCCAGGCCATCGTCGCCAGCGTCGTGCTCGGCTTCGGCATGACCGCGATCTTCTCCGAAACCGAGTTGCGCCGCTATCCCGTGCGCTCGCTGGAGCGTCGCCTCACCCGCCACTTCATCGGCATCGTTGATCCCTACTGGCTCCTCTTCCTGGCTTTGGACCTGGGGCTCGCCTTCGGCATGTACCTCTTTGGCGCCGGTTCCTTCTGGTTCGGTTTGATCGCTGCGCTGCTGCTCTTTTTCTCCAACTACGTCGCCGCCCGCTTGCTCGGCATGATGGTGGACCGCCTCATGATGAAGAAGGGCGGTTCCGCCATCATGCTCGTTTCCGTCATGCTCCTCGGCTTGCTGCCGGCCATGCTCGGCCCGGTGATCCACCGCAATCCCGAATTCCTGGACGCGGTGGCCCGCTTGTGGCAGAGCACGCCCCCGGCCGGTGCGGCCATGGCCATGACCCGCACGGGTTTTGGGGCCCTCTCCGGCCTGGGTTTGATCCTCCTGTGGACGGCGGCGCTCGTCGCCTTCCTCGTCATGCTCGAAAGGCGCCCGCCCAAAGTCCGCGTCGTGCAAGCCGGCAAGGTCTCATGGGAAAGCCCCTTCGATCACATCGGCGCCGTCTTCGGACCCCAAACCGGTCCGCTCGTCGCGCACTGGCTGCGCTTTTATTCCCGCCACAACCGATTCCGCACCATTTATCCGCTGGCGCTGCCGCTCGCTGCCTTCCTCCAGTTCTTCTATGGCCGGCGTACCGGTCCGGAAGGCTCGTTCGCCACATCCCTGTCGGTCTTCCTGATCCTCGGCTTTGTCGGCACCGGCCAGTTCGCCGTCAACCAGTTTGGTTACGTCGGCGGCGGATTTCGGCGGTTTCTCCTGCTGCCCACCGGCGCGGCCACCGCTTTCCGCGCCGGCAGTTACATGTTCGTCATGTTGAGCGCCGCGCTCATTCTGCCGGCGGCTGTTCTCTGGAGCCTCTTCGTGCCCGCCCGTCTCGACCCCCGTGCCATCGTCATGCTGGTGGCAGCCAGCGTAACGAGCCTGTTCTTCTTTCACGGCATCGGGCTCTGGACCTCGCTGCTCGGGCCGCGCCGCGGCAATTACAACCAGAGTTTCGGAAACGATCTTTCCTTCGCCGGTAACATCGTGGTCATCGGCGGCATGCTCTCGCTGCTGTTTCTGCCGCAAGTGGTCGCCAAACAATGGCCCAACGCAATCACCCCGGATTACTGGTTCGTCGCTATCCCGGCCGCCCTGCTGGCGGCGGTATTCTATTTCACTTCGCTCCACTTTGCCACCGCGCTGTTTCGCGCCAAACGCGAAGGGCTCATGGTCTTGCTGGAAGGAAAAGGCTGATGGACGCCATACGGATTACCAACCTCGTGAAGCGCTACGGCACAGTATCCGCCGTCGAGAATCTCTCGCTCTCCGTGCGCCCGGGGCGCATCTTCGGATTCCTGGGGCCCAACGGCTCCGGCAAGAGCACCACCATCGGCTGTCTCACCGGCCTGCTCGATCCCACTTCCGGCGCCGTCGAGCTCCTCGGAGAGGCCTTCGATTCGGAAAATGCCGCCATCAAGAAGCGCATCGGTGTCATGCCGGAAACGCTGGGCCTCTTCGACCCGCTCTACGCCCACGAGTTCCTGGCCTTTGTGGCCCGCATGTTCGGCCTCGACGAAGTCACCACCCGCCAGCGTGTCACCGAACTGCTCGACGCCCTCGAACTCACCGATACCTCCAAGACGCTCGCCGAATACTCCACCGGCATGCGCAAGCGCGTAGCTTTCGCCGCCGCCGTGATCCATTCGCCGGAGGTCCTGTTCCTCGACGAACCGTTCGAGAGCATCGACCCGGCCGGTGTCGCGCTCATGAAGCAATGGCTGCGCCGCTTCGCCGACCAGGGCCGCACGGTCTTCATGACCACCCATGTGCTGGAAACCGTCGAGCGCATCTGCCACGATGTCGCCATCATCACCAAGCCCGGCAAACTCGTGTGGGAAGGCGATGTCACGCTGCTCGCCAACGACGGCTCGATCACATTCAACGGCCAGGAATTCCACACCCTGGAGTCGCTCTTCCTGCACCTCACCGGCGAAAAATATACTGATCTGAACTGGCTCTGACCATTACCCGCCAGGATTTCGCTTTCACGCTTCGGCGGTGAATACGCACCCTACTGGGACCACGTCGGCACGATCCCGTTCATCCTCGCATACGCGATGGCCTGCCCGAGGTGCTCGGCAATATGCGTTTCCAGCCGGATCAACTCCGACCGGTTGGTCGTGGCCGTTCCGTAGATTTTGATTTCGCGGCTCAACGAATTGTTGCTCGCTGAATCGACGGCGCGGTGTATCGCGGCGAAGCTCGACGTAAGCGCCTCGATCACCTTTGCCTTGTTAATCGGCTGGTCCTCGTTCTTATAGTTCTCTTCCGCCTGCTTTCTCAGCGCGTCGTCGGTCGAACTCCCGCTGGCCATGTTCAGCATGAGCAGGTTGCCGTAAGCGATATGCAGGAAGACCTGCTGGAACGTGCGCACTCCGGACGCGGGTCTCCAGGAATATTTCTCCTCGGGAACGGCCTTGGCCAGCGCCATCACTTCCTCCTCGATGTCCGCCAGGGGCGCGTTCAAGTCCGCCCCGGCGGCGGGCGCGGGCGGAACATTCCTCACGCTCAGCAGTTCGACATCGAAGATCAACTCGGCCCTGGGTGGAATCGCGCGGCCGCGGCCCAGTTCGCCATAGGCCAGTTGATACGGGATGAAGAGGCGCCGCTTGCCGCCCACTTTCATCCCCTCGAAACCGCTGTCCCAACCGGCGATCACCGCGCGCCGCCCCTGGATGAACGGGAGCGGCGTGCCGCGATCCACCGAGGAATCGAACTTGGTGCCGTCCCGCAACCAGCCAGTGTAGTGGACCGTGTATTCCTGGTTGGGCGCGGCTGCCGCGCCATCGCCGGTCTTGATTTCGATGTAGCGGAGTCCGTAAGCTTCCACCACTGCGCCAGCGGCCGTGGGGACCGAAGCCGGCATGGCGGGGTCGAAGGTCTGCGCCGCCAGTCGAAGCGCGGCGATCAACGCTGTGGCGGCGATGAGACGCATAAGGCTGAACCTCTATCCCAGCTTCTTTTTGGCGATCAGCCGGCCCGCCGCGACGGGCGGATTGTGGCCGGTTGAGGCGGCGGCCTTGCGGAAGTATTCCATGGCCTTGTCCTTATCGCCCAGCTTCTCGTACGCCTGGCCGATCAGGCACATGTTGAACGCGTCCTGGTTGGCCTTCTGCAAATCTTCGGCTGCGGTCTTGTAGTCGCCGGTGTAGAAGGCCACGTAGCCGGTCAGGTAGGGCAGGAAGATCGCCTGGGCCTGCCCGCTGGTGGACCCCATCTGCGGATCCTTCTCGTAAAGCGCCTTGGCGGCGGCCACGTGCTTCAGGGCTTCGGCCTTGTTACCGCGGCGGGCGGCGAGACGGGCCAGCACGTTCTCCCAACGAAACTCCCAGAGATCCTTCATGTCCGGCGTGAGTTTGGGATCTTTGATTCCGGAGTCGTGTCCCAGCTTGTACCATTTCTCGGCGGCGGCCAGATCGCCCGTGTCGATGCAGACGCGCCCGGCTTCGTCGGCGATTTCACCCTGCTGGTAGAAGTCGTTGTCGGTAACACGAATGTCGATGGCCATCTGTTCGTACTTGCCGGCATTCTTGCAGTCGGCTTCGAAGGCGTAGGACATGGCCATGGCCCGGTAAGCGCTCACCTTGCCGTCTTTGTTGGAGGCTAGATCAATGAGCTTGGAGAAGTGTTTCCGGGCTTCCTCGCCTTTGCCCATGAGGTCAAGCAGGACGCCGGTGGCATTGTGGAGCTGCGGGTTGTCGGGCGTGCTGGCGAGTTCCTTCTGGTAGACCCCGAGGGCGTCGTCGTACTTGCCTTCGGTGATGAGCTGGCGGGCTTGGCGGGCCCATTCGGGTTGCGGCGGGCCGCTCTTCTGCTGGGCGGACAGGCACAGAGTAGACAGAACTGTTATGACGATGATCGTTGCAATGCGCATGGAGGCGATTATCTCACGATAGACAGACACAAAAAAACGGGGAGGCCAGCTGGTAAGGCCGATCTCCCCGTGATGACAAGGGTGTAGTGGTTAGAAGTGGATTCTGATGCCGAACTCCATGTTGCGCGGCGTGTTCGCCTGACTGGTGATCTGGCCGAACGTTGTTGGGCCGGTGAGGCTGAGGCTCGGACCGCTGGGCTGGAAGTGGTTCAGGATGTTCGTTACCGCGACGAAGAACGTGACGCCCACATCCTCCCTGTGAAGGCCGATATCCTTCACCACAGACATGTCGAGGTTCCAGGTGGGAAGCCCACGGAGGCTGTAGTATCCGCCGCAACTGGTATCGTAACCCAGTACGCAGGGCCGGAATTCCTGGTACACCGCGGCCGGATCGCTGAACATGTTCAGGCCATACGTACCTGACGTCTTCGTGCCGATCGCAGTGGCTCCGAAGAAGCCAACGGGAGCGGACGTAGTGCTCCCCCATTGGTTGTACTTCACGGAGGTTGTGCCGGTGTAGGGCCCAAACCCGACGGCCGCTTCCGAGGTCGAGGTGGTGCCGCTCCCCGTACTAACTTCGCCGAAGGCTTGGGTAGACGAGCCGCTGCCTTCGCTGTAGCCGACTCCCGTGCCGCTGCCGCTCTGCGCGGTGAATAGCGGAGAGAAGGTCCAACCACCCAGAACGTGGCCAAGGAAGCCCTTCTGTCCACGGAAGACCGGCGGCTGGTAGTACATCGAAAGGTTGTAGAGGAACTTGATGTCGAAATTCTGCGGCCCGTAGCTGCCCTGCAGATCGAAAATCGACAATGGTGTGCTGGCGCTGTTGTATTGTGCCAACTGCGACGTTCCCAGAGACCGTCCCCAGGTGAAATTGGAGATGGCAGTGAGCCCGTGGAAGTTGGTGGTGCGCAGCGACACGAACAGCCCGTTGTAGTTGCCATAACCCAGGCTGGTGTTCATGCCGACTGAAGTAGCCTGGCCCACCGTTCCGCCCGGCAACGGCTGGCTGAGCATGGTGTGGCCTAGAACCCAGCTCGGAACCTTGCCCATGGCAGTCCACAGGTCGGAGACGGCGGTGTTCTTGATCAGGGTCGTATTCTTGGAAGCCAGCGCTGCCGTGCAACTGGAGAAGCCTGCGCAATACGCGGCGCTCGACCCGCCCAACGCGGCCTCGATAAAAGGCTGCCCCGTTACGTTCAGCGGATTCTGTCCATTGAAGACGATCTGCTGGTACATCTGAGAGTACGCCTGGGCAAACGACTGGCCCCCTAGCGTGGTCATGTACGGCACCGCATCCAGGTTCAACAACATGTATTCGTTTTTAATAATTTTCCCGATGTAGCCAACTTCGAGATTCATATGCTGATTGATCTCGCGCTGGATGGTCACGGTAAAATTGTCGGTGCGGTCTGGTTTGAAGTGCGGGTCGAGGGCATCGGGATCGACGGTTTGCGGATTCGATCCGAGACCGGGAGTGTACGGCTGGCCGAGCGTCGGAGCAGCCGACGCCAACGGAGCCGACATGCCGTCCGTGCCGATGCGGAATGCGGTGGTGGGATCCGCCACGCCGCTTCCCGCGCATTGACCGGTCCTGATCGGGTTGGTGCAGCCAACGCCTTGCAACAGGCCCGGGCCGAGGAGCGGCACTAGAACCAGGTCGACGCCGTTCAGGCGCCCGAAGATTCGGCCGTATCCTCCGCGGATTACGGTCTTGCCGCTGCCGAACATCTTGCCCAGGATGCCTTCGCTGAAATGCGGGTTCCAGGCCAGGGAAACGCGCGGGCTGAATTCACCGTAATACGGATTGTAAGGGTACTTGAGACCCGATCCCACGTTGCGCACCAGGGTATAGGCGATCTGCGGGGTGTATGACGACCCTTGCAAGGCCGCTGCTTCGCGTTGCGCGATGAAGTCAGTCGTGACGATTGGTTGGTTGCTGGAGTCCACCAATGCCACTTGGTTGCCTTTCAGCTCGTAAGGTGGCATTTCGAGGTTCCATCCCAACCCATACGTGACGGTGAGAGACGGCTTGACGTGCCACGTGTCGTAGAAGTAGGTGGCGTAGGTCGGGATGATCGATTTGTCCGTGGCCGAACTCCCCAGGGGCTGCAAGGCCAGGTTTGAGCCGGCGCGCGTATACATCACCTGGGTCGAGCTGATCAGGCCGAGAGCCTCGGCATAAAGACCCTCATAAGTGGAGTACTGCGCAGAGGGCACCGTCGTCGGGATGTAAGGGTTGGCGATGCCGGGAGCAGCAGCAGCCGAGGCCCAGACGAATCCCGAACTGGAATTCAGGTAACTGATCTGATTGTTGACGCCGGAGCCGTTGTCCGTGCGCGAATGGTAATCGAAATTGCGCAGATAGGAGCCACCGAAGCCGAACAGGTGATTCCCCTTGAGCATGGTCAGGTCGTCGCGAATGCCCTTGTCCTGACCGTCCCAGAAGCGCTGGCGGACGCTCTGCGTGTTCACGTTGTAGGGAATCAGTGCCCCCGAGCTTTCTCCGCCGATTTCGAGCGCGCCGCCTAATCCGGGAAGCTGCGGCGGACCGTTGTCGCTCCCCCACTGCCAGAAGGTTCTTGTGTAATTGAACACGAAAGTGTTGGTGGTGGTCGAATTGATAATGGTCGTCAGGCCCGCGATCCAGACCGAAGGCTGCTGGGGCCGCGGGGCCGTGGGAGTGAAGCTGCCGAACGTAGCGCCGGGAAGCACGCCGCCGATATCGTATTGGTTGTTGGTCAGGTTGATCAGCTTGTAGTCGCGATAGGTGGCGTAGAAATGCCACTTGTCGCCGAAATCGTGATCGATGCGGCCGGTATAGAGATTCGAAGTCTGAGGCAACCGGATGGTCCCAAGCAATTGCTGCGTGTTGTACGTGTCGCCGCCGAGCGGATTGTTCGGCTCCGGCATTTGCTTGTTCCAGATCTGGGCCACCACGGGGTTGATGCCGATGCCGCGCGGATCGCACGAGCCGGCCGGGCAGACGGCTGAGGGATAAGTTACGCCGCCCACCGTCACCGAATTGGGATTCAGATTGTACGGGAGGTACGTGCCCGCCGCGTTCTGCACCTGGATCACGCCCGCCCTGAACAAATCCGTGGGCACGTTCTTCGAGGCAAGGCCCGCATTGGGGAACCGCATTCCCTCGTAGTTGAAGAAGAAATACCACTTCTTGCCCAGGAATTCCTTGTTCGTAATAGGGCCGCCGATGGCGCCGCCGAACCGGTCGCGGTGGTTCGAAATGATCGGCGTGTATGGCGACGAAACGCTGCCGAACGAAAACGGGGTGTGATTGTTGGTCCACGAATTGGCCGAGCCCACCTTAGTGTCGAAATACCAGCCATAGGCCGCACCGTGGAACTGGTTGGACCCGCGCTTGGTCACCATTTGGATCTGCCCGCCCGAGGAATTGTTGAAGTCGGAGGTCTGGTTGCTAACGGAAACCTTGAACTCTTCGATGCTCTCGATGGGGGTGGGGATCACGCCCGAAGGGATACCGCCGCCCTGGCTTCCGCCGAGGCCCGAATAATTGGTCTGGTATCCGATGGTATTTCCCGCCATGTCGTCGGTAATGTTGGCGCCGTCGAGCTGGTAGGTGTTCGCGTCCTGATACGAACCCGCCGTGAAGCCGGTCAGGGTGGTGGCCGGCTGCAGCACTGCCAGCGCAGTCACATCGCGGCCCATGTTAGGTAGCATCATCAGCGTCTGGCCGCTGAGCGTGTTGCCCACGGTGGCGTTCATGGTTTGCAATTGGGCGCCTGCCGAAGCTGAAACCTCCACCGTTTCCGCGGTGGAACCCACTTTCAGGGTCGCGTTGAGGGTCAAGCTCTGGCCGATATCCACCTGCTGGCTGTCCACCCGGTACGACGTGAAACCCTCCTTGCCGAAGCTCAGGTTGTACTTGCCCGGCTGCACCTGGCCGAACACGTAGCGGCCCTCGTTGTTGGTAATGGTGCTCTGGACGACGTTGGTTGACATGTCCGTGAGCTTCACGACCGTGGTGGGAATGGCGGCGTTTTGTTCGTCAGTGACCAACCCCGCGACGGTCCCGGCCGAACTGGTTTGACCCCATGCGCCGCCGGCGCTCAGAAGAAGAATTCCGAGGCAAAGGAACGCAGAAACTTTTGTGGAAGTGCCGAAGCACGTGAGCCGCAGGCTCGACTTCATAGTATCCCCTCCAAACCTAGCTTGAACTCAACTAACCACTAACCCGCACCCTCTGCCACAAACACTACAGAGAGTGAATATTGGGGCGATTGTAGTGCGGATGGAGACAGTTGTCAAGCGGATTCAGCGGATTTTAGAGGATTGACAAGCGCTTACATCCCGGCTGCTGCAAATCACAGCGGGGGTGGGAAGTGGTTGACGATAGCCTTCAGGAGTTCTTGCGCCCTGGCAAATTGGGGATCGGCGGGTGAAATGGCCAGGAGGAGTTCGCGGGCTTCGCTGTAATGGCCCTGCTGAGCATGGGCGTAGGCGAGGAAGTATTGCGCGGGCACTTCGGGATCGAGTTTCAAACTATTCTCAAGCGCACCGATGGCGCTGACGGGGTCGCCCGTGAACAGGTAGAACTTTCCCGCTCCGAGTTGCTGTTGAGGGTCGTCGGAATTCAGTTCGGCGCGCGTGCGGTAGGCCTGTTTGGCGACTTCGAATCGCTCGCCATCGGCTCCCGGAAGCTGGTTCACTCCAAGTCCAACGAGAGCGACGGCGGCGCCCAGGCGGACCACAGCCGCGGGATCGCCGAGGGAACGGACGAGCACCGGCACGGCGGCATCGCGGTTGGCCGTGCCGGGATTCATGCGGAGCACGGCGACGGCGCGCACCAGCGGTTCGGTGTCGGCGGCCGCGCGCTCGAAGGCCGGGTAGACTCGCGGGTCGTTCGAAAAGCGCGCGAGGTAGCCTACGGCATTGGCGCGCACGAGAGGGCCTTCGGAGGGCTTAGCGAGAATCTCCAGGAGTGCGCCGATGGCTTGGGAATCGCCGGCGCGCGCCTGCGCAAACGCGTCCGCCCGCTGGATGAGCTTCTGGCGCGAGCGGCCACCGTACCACTGACTCATCTGCTGGAGCGCCCAGTTTGCGTCGCGACCGGTGTGGCAGACATTGCAAGCGTTCGGTATGGCGTGGCGGATGGTATTCTCAGGGACCGGAATGCTCATGGAGTGATCGCGGATGGCGGCCTTGATGCTGAAGACCGTGCGGGGCATGTGGCATTCGACGCAGGAGCTGCCGGCGCTGTTCTCGGCGTGATGGGTGTGAGCCGCGACGGCCTTGCCGATGGCGGTGTGACACCGTGCACACAGAACGTTGGTGCCGGGGCGGAGCTGCGGATTCTTTTCGATCTCTGTCTGGTGTCCGTTGACGTGGCAATCGACACAAGTGACGGAGGCCTTCAGATAGCACTCGCTCTGCCACAAGCCGAAAGCGTCATTGGAGAAACGGCGGGTGCGGCCGTCGGGCCAGTAGGCGGGGTCCTTGTCGAGCGGCTGACTGTATTCCAGGATGGGGAGGAAGAAGTCGTAGTAGTCGGCTCCCGCCGAGTAGCCCGGCGCGTAGATGTCGCGGAAGGAGTGGCACTGCGCGCAAACCATGGTATTGCGGGCGGGCGAAAGGCGGGTTTGCAGCACCATGGGTGCGGAGGAATCGGCGATGTGTTCGCTGCCAGGCCCGTGGCAGCGCTCGCAATTGGTGCCGAAGTCCTGCCATGCGTTCTTGTACCGGTTGGTCGAGGCGTCGAAGTTCTTCTCCTGCCGGCTCACGTGACAGGAGAAACAGTTCTTGTTCCAGACCTGGACCATCACGTCGCTGGTTTCGTCGGGATCGCCGATGTCGAAGCTGTGGAACCAATCTTTGCGGAGCACGTCCCAACTGGGCGGCAGCACGATGATGCGGCCGCTGGGGAGCGTGGTCAGGTAGTGTTGAATGCGGCGGTTGCCGAGGGTGTAATCGACGCGGTGTTCCTGCTCTTTGCCGGTAAGGTAGGATTCGGTGATGTAGTAAGCGCCGGCCTTCTCGCGGAGGCGGTAAGTGGAGCCGCGCAGTTCGACCTGGGCGCGGCTGAAATCGCCCTTGACGCTGGCGGAGGTGGCGGGCTGCACCATCTTGCTGTGCCGCGAGGCGGCCCAGGTGCGCTGCGCCTCGGCGTGGCATTTGGCGCAGACAGCGGCTCCCACATAAGCTGGGGCGGTGGCAGCGAGCAGGGGCGCGGCAGCCAGCAGAATCCACAATGTCCCTCGCCAAAGTTTCATACCAGGCCGAGTTCTTTCAGGGCCGCGCCGGCGCCGCGCAGGTTGGCGAGGCTCATTTCGGAATACTTGCGGGAAAGCAGCACGCCGTCGGCGCCGCCGCGGAAGGCGGCCAGGACGGCGTCTTTGGTGCCGCCGGGGGTGCACCGGGCATTGGTTTGGGCGGTGGGGATGTCGATGTCGATGCCGGGCCAGAGTTGGGTCGTGGCGCCGGTGAGGGCCTCGCGGGCGCGCCTGGTTTCCTCGTAAACGTAGTTGGCGGAGAGGCCGGATTTGGGGATTTCGGCGAGAGGCTTTTCCTGCTTGTAGTCCATGACGCGGTAATGGAAGTCGAGCAATTCCTGCTGGGGGACGTCACCGTACATCGTACCGCCGACGGACCGGATGTAAGTGGCCAGGCGCTCGCCGCCGCAGTTATGATACATCACCATCTTGAGAAAGTCCGAGTACTTAGAGAGTTCGGAAAGATCCTGCTCGGCGCGGTAGATAGGGCTGAAGGAGTTATTGTGCCAGATGTGCCAGCCGACACCGACGGAGGGCTTCACCGATTTCACCTTGCTGTACATGGCGGCATAAGTTTCACGCAGGCTGTCGGTCCAGAGCATTTCCCAGGCGAGTAACTCGGGGTAGCGCAGCATGAGACGCCAAAGGGTAACGTAATAGCCATCGACGGGGCGTTTCCTGGCGCGCGCAGCGGTGGTGAACTCGCCGAGGGCTTTGAAGCCGGCGCGGGCGCGCGCGACGTCGATCGAACGCTCTTTAGCTTTGCGCTCGCAATGCTGGCAGAAGCAGCCGAGGGTGCCGGGACTGCGCGGGGTGGACTCGTGAGCCGCGCCGAGCGATTGCGCGAAAGCTCCCTGACGCTCGGAGCCCCACATGATGCCATCGATCTCATGGGAGCGGCAATAGTCTTCCACCGTGCCCAGGAGCCAGTTCCGGTAGTTGGGATTGTTGAAGCAGAGGTTAGTGGAATTCTGGCCGTCGAGCTGCTTCTCCTGGGCCTGGGCGACGTTGGGAACGTCGCGACGCCAGACATCTTCGAACCAGCAGATGGTCTTCATGCCGCGCTTGCGGGCGGCGGGGATAACGGCTTCCAGGACGTCGTACTCGCCGAGCTCGGGGGCGCGGAAATCCTGGATGACGGTGTCCTTATAAAACTGCGGGTGGGTCCTGACATAGCTGCCGCCGTGAAAGGCGTTGGCATTGCCCGGGGTGTCATATTCCTGCTTGCCGTGATCGGGAAGCGGCTGGCCGGGAGACTGGCGGCCGGCGATGCCGCGACCATAGGTGAATGTGGCGACGAAGAGGGTGTTGACAGAGGCGTCCTGCTGGATCTCGTCGAGGGCCTTGTCGACGCCTTCATCCAGGAAGGATACGGCGCCGACTTGCAGGCCAATCATTTTGGGAGTGGGAGCGGCGGAGGCAACGAGGGCCCCGGCTGCGGCGGATTGGAGGAAGTGGCGGCGGTTCATGAGAGGCTCCTATCAGCCTGCGGGCGCGGGAGCCGGGGTGGGGGGTTTGGTTTCGGTCTTGGTGGGGACTAGCTCTTTTAGGGAGCGGTCCGTCAGCCGTTTGTTGACGGTGGGGAGATCCGTGTTGAGAACCGTATCGAGGGCGGATTGCTGTTCGGCGAGACGGTCTTTGAGCAGCTTGAAGACCTCGTAGGAGGCGGCGGTGGGCTTGCCGTCACCGTGTTCGATGCTGGAACCGAGGGCGGCGATTTTGTTGTTCAACTTGATGGGGAAGTTGAGCGGGTCCTGGCCGCTGCGATTGCGTACCTGGTAGACCTCNNGATTTGAGGCGCTCGTCCATCTGCTTTTTCAATTCGCGGATGAGGATGACGATTTGGTTGGATTGCGAAAGGGCGTCGCGGACTTGAAGGGCGAGCGAGAACTGCTCGGCGAGGTCGGCGATGGTGACGCTGTCGAGGCGCGGGTCCTTTTCGATGACCATTTTTTCGGTGAGGGTCTGACCGTCGGCGGTGAGGCGGACCTGATAGGTGCCGGGGACGGCGACGGGGCCCTGGGTGTTGCCGCTCCAGAGGACCATGCCTTCGAAGGTGACTGCGGGAGGAAATCGCATGTCCCAGGTGAAGCGGTTGAGGCCGGCGCGATCGGGCGCATTGGTGACACCACCTCGGCCGCGGCCACCGCCGCCGGCGGGTGGTGCGCCTTCTTCGGTGGGCGGGGCAGCGGCATCGGGTTCGGCGGTCGCGGCTGCGCTGCGTCCACCACGGCCGCCGCGCCCGCCGGCAAGTGCGGAGCTGGGGGTGCCGGTGAAGGAGCGGACTACCTGGCCCTTGGAATCGAGGATATCGAGAGTGATTTTTTCGGCGGGTTTCGCGAGATAGTAATCGACGCGCGCCTGGCTGACGTTGCGCTCGGCGGTGGGCGGCTGGAAGAGGTGGACGGCTTCGGTGAGCAGGGTGGGCTTCAACTGGCGCAGCGGGCTGATGTCGTCGAGCACGTAGAAGGAGCGGCCGTGCGTGGCGATGACGACATCGGCGCCCTGGATGACGATGTCGGAGACCTGTACGTCGGGGAGGTTGAGCGCGATGGATTGCCACTGCGCGCCGTCATCGAAGGAAACGTAGATGCCGTGTTCCGTTCCGGCGAATAAGAGGCCGGGGCGAACGGGATCTTCGCGGACCGCGTGGACGAAGTCGTTGTCAGGAATGCCGGTGACGATTTTGGTCCAGGTCTTGCCGTAGTCGGCGGTCTTGAAGATGTAGGGGCGGCGATCGTCGTTCTGGTAATTCTTGACGGCGACGTAGGCGGCGGCGGGCAAGTGCGGAGAGGCATCGATCAAGCTGACGCGGCCGAAATCGGGCATACCGGGCGGGGTGATCTTGGTCCAGTGCGGGGATTTGGATTGGCCATCGCGGGTGATGTAGACGAGGCCGTCATCGGAGCCGGTCCAAATGGTGTTCCCGTCTTTGCGGGAGGGAGCGATGGTGAAGATGGTGGCGTAGATTTCGGGTCCGTTCTGATCGTGGGTGATGGGGCCGCCGGAATCTCCGAGGGTTTTGGGATCAGCGCGCGTGAGGTCGCCGGAGATGCGGGTCCAACTGTGACCGTCGTCGGTGGTCTTCCAGAGGTGCTGCGAGGAAGTGAAGATGATGTCGGGATTGACGGGCGAGAAAACGATGGGGTAAGTCCACTGCCAGCGTTCGGGAAGGGAACCGGCGCTCTCGCCGGAGAAGAAGAGGGGGTAGACCTGAACGTCGCGGGAGTAATTGGTGCGGCGATCGTAGCGGGTGAGCAGCGCGCCCTGGGAACCGGCGAAGAAGATGTTGGGATTGCGCGGGTCGGGAGCGATGTAGCCGCTCTCACCTCCGCCGACGCCATAAGTGTTAGCAGCGCCGCGCCCGCCGCGGCCTCCGGCGGTGCTGGGAGTGCAGATGGTGGAGCTATCCTGCTGGGCGCCGCAGACGTGAAAGGGAATGTCGGTGGTGACGGCCACATGATAAAGCTGCGCGGTGGAGTACTGCTGGTTGGTCCAAGTCTGGCCGCCATTGAGGGAGACGTTGCCGCCGCCGTCGTTGCTCTCGACCATGCGGAGCGGGTTGGCGGGATCGATCCAGAGATCGTGATTGTCGCCGTGGGGCGTCTGGACCGTGCGGAAAGTCTTGCCGCCGTCGGTGGAACGGAAGAAAGAGGTGTTGAGGACGTAGACGGTGTCCTTGGCTTTGGGGTCGGCGTAGATGCGGGTGTAATAGAAGGCGCGTTGGCGGAGGTTGCGGTCTTCGTTGATCTTCTTCCAAGTGGCGCCGGCGTCATCGGAAACAAAGAGGCCGCCATTTTCGTTTTCGACCATGGCGTAGATTCGATTGGGATCACCGCCGGAGACGGCAACGCCGATTTTGCCGATGACGCCGGCGGGCATTCCGGCGTTGCGGGTGATGTCGGTCCAGTGGTCGCCGCCGTCGGTGGTTTTGTAGAGACCGCTGGAAGGGCCGCCGCTGGTGAGTCCCCAAGGAGTGCGGTTGGCGTCCCAGATGGCAGCAAAGAGGACGCTGGGGTTTTGTGGGTCCATGACGAGATCGACGGCGCCGGAATGATCGTCACGGAAGAGCACGGGCTGCCAGGTGTCGCCGCCATCGCGGGTGCGGAAGACGCCGCGTTCGCGGTTGGGAGCGTAGGGATGGCCAAGAGCGGAGACGTAGACGATGTTGGGATCGGTGGGGTGGACGCGGATGCGGGAGATGGCTTGGGTGTCGGCGAGGCCAACGTTCTTCCAGGTGCGGCCGGCGTCGGTGGATTTGTAGACGCCATCGCCCTGCATGATGTTGCCGCGCAACTCGGTTTCGCCCATGCCGATGTAAATGATGTCGGGGTTGGAGGGGGCGACGGCAACCGCGCCAACCGAGGAGCTGTGGAGTTGGCCGTCGGTGACGGGGCGCCAGGTGGTGCCGCCATCGGCGGTCTTCCAGAGACCGCCGCCGGTGGCTCCGAAGTAATACTCATTGGGGCGCGCGGAACTGCCGGTGCAGGCGATGGAACGTCCGCCGCGCAGAGGGCCGATGCTGCGCCATTGGAGGGAGCCGAAGACAGAGGCGTCGTAAGTGGCGGCGATGGAGAGGGCGGCGACAGCGCCGATCAGAAGTGGCAGGCGGAGGTTGTGCATCGTGGAGATTATATCGCCGGTTGAGGCGCGGGGGGTCATCGCGGTTCCGTGCCGGGGGCTGCCTTCAGGCGATTTTGACTTCGCGTTCAACGGCGTCGGCGAAGACGTCGATCTCTTTCAGCGTGGTGTAGATGTTGGGAGTGATGCGCAGGCCGGTGTATTCTTCGTGGCCTATGGTGGAGGTATAGATGCTGTACTTATTGACTAGCGCGGAGGCGATCTTAGAGGGATCGATGCCGTTGAAGGCGAGGAAACCGATGCCGCAGGATTGCGCGGGGTCGGGACTATGCAGAATTTTGCACTTGGGATTCTGCGCCAGGCGGAGGGCCCAGCGGTCGCGGAGGTAGCGGAGACGCGCGGCTTTGCGATCGATGCCGATGTTGTCGTTGAAGACCAGGGCATCGGAGATGGCGTTGAGGTTGGCGGCGGGATGGGTGCCGACCTCTTCGAACTTGCGGATGTCGTCTTTCTGCGTTGCGCCGGAAGCCATTAGCGACCAGGTAGAAGCGATGCGGGACTTCTTTACATAGAGAAAACCGGTGCCGACCGGGGCATAAGTCCATTTATGGAGACTTACTCCGTAGTAATCGCAATCGAGGTCGGAGATCTTATAAGGAAAGTGACTGAAGGCGTGAGCGCCATCGACGATGACGGGGATGCCGCGGGCGTGCGCCATATCGCAGATGCGGCGCACGGGAAAGATCTGGCCGGTGCGGTTGGTAATGTGGCAGAAGAGGATGAGCTTGGTTCTGGGGGTGACGGCCTGCTCGAAGAGGCGAACCAGAAGGTCCATGCCGGGGCTGGGGACGGGAAAGGAAATCATTTTTAGCACGATGCCATCGCGGCGCTCGCGCTGTTTGAAGGTTTCGATCATGCGGGGGTAGTCCTGGTTGGTGGTGAGGACTTCGTCGCCGGGCTTGAGGTCGATGCCGTACTGAGCGTTTTCGAGGGATTCGGAGGCGTTACGGGTGATGGCGATTTCCTCGGGGTCGCAGCCGGCGTATTGGGCAAGGCGGCGGCGGACGGCTTCGATCTCCCGGTACAGCACATTGACCATGGTGGGATAGGGGCCCATGTCGCTGTAGTCGAGGTAGCGGCGCATGGCGTCCTGGACGGTGCGGGGTGAGGGGCTGACATAGCCGTTATTGAGGTTGATGAAATTGCGATCGATGGAGAAGGCGCCGCGGATCTCAGACCAGTAGTCTTCATCGGTGGCGACGTCTTCGGGGGTGCGGCCACTTACCGCGGCGGAAGCGGTAGCGACGGCGGTGGCACCTAGCGCGAGCTGGAAAAAGTTACGGCGATGCATGGAAGCGGCCTCCTGACTGCCGGTTTTTCGATGCTATAGCAAGGGACGGGAGCAACGCAAGGGGCGGTCAGCGGCGTTTGAGGGCTTCGAGCTGGTCGAGGGAGCGCGGCCAGTCCTCGCGCAGGAGGCGGGAGAGGGCGCGGTCGGCGAGGAGTTTGCCGTTGGTCTGGCAGGGGGCACAATAGTTGGTCTCGTTGGAAGCGTAACGGATGCGCTGGACGGGCGCCCCGCAGCGGGGGCAGGGAAGGCCGTAGCGGCCGTGCACGGCCATGCCGTCGCGGAAGGCAGTGACCTTCTCGGGGAACGCCCCGCCGGATTGGGCCCGCAGGCGGCCGGTCCATTCGACGAGGGTTTCGCGGGTGGCGGTGTAGAGTTGCGCGATGTGGGCGGGCGGGAGTTTTTGGGTGAGTGCGACGGGCGAGAGGCGCGCGCGATGGAGGATCTCATCGGAATAGGAGTTGCCGATGCCGCTGAAGATGTGCGGGTCAGTGAGGGCCCGTTTCAGGGTGTGATTGGCGGATTGCAGGGCGGTGGTGAAGGCGGGCAGACCGGCTTCGAGAACTTCGAGGCCGCCGGCGTCGAGCGAGTGGAGGGCATCGGGGCCGGAGAGGATGTGGAGCGAAGCGCGGTGGCGGGCACCGGCTTCGGTGAAGGTAAGGGTGCCGGAATCGAAGGCGAAGGCGGCGAGGAGGTTGCGGGCGCCGGCGGGTTTGGCGGCCGGCTCGCGCCAGTGCAGACGGCCGGCGATCATGAGGTGCAGGGCAAGCCAGAGGTGGTCTTCCAGGCCGATGGCGATGCGTTTTCCGACGCGGAGGACCTGACGGACGATCTTACCGTGAGTGGCCTCGACGGGCGGATCGATGGAGCGGAGAAGGAACGGGCTTAAGATGGTGACGCGGTCGAGGGCGTATCCGACGGTGCGGGCGGCGAGGGCTTCGACGTAGAGGGTGACGTCGGGTAGTTCGGGCATGTTGATAGGATCGCACTGGGGAAGGGGTCGTTGGCATAGTGCTGGAAATGTCAACACTTATTGGAAGGCGTGGGATATTGGGTCAGGCAGTGTTTGAGTTTTCAACGATCTCGTTGTTTCTAAATAGGATAATCACACCTTTTTATATTGAAATGTGCTTGGATTTGTGGGATACTCAGTACACTAGTTCAGTTTCCAAGAGGTTAGTGTGTGCCGTTGGGCCCATCAGTCACTCTCCCGTCTCCGGGGGTGACAATCGAAGAAAGGTTATTTTAAATGACTCGCTTCCGTGTATTTTTGTCACTTTTAGCATTGCTCCTCGCGGCTGCTTCGTTGAACGCTCAGGTCAACGGCACCGTGACGGGCACGGTAATGGATTCTTCCGGCGCCGCGATTCCGGACGCCGAGGTTCACCTGAATTTGCCTGGCTCCGCCACAGCGGTATTCGGCACTAAAACCACGGCCGCGGGATCGTTTTCGATCTTGAGCGTCCCGGCCAACACCTACGACATGGTGATTGAAGCCAAGGGCTTTCAGAAATCGGTGCGTACCGGCATCGAGGTGCTTCCGGGCCGTTCCTTCGATGTGCCGTCGATTAAGATGGAGGTCGCGGGTATTACGCAAACGGTGGAAGTCGTCGACGTCGGAACCAACGTGCAGACCTCAAACTCGGAGGTGAGCACGACGATTGCGAAATCGCAGATCGCCGAGTTGCCCGTCGCCGACCGCAGCCCCCTGGCCTTCCTCTCCACGCAGGCCGGTGTAGGCAGCAACGGAACGGGCGCGACGATCGTCGACGGACAGCGCCCGACATATACCAACGTCACCATGGATGGCATCAACATCCAGGACAATTTCATCCGCACCAACGACATGGATTTTCTGCCCAACCTGCTGCTGTTGGACCAGGTGTCCGAGGTGACGCTTTCCACTTCCAACGCCAGCGCCGCCAATTACGGCGGAGCCTCGCAAGTGGCGTTCGTCACACCGCAGGGCGGCAATCAGTTCCATGGCGGCGTGTTCTGGCAGAATCGGAATAACTACTTCCGCGCCAATTCCTTCTACAACAATGCGTCCGGGGTTCCGGTTTCCTTCATGAACCTGAACCAGATGGGCGGCAAGATCGGCGGTCCGGTGAAGAAGAACAAACTGTTCTTCTACGTGG
Organism: Bryobacterales bacterium; assembly: GCA_003152325.1. Taxonomy (GTDB): domain Bacteria; phylum Acidobacteriota; class Terriglobia; order Bryobacterales; family Bryobacteraceae; genus PALSA-129. The sequence goes on along the minus strand of PLZX01000166.1, from coordinate 11,918 downwards.
ATTACGAAGCGTACCGGCAGCACCAGCAGACCACCCAGAACTATACCATCCTGACCTCGGATGCCCGCAACGGTATCTATACCTATAAGGACACCGCCGGCACGGTTCACAAGGTCAATATCCTGCAGGCCATGGGGCTGCCGGCCAGTTCGGTTATGAACAGCTACCTGGCCCTGGTTCCCACACCCGATAAGATCAACAACTTTAACGTCGGCGATTCGACGTCGGCACTGCTGCGGAATACGGGCGGGGACCTGGCCAAGCGGCGCGACAACCGCCTCAGGGACAACGTCACCGCGCGGGGCGACTATGTTTTTTCCGACAAGAGCAGTTTCGCCGTAACGTACATGCAAAATCGGGACAACCTGGACCGCCCAGATGAAGACCTCACCTATTCCGTGGCGCCCCAGCAAGCCAACAGCGATACCACCAAGTTCCTCTCCACTTCCTGGCGCTTCAATCCGAAGCCCACGATTACCAACGAAATGCGTTTCGGCTTCAACTTTGCGCCGGCCATCTTCCTGGATACGCAGACCACGCCAAACTACTTCATCACCGGCACCACATACACGAATCCGATTGGCGGCGGCGCTTCCGGCGGCGGCGTGTTGCGCACGCAGGGCCGCAATACCGACACCTATCACTACTCGGACAACGCCAGTTGGGTGCACGGCGCGCACACGATCCAGTTCGGATTCCAGACGCAGGTAACTCACATCGAGACCTTCAACGACGCCGGCATTACGCCGAGCTACGGCCTGGGCCTGGGCACCAACACGGCGGGCCTCACGGGTACTCAGATGCCGGGCGCCAGTTCGACCGATCTGAGCGCCGCCAACACCCTGTTGTCTACGCTCGCGGGCCTCTACAGCAGCTACACCCAGACATTCAACGTCTCCAGCCGGACCTCGGGGTACGTCAACAACTACACCCAGCTCCGCCACCTCATCCAGGACAATTACGCGGCATACGCGCAGGATACCTGGAAGCTCGCCCGCAACCTGACCGCCAACCTGGGCGTGCGCTGGGATTACTACGCGCCGACGACGGAGCGTGACGGCCTGTACCTGGCGCCGGTAATTACCAACAACAACCCGATTGCCACGGTATTCAATCCGAACACCGTCCTGGACTTCGCCGGCACCTCCGGGGGACAACCGCTTTGGAACGCCAGCAAGAAGCACTTTGCCCCCAACGTCGGTCTGGCCTGGGATCCTACCGGTGAAGGCAAATGGGCGATCCGCGCCGGATACTCCATCGCCTTTGTGAACGACAACATCGTGCGCGCCGCCGACAACAGCCTGGGCACCAACGCCGGCCTTTCGTCCGGCTCAACCAAGAGCGGACTGGACGGCAACTTTGCCTCCAGCCTTGTTCCCGTGGCAATTCCCACTTTCAAGGTCCCGCGCACACTGGCGGACAACTACGCACTCAACTCGCAGGCGGCCCTGGCCTTCCCCAATCCGGGACTGACCACGCCCTACGTGCAACAGTGGAACATCAGCGTGCAGCGCTCCATCAAGAACACGCTGCTTGACGTGCGCTACGTCGGCAACCACGGCACCAAGGAAATTCGGGCCTTCGACTACAACCAGGTGCAGATCGGCCAGTTGCTGCAGCCATTCCTCCAAGCGGCCAACAATGGCTGGTTGGCCAAGGCGGCCAACGGGAGCTTCAATGCGGTATACAACTCGGCGATCCCCGGCAGCGTGCCGACCCCATTCTTCAACGCCATGCCGAACGGCGGCTACCTCACCAATTCCAGCGTGTCGAGCTACCTGCAAACCGGCCAGGTGGGCGAGCTCGGAAATTTCTACCAGATTAACGGCGTCAATGGTCCTTACAATTTCTACGCCAACCCGAACATCCTGGGTGGAAATGTGATGACCAATTACAGCAACAGCACCTACAACGCATTGCAGGTGGATGCCCGGCACAACCTGACGCACGGCCTGCAGTTCCAGGTCAACTACACCTTCTCCAAGGTGTTGAGCGATGCCAACGGCGACCAGCAGACCGACTTCGAACCCTTCCTCGATATCAATAACACCAAGATCGAGCGGCACCGGGTTCCCGGCATGGACCTCACCCACGCCATTAAGGCGAACTTCGTTTATTCGCTTCCGTTCGGCCACAACCGGCTCTTCGATGTGCAGAACCGCATCCTGTCGAAGATCGTCAGCGGTTGGGATGTGTCCGGCATCTATACCAAGCAATCCGGCGCTCCCTTCGGCGTCACCTCCGCGGCCCGCGGAACTCTGAACCGCGCAGCCCGGTCCACCAACAATATGGCCAACACCAGCCTCACCGCCGGCCAACTGGACTCCATGTTCAAGGTCTACACGCGCGGCGATGGCATGTGGTTCTTCCCCTTCGCCAACAAGAACCCGACGGACCTTCGCGCGGTAGCTCCGGACGGCTCAACGCCTTTCTCCGGCCAGGTATTCTTCGAGCCGGGCGCAGGCACCATCGGTTCGATGCAGCGCGACCTGTTCAACGGTCCCTGGGTTTGGACCATGGACGCCGCGGTGCAGAAGGTGACTCACATCACGGAAACCAAGACTCTGACCTTCCGTGCAACGGGAGTCAACGTGTTCAACCACCTGACGTGGTGGTTGGGCGATATGAGCGTCCAATCGACAACGTTCGGTAAACTGACCTCGCAGTTCTATGGCAACCGTGAAATGCAGTTCGATCTTCGGCTGGCCTTCTAATTCGGCAGCGAAGACCCAGTAACCTAGGGCGGGCCCGGCGGCGTAAATGCTTCCGGGCCCGCTTTGTATTTGTGGAGGCTTGCATTAACCAACGAAAGCGCGCAGAATTGGAATGAAGAGTTACGGGCCCGAATGCAATGTAGATACGCAGAGGAGATTAGGTATGAACCTCTCGGTTTTGACTTTAGCGGTTGTTCTGGTTGGCGCACCCGTGTCGGTGGCCGCCGCCGATCTGGAAAGCACTTTCCAGAGCCTGAAGGACGCCGAAGCCAAGGGTGATGCCGCGCTGGTGAAGACGCTGGCGGCAGAAGCCTGTGGGATGGCGCGGGAGGCTGCCGCGGAGGCGGCTCCGGCCAGCAATGACGAGAAGGAAGGCTGGACGCAACGGGTGGCGTGGGCACACGACGTCGAAACCTACACCGAGTACGCGCTGTACGCGGTGGCCTTGAAGGGGCCTGCGGCCACGACGGTGGATCTGATGTCGACGCTCGAGCAGCAGAATCCCAAGAGCAAGTATCTGGACCAGGGGTATGGCAATTACCTGTTGGCGTTGACGCAGACCGGCGCGACGGCGAAGATTCCGGCGGTAATCGAGAAGGGCCTGCAGAATCTGCCGGAGAACGAGGACCTGCTGCTGGTGGCGGCCGATAATGCACTGAGGGCGAAGCAGTCCGACAAGGCACTGGGTTTGGCGAACCGCCTGGTGGCGGCGGCGGGCAAGCATACCAAACCGGAGAGCATGGCGGCGGCCGACTGGGAGCGGAAACGCAATACGTCGCTGGGGCACGGTCACTGGATGGCGGGCGTGATTCACGGCGAAAAAGACCAGTACATGGCGGCCGATAAGGATTTGCGCGCGGCACTACCGCTGATTAAAGGCAACGACGCCATGATGGGGCCGGCGTTGTTCTATCTGGGCATGGCCAACTACCGTCTGGGCCTGATGACCAACAGCAAAGCCAAAGTGCTGGAAGGCGCTAAGTTCAGCGAAGATTGCGGTAAGATCTCCGGGCCATACGCCGAGCAGGCGTGGCGCAACGCAGCAGCCATGAAAAGCGACGCCGGCAAGTTGCGGTAGATACCGAGACATCGCTCGCATACGCTCGCGGCTCGGATTCGGGGCGCCGACGGTTGGTTATTGCCCGGTGCCGGTGAGGATGACCGGCTGCGGACTGCCCACGGCATCGCTCGCGACTTGAAGGTTGGCGGTGCGCGAGCCGGTGGCGGTGGGGTGGAAGATGATCGCCACGTTGCAGGAAACGGTGGGAGCCAGCGTGCCGGTGCAATTGTTGGCGTGGATTACGAAGTCTCCACTATTCGCGCCGGTGATGGAGAACGGCGAGAAGGTGACCAGAGTGGTTCCCGTATTGATGACGAATACGTTTTGAACGCCGCTATCGGTGCCTACGTTCTGGGCAGCGTAGGTGAGGGAAGGCGTCACGGACACGGATTTCACGACGGTTTGCCCGACGCCGGTCAGGCTGATCTGGATGGGGCTACCGATGGCGTCACTGGCGAGATTGAGGGTAGCGGTTTCGAGGCCGGCTAGGGATGGGGTGAAGGTGATTTGCACGTTGCAACCACCAGCGCCAGGGGCCAATGTCGTACAGCTATTGAAGGAAATGGCGAAATCGGCGGCGTTGGTACCGGTGATGGTGGGCGCCAAGAACGTGACGGTAGCGTTTCCGGTGTCGATGGCGCGGGCATTTTGAGGGGTGCTGGTGGTTCCGATGTTCTGGGCGGGGAAGAGCAGTGCGGGGGTACTGGTGCTCAGGGATTTCACGAGGGTCTGTCCGATGCCGGCCAGGTTGATCTGCATGGGGCTGCCCACGGCGTCGCTGTTGATATTGAGAGTGGCGGTTTCGGGGCCGGCGAAGGATGGGGTGAAGGTGACTTGCACGACGCAGGTGCCAACGGTCAAAGTGGTACAGCCGTTGAACGAAGCGGCGAAATCGGCGGCGTTGGTTCCGGTGATGTTGGGCGCCGAGAAGGTCACGGTAGCGGTTCCGGTGATGGTGGCGCGGGCGTTCTGCTGAAGGCTGGTGGTTCCGATGTTCTGGGCACCGAAGAGCAGTGCGGGGGTGGTGGTGATCAGAGATTTCACGAGGGTCTGTCCGATGCCGGCCAAACTGATTTGCATGGGACTGCCGACGGCGTCGCTGTTGAGGTTGAGGGTGGCGGTCTCGAGGCCCACCACGGACGGGGTGAAAGTGACTTGCACGACGCAGGTGCCAGCGCTAGGGGTCAAGGTGGTGCAGCCGTTGAACGAAACGGCGAAATCGGCGGCGTTGGTTCCGGTAAAGGTGGGCGCCGAGAACGTGACGGTAGCGGTTCCGGTGGTGTTGACGCGGGCGTTTTGCTGAAGGCTGGTGGTTCCGATGTTCTGGGCGGCGTAGACGAGCGCGGGGGTGCTAGTGCTCAGAGATTTCACGAGGGTCTGTCCGATGCCTGTCAGATTGATCTGCAAGGGGCTGCCGGCGGCGTCACTGTTGATGTTGAGGGTGGCGGTTTCGACGCCGGCTACGGTTGGGGTGAAGGTGATGTTGATGCCGCAAGCGCCATTACTCAATGTCGTACAGCCGGAAAAGACGGCGAAATCGGCGGCGTTGGTTCCGGTAAAGGTGGGCGCCGAAAACGTGACCGTGGCGGTTCCGGTATAGGTTACGCGAATGTTTTGAGAGGAGCTGGTGGTCCCGATGGTCTGGGCGCCGAAGGCCAGCGACGGCGGTTCGGCGCCGATTGACTTGAGGCTGTTCTGCCCGAAGCCGGACAGGTTGATGAACTGCGGGCTGCCGGTGGCGTCGCTCGCAATTCGAATGGAATCGGATTCCACTGCCGCCAGGCTAGCCGTGAAGGTGGCCGCCAACTGGCAGGTAGCACCGGGGGCCAGGGGGCTGGTGCAACTGTTGGTGGAGATGCTGAAATCGGTGGGGCTGGTGAGTGTAATTCCGGTGAATGTGACGGTGGCCGTGCCGGTGTTGCGCACTGTGGTAGTCGAAGAAACCGCGGACGATCCAATATTCACCGGGCCGGCGGTGAGCGCCATGGGCACGAAGGCGAGAGTCTTGGCGGAGGCGATGCCAGTGCCGAAAAGCCCGACGATCTGCGGGCTGCCAACTCCAGTGTGAACGAACTGCAGGGAAGCGATGCGAATCCCGAGACCGGAGGGAGTCAATGCCACAAAGATTTTGCACGTGGCGCCGGCTGCGAGAGTGGCGGCGCAAGTGGAGGAACCGTCGATGGAGAAATCCGCAGCGTTCGCACCGGTAGTGGTGATGGAGGAGAACGTCAGGCTCGATCCGGTGGAGTTGGTGACGTTGACCTGGGTCAGGCCGCTGGTGGTTCCGGAGATGAGGTTGCCGAAATCCACGTCGGTGGGGTTGAAGGTAAGGGCCGCGCTACCGGATGTCCCGTTGCCAACCAGCACAATGGATTGCGGGGAGCCGGTGGCGTTGTCGGTGAATTGCAGGGTGCTCTGACGAATTCCGGTGGTGGAAGGGGTGAAAACGACGAAACCGGTGCATGACAGGCCGGGACTGATCGGGCCGGTGCATCCGTTGGAGGAGACGCTAAAGTCTCCGGAGTTGCCGCCGGTAACGGTGGCGGCGGAGAACGTCACAGGAGCGTCTCCGGTGATGGTGACGGTAGAAAAGTGGGTTGCGCTGGTGGTGGTGACGGGCTGGGCAGGGAAGACGATCGCGGCGGTATTGAAGCTGAGAGTCTGCACGTCATCCTCGCCATAGCCTTCGAGGGCTACGGTCTGGGGGCTGCCGGTGGCGGAATCGGTGAACTGGAGAGTGGCCGTACGGAGGCCGGACGCAGACGGTGTGAAAGTAACGAAGATGCCGCAACTGCTGAGGGGCGCCATGGGCGACGGGCTCAACGGGCAATTATTGATAGCGATGGCGAAATCGGCGGGATTAGCGCCCGTAATGGAATAAGCGGTGAAGGTGACGGGCGCATCGCCGGTATTGCTGACAATCACCTCGGCACTGGCTGTGGTGAAGCCGTCCACCTGCACGCCGAAGCTCAGATTGAGCGGCGAAAATGCGAGGGCCTGTGAAACCGTCAGACCCACACCATCCAGACTGACGGATTGGGGGCTGCCGGTAGCGTCGTCGGTGATGGTGAAAGCGGCCGGGCGGATGCCGGTGGCGGTGGGTGTGAAATTGATGGTGTATGAGCAGCTACCGGTGCTTGGCAGGGTGGCGCTGCAGTTAGTGGACCCAATCGAGTATTCGGACTGGTCCGTGCCGGTAATTGCCGCACTGGAGATATTTACGGTGGCAGTTCCTGCATTGAAGATAGTGACTGCCTGACCACTGCTGGTGGTTCCGACATTCTGCGCAAAGGTGAGAGTGCCGGGGCTGAAGGTGAGCGATTTGACGATGGCTACTCCGGATCCCAGGAGGCTGACGGTCTGAGGCGAGCTCAGAGCGTCGTCGTTAACCGTGAGGGTGCCGGTTTCGCTTCCAGGAGCGCTGGGGGTAAACGTCACATTGACAGTGCAGGAGCCGCCGGCGGCAAGCGCCCCGGTGCAGTTGTTGGTGGAAATGGCGAAGTTGCCGGTGATGGAGGGCGCCGTGAAAGTGACTGCTCCGGTTCCGATGTTGGTGAACTGGACGACCTCCACGCCGCTGGTAGTCAACACGTTCTGTCCGGGGAAAGNNATAGTCTGCGGCGACCCGGGAGCGTCGTCGACGATGGAAAGGCTGGAGGACCGGTTTCCGATGGCGCTGGGTGTGAAGGTCACATTGACAGTGCAGGTACTGCCGGTGGCGAGCGAACCGGTGCAGGAGTTGGAAGTAATGCTGAACTCGACGCCGCTGGTGACGGTTACCGAGGTGAAGTTGACGGGGGCGGTTCCGTTGTTCGTGAACTGGACAAAAGAGGCGGAACTGGTGGTGCCTACGTTCTGTTGGGAGAACGTGATGGCAGGGGTACTGGGAGTGAGGATCTCGATAGCGGTTTCCCCAACGGCGGACAGGGGCACAGTTTGCGGGCTGGAGGGCGCACTGTCGGTCACCTGCAAGGAAGCGGTGCGGAGCCCGGTGGCGGACGGCGTGAACTTCACGGTAATAATGCAAGTGCCGCCGGGGGTTAAGGAAGCGCAGTTGTTTGCGGTCACGCTGAAGTCGGCGGCATTTGTACCGGTGATGGCTGCGCCAGTGAACGTGACCGTGGAGGCGCCGGCACTCAGGACGGTGAGATTGTTGCTTGAGTTTGCGCCGACGATGGCCGGGTTGAGAGTGAGAGACGTGGGCGTGAACACCAGTATTTGTGATGGGGGCTGGCCAGTGCCGGTGAGGGTAACGGATTGCGGGCTGCCGGTGGCGTCGTCGGTGAAAGTGAGGGCGGCCGCGCGCGTTCCGGCGACCGAGGGGGTGAAAGTGATGGAGATGGAGCAATTGGCGCCGGAGGCGAGAGTGGAGCCGCAGGTGTTCGCGGAGATGGCGTAATCAGCGGCGTTGGCGCCGGTGAGTAGAATACTGCTGAAAGTGATGGTAGCGGTGCCGGTGCTGCTGACGGTGACGGATTGGGCGGCGGAGGTGGTTCCGGTGCCCTGGCCAGCGTAGGTAAGAGAGGTGGGGCTGAGGCCAAGGGTCTTGGAGGCGGGCTGGCCGGTGCCGGTGATGGGTACGGATTGCGGGCTGGCGGAGTGCGTCGTCGGTGAGGGTGAGGTTGGCGTTCCGGATGCCGGTGGTGGAGGGAGAGAAGGTGATGGAGACGGAGCAGTTGGCGCCGGAAGCGAGGGTGGGGCCGCAAGTGTTTGCGGAGATGGCGTAATCGGCCGCGCCACCGCCGGTGAGCTGACTGTTAGTCAGGTTTACGGTAGCAGTGCCGGTGCTGGTGATGGTGACCGACTGGGCGGCGGAAGTGGTGCCGACGGTTTGAGCGGTGTAAGTGAGGGACGTGGGACTGAAGGTGAGGATCTTGGTTTGGCCGGTGCCGGTGATGGGCACGGATTGCGGGCTGCCGGTGGCATCGTCGGTGAGGGTGAGGGCGGCGGTGCGGGCGCCCACGGCGGAGGGGGAGAAGGTGATGGAGATGGAGCAATTGGCCCCAGAGGCGAGTGTGGAGCTGCAGGTATTCGCGGAGATGGCGTAATCGGCGGAGTTAGCGCCGGTGAGCACGGTCGTGAAGAGGCTGACAGTGGCGGTGCCGCTGTTGGTGACGGTGACGGACTGTGCGGCGGAAGTGGTTCCCACGGTCTGGATGGTGTAAGTGAGGGAAGTGGGGCTGAGGCTGAGGGTCTTGGTTTGGCCGATGCCCGTGATACCAACCGATTGTGGGCTGCCAGAGGCGTCGTCGGTGAAGGTGAGGGCGGCGGTGCGGGTGCCGGTGGCGGTGGGAGTGAAGGTAATGAAAACGGAGCAGTTGGCGCCAGAAGCGAGTGTGAGGCCGCAGGTGTTCGTGGTGATGGAGTAATCGGTTGCGTTGGCGCCGGTGAGCTGAATCGTGCTGAGGTTGACAGTAGCGGTGCCGGTGCTGGTGACCATGACCGACTGGGCGGCAGAAGTGGTGCCGACGTTCTGAGCGGCGTAGGTGAGGGACGTAGGGCTAAAACCGAGGCTCTTCGTAGAGGCCTGGCCGGTGCCGGTGATGGCGACCGATTGTGGGCTGCCGGAGGCGTCGTCAGTGAGGGTGAGGGCGGCGGTGCGGGTGCCGGCGACGGAGGGGTTGAAGGTGATGGAGACGGAGCAGTTGGCGGCGGAGGCGAGTGTCAAGCCGCAGGTGTTGATGGAAATGGCGTAGTCGGCGGCATTGGCGCCGGTGAGTTGGATCGTGCTGAGATTGACGGTAGCGGTGCCGACGCTGGTGATGGTCACGGACTGGGCGGCGGACGTGGTGCCCACGTTCTGGGTGGTGTAAGTGAGTGAAGTTGGGCTGAAACTGAGGGTCTTGGTTTGGCCGGTGCCAGTGATGGGCACGGATTGCGGGCTGGTCGGTGCGTCGTCGGTGAGGGTGAGGGCGGCGGTGCGCGTGCCGGTGGCGGAGGGGGTGAAGGTAATGGAAACGGAGCAGTTGGCACCAGAGGCGAGGGTGAGGCCGCAGGTGTTCGTGGTGATGGAGTAATCGGCGGCGTTGGTGCCGGTGAGCTGAATCGTGCTGAGGTTGACGGTGGCGGTGCCGATGCTGTTGACGGTGACTGACTGGGCGGCGGAGGTGGTGCCGTCGGTCTGAGCGGCGTACGTGAGGGAGGTGGGACTGAAGCTCAGGATTTTGGTTTGGCCGGTGCCGGTGATGGCGACGGATTGCGGGCTGCCGGAGGCGTCATCAGTCAGAGTGAGCGCGGCGGTGCGGGTGCCGGTGGCGGTGGGAGTGAAGGTGATGGAGACGGAGCAGTTGGCGCCGGAAGCGAGGGTAGGGCCGCAAGTGTTTGCGGAGACGGCGTAATCGGCGGCGTTAGTGCCGGTGAGGTGAATCGTGGTGAGCGAAACGGAGGCGGTGCCGATGCTATTGACGGTGACGGACTGGGCGGCGGAGGTAGTGCCGACGGTCTGGATGGTGTAAGTGAGGGAAGTGGGGCTGAAGCTGAGGGTCTTGGTTTGGCCGATGCCCGTGATGCCAACCGATTGTGGGCTGCCGGAGGCGTCATCAGTCAGAGTGAGCGCGGCGGTGCGGGTGCCGGTGGCGGAGGGAGTGAAGGTGATGGAGACGGAGCAGTTGGCGCCGGAAGCGAGGGTGGGGCCGCAAGTGTTCGCGGAGATGGCGTAATCGGCAGCGTTGGCGCCGGTGAGTTGGATGTTGCTGAGATTGACGGTGGCGGTACCGACGCTGTTGATGGTGACGGACTGGGCGGCCGATGTCGTGCCGTCAGTTTGCGCGGCGTAGGTGAGGGAGGTTGGGCTGAAGCTGAGGGTCTTGGTTTGGCCGGTGCCGGTGATACCAACCGATTGTGGGCTGCCGGAGGCGTCGTCGGTGAAGGTGAGGGCGGCGGCGCGTGTGCCGGTGGCGGAGGGGGTGAAAGTGATGGAGACGGAGCAGGTGGCGGTGGGGGCGAGTGTTGGGCCGCAGGTGTTCGCGGAGATGGCGTAATCAGCGGCGTTGGCGCCGGTGAGCTGGATGTTGCTGAGATTGACGGTGGCGGTGCCGATGCTGGTGATGGTGATGGACTGCGCGCCCGATGTGGTGCCGTCGGTTTGAGCGGCATATGTAAGGGACGGAGGATTGAAACTGAGAGATTTTGTGGTGGCTTGTCCGGTGCCGGTGATGGGGACGGCTTGTGGGCTGCCGGAGGCGTCGTCAGTGAGGGTGAGGGCGGCGGTGCGCGTGCCGGCGCCGGCTGGGGTGAAGGTGATGGAGACGGAGCAGTTGGCGCCGGAGGCGAGTGTCAAGCCGCAGGTATTTGTGGTGATGGCGTACTCGGCGGCGTTGGCGCCAGTGAGTTGGAGACTGCTGAGATTAACGGTGGCGGTACCGATGCTGGCGATGGTGACGGATTGCGCGGCAGATGTAGTGCCGACGGTCTGGATCGTGTAGGTGAGGGACGTGGGGCTAAAGCTCAGGGTCTTGGTTTGCCCGGTGCCGGTGATGGGCACGGCTTGTGGGCTGCCGAAAGCGTCGTCGGTAAAGGTGAGTGCGGCGGTGCGGGTGCCGGTAGCGGAGGGAGTGAAGGTGATGGAGACGGAGCAGTTGGCGCCGGAAGCCAGTGTGGGGCCGCAAGTGTTCGCGGAGATGGCGTAATCGGCGGCGTTGGCGCCGGTGAGTTGGATATTGCTGAGGGTGACCGAGGCGGTGCCGATGCTGTTGACGGTGACGGATTGGGCGGCGGAGGTGGTGCCGTCAGTCTGAGCGGCATAGGTGAGGGAGGTGGGGGTGAGGCTCAGGGTCTTGGTTTGCCCGGTGCCGGTGATGGGCACGGCTTGTGGACTGCCGGAAGCGTCGTCGGTAAAGGTGAGTGCGGCGGTGCGGGTGCCGGTAGCGGAGGGAGTGAAGGTGATGGAGACGGAGCAGTTGGCCCCGGAGGCCAGTGTGGGGCCGCAGGTGTTGATGGAGATGGCGTAGTCGGCGGCGTTGGCGCCGGTGAGTTGGATATTGCTGAGGGCGACCGAGGCGCTGCCGACGCTGTTGACTGTGACGGATTGGGCGGCGGAGGTGGTGCCGTCAGTCTGAGCGGCATAAGTGAGGGAGGTGGGGGTGAGGCTCAGGGTGTTGGTATGCCCGGTGCCGGTGATGGGCACGGCTTGTGGACTGCCGGAA
>PLZX01000050.1 GCA_003152325.1 Bryobacterales bacterium | reverse complement strand
GGCATGCTTTAGCTTGCCCTCGGAACACGAACTACTTGATCGGCAGAAAAATCGGATAAGTCGCCGGAGGGGTCACGGTTACAACCGACGCCGGCGACGTCTTCCCGCCCACCGAAACAGTGATGGGCTGGTTCCCCGGAGTGAGCCCCGAAGGCACCTGAATGGCCACCTCGTATAATCCGACGAAGCCCGGCGCCAGACCCGCAAATAAGGGTGTGACCTGCTTTCCGCCGATAGTGACCGTCACGGGACTGGAGGTATAAGAGAGCACCGTCGCGGAGGCCGCGTCGCCGCTGACAGGCTGGTTGGTTACCGGCCCGAGTCCGTTACAGTAGAGTTGGAGGTATTCCCCCGCGGTGGCTGGGTTGCTGGTGGTGATGAGGGCACCGGTGGTGTTATCCAAGGCGTCGGCCGCATAACCGCTGCCCTCGACGAAGCCCAGGAACGCCGGCGCGTAATTGTTCAGCGTCACGTTTACCAGGTTGCTGTGCAGAGACTCCACGAACGTCACTTTGAGCTGCGCGGACGGGTAATTCTCCAGTTCCCAGGGGACAAAGACGTTCACCTGGCCCGGGCTGACGAAAAACACGTATCCGGGCTCGCTGATGGCCGGCAGGCTGCCGGTGGCCGGCGCATCGAAGCTCACAGTCACGTCATCCAGCGACATTGGCATCCGCGAGAAGGACGACTGGTCGCCGGTTGAGTTGAACAGGTAACCCGGGTCCATCAGATTTGCGCCGAAAATCGAAGCATACGAGCCCGGCGCCACGGTGCTTCCAAATGCGCCAGCGTCCTCCACCGGAGCGCCGCCGCTAGGCGAACTTGTAACCGCCGGCACAGGGATCAGCGTGACTCCGAACTGCAGCGCCGAGCTGCCCGTGTACGGGCCCGCCGATGCCGTGATCGTCGCCGTGGTGGTAAGCGAAGGTCCGGCCACTACCTCAACCCACGAGATGCCGTAGTTGTTCGTCGGGCAGGTGGTCGCTGTGGCACTGGAAGCCGGCGAACAGGCAACCGGCGTGAAGGGGAATGCGCTATTGGATGTGCTTCCGGGCACCCCCGCCACACTCTTCAGCGTCACGGCGCTAGTCGGGGAAATCGTCCAACTCACCGGCAGCCCTGACACCGGCACGCCGTACTGGTCAAGCACCTGGATCGGATTCGCACCCAGGTCCGTCCCCACCGCGCCGTAGCAGCAGTTGAACAGCGGAAGGGCGATCACCGGAACCCCGTCGCCTACGATGAACATATACGGAATCCGCATGTTGACCGCGGGGGTCGCGCTCTTGAGGGTGACAGCGCCATTGTATTCCCCGGCTTTCGACGGAACAGCGCCGGACAACGTCACGACCAGTGTTGTTTTTGCGCCGCCAGCCAGCGTGATGCTCGATTGGTTCACCGACACGGAGGCGCCGGCGGCGGCGACACCGGTCCCGACCGCGACCGCCAGCGTTACCGAAGCCGAGCCGGTGTTGGTGACGGTTACCGAAATGGGAGAAGGCAGTGCCACGCCCGATTTTAAGAACCCGAACGAGAGAGTAGGCGGCTCCGCCGTCACAACCGCGCTGACCGCGGCGTTGGCGTCCAAACGGCCCGCACCGATCCACTGAACATCCACGGGGTCTGCAAAATCGTCCGTAGCCACGTCCTGCGCGGAAGAGTTGAGCAGCGCAGACTTGATTTGCCCAGGAGTCCACCCTGGATGCAACTGCTTCACCAGGGCCGCGGCGCCGGCTACCAGCGGCGCCGAAAAGCTGGTCCCATCCGCACCGACGTAACCCGTCGCGCTGTACAGGCCGCTGCTCTGCTCGTAACTTTGTGTGGCGAGATACAGGCCGTTATATGACGGGGAGTATGGGCTGTTCGGGTCAATCGTCCCAAGATTAAAGTCATAGCCACCCGTCGCCACCATATCGGGCTTGATCATTCCGTCCGGCGTTGGGCCAAGGGAAGAATAACTGAGTAACTGATTGAAGGTGCTTAAGGTCTGCTCCAGTCCCGCGGTGTCGATCCGCACCAAAGCGTCCGGGTTGGAGTCGATGTAGGACTTCAACGCCTGCCCATCCGAAAGCGAGATCATCACGGCCGGCACGAAAACAAAGTCCGCAAACTCCGGAGCGATGGTCGCAGTGGCATCAGCCATGTACAAGATCACTCCCACGGCACCCGCGTTGGTCGCGTTGAAGGACTTGACGTCCGGGCTACAGGCACTGCCTCCCCCGCGCTGGATCAGCGCGAACTTGCCATTGAGCGAACCGGCAGGCAGGGCTGAGCAGGCCAGACCGTTGTCCCCTAGCGTGGTTACATCCACCAACGGCGCAATGAGTCCGGGCGAAACACTTGGCGGAAATCCGAAAATGCAGTCTAAGGTCGAGGGATCCCAACCAAAGCAGCCGTCGCTTCGTTGCGCGGAAATCGCCTTCAGGCTTGCCGGCGCATTCGACGCCATCGCACTCACAAGAGCGCCCAACGCGTGTGAACTCAATGTCCCTCCTACGGCGATCACCGAAGGCGCGGTGGCCGGCGAAGCGATCGAATTGAAATAAAAGTAGTTCTCGTTGTTATAGAAGGTAGCGTCTGCGGAGTTCCCCGCAGCCACCGTGATCACCAGCCCCGCTTTCGCCGCAGCCTCGAAGGCCGATGCCAGCGGATCGCAAGGCACACCGGAAGGATTGCCGCATGCCGCAGTATCCAGCGCGCCGGTGAATGCCGATCCCCCGGACGACATATTGGCGATGTCCATGCCGTCGTTCAGCGCATCTTCAATCGCTTGGATCCACACGCTTTCCGGCGGAGCGTCGTTGACGCCGTCGCTGCCCCAAATCTTGTAGTTTCCCAGAAACGCCTTGGGAGCCATCCCGCTGAAGGCAATCGACCCGCCGCTATTCTGATTGGCGGCCGCCGCCGACGCCACCGCCGTGCCGTGGCCATCGCGATCGCGCGCCGAGTAATCGTCGGGCGAAGACGTCGCCGGATTGGG
>PLZX01000100.1 GCA_003152325.1 Bryobacterales bacterium | reverse complement strand
CGGGCGTGGACGGGGTTTTCGTGGAGGTGCACGACCAACCCGAGCAGGCTCTCTCCGACGGACCCAACGCTTTGCGTCTGAGCCTGCTGGCCGCCTTTTGGGGCCGCTTGCGGGCGATTGACGAGTTGGTGAAAGCTCAGGCGACGTTCTAGTGGGGCAGCCAATCCTGGCTGCCGCCGGCTTTCAGCCGGCGCTGGTGCCCCACAACTCCCTCCACGCCGCGGCGCCTTTGGGCGTCATAGAATAAGAAGGGACTTACATGTTTGATCTGAGAAGGCGCCGGGGCTTTTCCCTTATTGAATTGCTGATCGTCATCGCGATCATCCTGATTATCATCACGTTTGCGCTTCCCAAGTTGACCAACGCGCGCAAATACGCCCAGGAGACCGCGGCGATCGCGGCGATTCGGACCATCCACACTGTGGAGGTGCAGTATTACTCGCAGTTCGGACGGTATGCCACTTCTTTGACGGAGTTAGGGCCGCCGACGAGCGGGAATGCCAACATCGGGTCCGCCGACCTGATTGATGCCACCCTGGCGGGGGGTTTGAAGCAAGGCTACAAATTCGTTGTGGCCGGATTGCAGGGCGGATATACCATCTCGGCGATGCCCGAACCCTACGGCACCAGCGGCAACCGGACGTTCTTTTCGGACCAGAGCATGGCGGTGCATGAGCATTACGGTCCCGAAGCGGCCACGCTGCAAGACCCCATCATGAAGTAGCGGGACCTAGCCACCAGCCTTCGTAAAATTTGCAAACTTTATACATTCGTAGCATAAACTCCCGAGGGCTCCCGGTATACGATGTAGGGAATGTCAACAGCGAGGCCCCCCGCCCAGCCCAACGAGAGTCTCTCCCGCCGCGGCTTTTACATCGGCGCTATCTACGCAATGGGCGCCGCTATCATGACGATGTTGGGAGCGCCGGCCCTGGCTTATCTGCTCCTGCCGCCCAAGCTGCGAAAGAGCGACGAGTGGGTGGAAGCCGGAGACACCTCACGCTTGACGCTCAATGTGCCGGTGGAAATCACATTTCGCCGCAACCGCGTAGATGGCTGGAAGATCACCAGCGAAAAGAGCACGGCCTGGGTGGTGAAGCATGAGGACAACAGCCTGGTGGCATTCGGGCCGATATGTACGCACCTGGGATGCGCCTACCACTGGGACGAAAGCAAGAGCGAGTTTCTCTGCCCATGCCACACGTCGCTGTTTTCGATTGACGGGCAGGTGATGTCGGGGCCGGCGCCGCGTCCGCTGGACCGGTACGAAACCAAGGTCGAAGGCAAGAAACTCTGGTTGGGGCCGTTACAGGCGCCGGAGAAGAAATCATGAAGGGGCGCTGGGCTGCGCTCACGGAGTGGCTGGACCATCGCACGGGCGTGCAGACGGCGGTGCGCCAGTTCCTGTATGAAGAGATTCCGGCGTCGAGCGGCTGGCACCAGGTATTCGGCAGCGTTGCGGTATTCCTGTTCCTCACTCAGGCGTTCACGGGCGTCCTGCTGGCCTTCAACTACGCACCCACGCCGGGAGAAGCCTACAACAGTCTGCGCTACATCCTGACGGAGGTTACGGGCGGGCGGCTCATCCGCGGGCTGCATCATTGGGGCGCCAGCATGATGATCGTGGTGGTGGTGCTGCACATGACGCAATCCTTCCTCTACGGCGCGTATAAGAAGCCGCGGGAAGCCACCTGGATGGTGGGCGTCGTGCTGCTGCTGCTCACCCTGGCGTATGGGCTGACGGGATACCTGCTGCCTTGGGACAATCGCGCCTACTGGGGGACGGTCGTCGCCACGCGGATTGCCGCGCAGGCGCCCCTGCTGGGGCCGTACCTGACACGCTTGTTGGGTGGAAGCGGCGGAATTGGAGTGGTCACCTTCGCGCGGTTCTATGGATTGCACGTGCTGCTGCTGCCGCCGGCCACTCTCTTCCTCATCGCGCTGCATATCTACCTGGTCCGGAAGCACGGGGTGGCGCCGGCTCCGGGTGACGAAGCCCTACCCAGGCAGCAGTTTTTCCCGCGGCAGGTTTTCAAAGACACGGTCGCGATTTTTCTAGCCTTCGCCGTTCTGTTTCTCGTGGCGGTGATCGTGCGCGTGCCGCTCGAGCAACTAGCCGACCCCACCGACACGACCTACAACCCGCGTCCGGAATGGTATTTCCTGTTCCTGTTCCAGACCTTGAAACTGTTCACCGGCCCACTGGAGATTGTGGGCAGCGTGGTTCTGCCGGGCGCGGCCGTGCTGGCGCTGATTCTGGTTCCGTTTCTCGATCGCGGCCAGGTAGTGAAGGTAACACGGCGCTTCTTCGCGGCGGCTGTGGTGTTGCTCGCGGCCATCGGTTGGGGCGCGTTGACGGCCGTGGCCATCGCCAGCACTCCCAAGCCGCAGCCGCTGGCCAAGATCGATTATTCGGCTCCCACCGACTGGATGCAGCTTTCGCCCGAAGAGATGGCGGGCGTGGCCTACTTCCGCCAGGAGAACTGCGCGAGCTGCCACACTGTGGGCGAAGGCGGCGCTAAAGTGGGACCCGACCTGGCAAAGGTTTCCATCCACAAAGACGCAGCCTGGATGATCCAGCACTTCAAGCGGCCCTCCGCGATGATGCCGGGCAGTTCCATGCCGCCGATTCAGTTGAACGATGCGCAATTGAATTCGTTGGCCGCGTTTCTGTTGAAACTGACTCCGGGGAATGCCACCGCCCTCGGCAATGCGCCGGACTTCGCGACGGCTGGTGCGCTGGTCTACCAGGCTAACCACTGCGCCGCCTGTCACATGGTCAACGGCATGGGAATGAAAATGGGGCCTCCGCTGAACGGGCTTTCCAAGCGGCACAGCCTGAGCTGGGTGGAAGCGCACTTTGCCAAGCCCGGGGAGCTTTCGCCGGGCTCGCTGATGCCGCCTTACGCGCTTTCCCCAAAGGACATGGAAAACCTGACCACCTACTTGTTCTCACTGCCGGATTAGGGCTGTGCTGGATGACTTTCGAGCGAGTACACGGCCCGCCCTGGCGTGGGGTGCGCGATTCTGAAATCGATGTTGCCGCGCCGGTCTGGCGTCAGCGCGTCGGGCGATAGGGGGGTAGTCTGCTCGAAGGTGAGCGTCGAGCCGCTCAGGCGCACCGTGCGCTTCCAGCCTGGGCCGGCGAACTCCAGCGCGTCACCGGCGGCGCGAACTTCCACCGGGCCGTGCGCCGCAAATGCGCCTTGCTCCGGGAGGTAGTTGAGGTTGGTATCTTTCCAGTTGAATTCCATCCAGCGTCCGCCGTCCTGGGCGGAGAAGACGGCGCGCACTTTTTGTGTCTCGAGCACCCATTCGGGAGAACCGTCGCCATCGAGATCGGCGGACCAAGCCACCGTGCGGCCGCGCGGAATCAGCACCACGCGCATGGGCAGGTCCAGCGTAGCTGCGCCAGTGACTTTCAGGTTCCACGCGCGCAGGCCCTCGATGCCTTCCTTGGCGAAGATGCGGAGCGGAACGCGGCGCTCCTCGGTTGCGCCGACAATCACTTCGGTCTTAGGCGGAAAGAACTCCAGGCCATCGCCCGAGGCTTCCAGAAAATAAGTCTGAATGGACGGCCAGTTGTTGCGGATGGAGAGTTCCAGGTCGGTGCCCGCCTTGGGCTCCGTGGGCGCGGTGGGCGGATCGGGGGTCAGCTCAGTCTCGCTGCCCCAGTGGATCTGCATGGCCTCCATGAGCCGTATGGAGACGGGGCGGAAGAGTTGCAGGCGGGCGCGGCCGAGCGGCATGCCATCGGCTTCCAGGGCGAACGCGGCGTAATCGCCGTGCAGCGCGTCGGCCGGCACGGAGACCTCGTAATCGATTTCGTCGGGCGATTTCACTTTGGGCGCGGCAGTATAGCCTTCCGGCAGGCGGAGCCGCGAGCGCGCAGCCACTTCCCCGGAGGAATACGACGTGGATACCACATTCTTCTTGCCGATAATCAGGCGGTGCGCTTCATTGAAGAAGGCCGAGGTTTCCGGCTCTTCGATGCCGATGCCGATGCGGACGCGGTTGCCCGGCGCCGGGTTGGCGGGGATGGCAAGCCGTGCCCGCAGAGCCTTGTCGTCCCATTCAAACTCCATGGGTGTGCCGGCGGCGAGGTACGGACCGACGGGTTTCCGCGCCAGTTGCATCACCACTTCGGCAGGTTCGGGAGCCGCGAATTCCATGGCCAGGATGCCGTTTTCAAATTCCACGGACAGCAGTTCGGCCGTGGCGTAGACGATGCGCTCGGCGCCGGAGAAGTTGGAACAATCGTGGCAGAGTCCGCTCGGACCAATCGATACGTAGAGCGGCAGCCAGAGCGATTCGCCGGTCGGGACGGCGACGCCCGGTATCACCAGAGTGCGCTTGGATTCCGGCTCGAAGACGTGGATCTCATCGTGGAACGGCTGCTTGCCGCGGTTCGAGATGCTGACGGCGGAAGCTGCCGGTGAAACCAGTTCGGCCATGCTGACCCCTTCCGGCAGTTTTCCGGAAGCGGGCTTGGGTAGAGCCATCGGGTGCAATGCCCCGTGAAGGGCTGCCCAGTTGCGGAGCAGGGCAGCGTGGCGGCGCAACGCAACGGCGGCGGGCCGCTCGTCGCCGCTCAAGCCGACTACACCTTTGTGGAGCACCTCAGCCGGATTGCTGGTCCAGCCGGCCGGGGGCAACGTGTCTTCCACATCCGTCCACAGCAGCGTGCCCGGGGAGCCGCTGGCGAACGCCTGGCGGCTGCGCGCGAGGGCCGCCGGATCGGAGGCCGAAACCACCGTCACCGGCCCGGGCGGAGCGGTGGCGTCAATCGAAAGCGCGCGGCCTTCCACCCAGGCGACGGGGCCGCCGTGGCTGGCCGTTTGGGTGGTCAGCAGAGATTCCAGTTCGTGCAGCCACGCCCGTTGCGCGCGGGCGTCGGCGGATGCCGGAGCGCCATTCGAGGGCCAGCCGGCGATGGGTGGCAGGGGGCGCACCCAGGCCTGGAGATCCAGCCTGCGCAGAATGTGGATGAGCGCGACCAGGTCGCGGCGCGGACTGGTGCGACCCGTGAAATCGAAATCTCCGGGCTGGAGCTGATGCCAGTTCCAGGGGATGGAGAACTCCACCGTGCGGACGCCGATGTTCTTAAGCCAGACCAGCTCGCGCTCCCACAGCGCGCGCGGGTATGAATAGTAGGGGAATTCCACCGCCTGGACGTATTCGTGCGGCGCCGTGGGGGCCGGTGGCGACGCCAGCGCAGCCGCCCCGGCCAGCAGCACCGCGGCCAGGCGTCTCAAAATTGCTTGCCCTTCCGGACGCGGTAGTCCTCCACCAGCGGCATGCGGACGACCGTGCACATTTCGAAAAGACGTGAGCGTGCGCGCCCCCCAATCTGTTCGGCCAGCGTGCGCCGGTATTCGGGCTTGTCGAGCCCGGACTTGTGAACCACCGCGCTGCCGGCATCCGCATCCGGCATGTTGGTGGTGGCCAGCAGCGGCTTCCGGTTGTCGCAGCGGTAGGTGATGATGGAGTTGACTGTGTCCTCCACCCAATCGGTGGCACGGTGCGCGCCCAGATCGTCAAGCAACAGGACCTCGGCATCGAGCGCGCTCTGATAGGCTTCCCGATTGGCGGAATTGGAGCTGGCGTCGTAGCCCGCTTTGATGCTGTTGAGCAGGTTCTGGTAATTGTAAAACAGTCCTTCGAATCCCTTATCGATGATCTGGCGGAGGGCCGCTACCGCCAGGTGCGTCTTGCCCGTACCGGTATTGCCGATGAGCAGGAGCCCGGGCCGTTTTTCGTCCTTGAAATCGCGCACGAAGTTCTTCACGGCCAGCAGGGCGGTGGTAAGCTCCCGCCGGGCGCTGGGGTTTTCGATGCCCGGGACCACGAAGTTGTCGAACGAAGCGTTCCGGTAGAGCGGCGGGATCTGCGACCGGTCCTGGAGGCGTTCGGTGCGCCCCTGCGCGCGGCAATCGCAGGGCTCGGCTCCGGAAATGCCGCCGCGCTCGATGATGATGAAGCCGGTGCCCTCGCATTTGGGGCAAACCGCGTCGTTAGCCATTGCCTCTATTATCGGACAGACGGCGCGCGCGGCGAACCGGGCTTGACAAATTTGCCGGCGACGAAAGCGAACAATCCCAGCACCAGGCCGGAAAGCACGCCGACTACCGGGCCCGTCATGGCCATCATCAACGCCGGGGTAACAGGCATGGAGTTCATCATCTCCGCCTCACCCGGGTGATGGGCGAGATAGGTGGTGGCAAAGAGGATGTGGGCGCTGGTGACCCATACACAATTAAAGATGCTGACAAAGAAGCCGTGCAGAAAGAGCTTGCCGGCGCGGCTTCGGGCGATGAAAAAAGCGCAGACAACGAAGATCGCGAGCCAGCAATAAGGCTCAAAACTGGGCGGAATCAGAGAGACCGTGGCGACCGCCATTGCCAGCCCAAAAAGCGAGAGTCTGAGAATCAGTTTCCAATCCATGCGACGCTCCTCCCGTGTTGGTGTCGGGTGTCTTATAGCATAGCGGACTGCGTAGTGAGAGAGA
>PLZX01000332.1 GCA_003152325.1 Bryobacterales bacterium | reverse complement strand
AGCTATTTCGATCATTGCATCCGGGACTCCGCGGGCATTTAATCAAATCGTTTGAAGACCCATACTATGCGCATCAACAGATTTCCAATTCTAATTGCACTCGCTGCACTGGCGAGCGCCGCGATGCCCTGTCACGCTGCCGGTTTCGGAACGGTGGCGGCCATTGGCGGGCACGCCGCCGATATCGCCCTGGACGAGGCGCGTGGTGTGCTCTACATCGCCAACTTCACGGCCAACCGCATTGATGTCCTCTCGACCGCGGACAATACCGTGCACACGTCGATCAACGTGTCGCCGCAACCCGGCGCGCTGGCGCTGTCGCCCGATGGTCAGTACCTGCTGATCGCGCATTTCGGCAACACCACCCCACCGGATCCCAGCAGGAATCTGTTGACCCTGATCCATCTGACCGACAACTCGCGCCAGACGTTCATCACAGGAGATCCGCCTCTGGGCGTGGCCTTCTTCGGTGGCATACCCACCGGGCCAGGCACGGCCATGGTGGTGACCACCACAGGCTTCTTCACGATGGATCCAACCAACGGTGTGCTGAGCGGGTTGACCACTCTTGCCAACCTCGCGCAGAGCATACCGGTGACTGCGCCCAATTTCCCGGGCCAGTTGATACAGACCGCGTTGACTACGTCGGGCGACCACCAGACCATCTGGGGCATCGGGGGCGCCGGCACCGGAACCCAGGTGATCTATACGTTCAGCGCGCGCACGGGTGTCTTCAGCGCCATTGGCGATGTTTCCTCGCCGCCCCTGCTGAACCGCGTCAGTGTAGCCTACGACGGCTCCTATGCGATGATCGGCTGGTCCATGATCTCGAATAACGCCATCGTGGCCCGCTATCCCAACGTGGTCACCTCTACCAACGTCACCGGACACGCCATCGATCAAAAGAATAATCTGATCTACGCTCAAATCCCCGATGTAACCCAGCCAGTTGGCCCGCCATATACCTCCACGACCACGTCGGCAGGCACGACGCCCTCCGTCAGCCTGCCGACACTCCTCCTCATGGACGCGGATAATCTTACGGTGCGCGACCGCATTCTGATCCCCGAAGACATGGTGGGGCGTGCGGTGCTGAATGCCGCGGCAACCATTCTGTATGCGGTTTCCGATAGCGGCGTGATGGTGCTGCCGGTGGGATCCTTGAACAGCTATCACCGCCTGTCTTCGGCGCAGGAGGATGTACTGGTGCAAACCACTTTCTGCAACCGCAATAGCGTGGCGCAGACCCTGACGATTACCGATCCGAGCGGCGGCCACACCGATTTCACGATTACCCCCAGCCAGAAAGGCGTGACTCTGTCACCTTCCTCGGGCACCACGCCCACCACGGTGCAAGTGATGATCGATCCCAACGTTTTCCAGACTAAAGGCACCACCGTGGTCTCGCTCGCGCTGAGTTCGAACTCCGCCGTCAACGTACCCAAAGCCGTCCGGCTGCTGGTGAACAACCCCGATCAGAATCAGCGGGGCACCGTCGTGGACGTTCCCGGCGTGCTGAGCGACATGCTGCCCGATACGGCGCGCAATCGTTACTATATCCTGCGCCAGGACGTCAACCAGCTATTGGTCTACGATGGCGCGACCAACCAGCGGATTGTGGCGCTTCGCACCGCCACCACTCCGACCGGAATGTCGTTCAGCAACGACCAGAAGTATTTGCTGGTGACCCATAACGACTCCCAACTAGTGACCGTTTATGACCTCAGCACGTTGCTGCAAGTGTCGCCGATCGTGCTGCCGGGCGGCCACTACGGCCGCTCCGTAGCGCAGTCCAACAGCGCGACGCTGGTATTGGCGCGCGATGAAGGCAGCGGCACGGGCGTCATCGATGCGATCGATCTCACGTACCGGACCTCCGCCAAACTCGCCACACTAGGGATCTACACCAATACCGTGTCGCCTACCGGAGTGCTGGCTTCCTCGCCCAACGGCCGAAGCATTATAATGGCCGCACCCGACGGCAGCGTGATGCTGTATTCCGCCGACGCCAACACGTTTACGATCGCGCGCAAAGACCTCACGTCGCTCGGGGGCGCGTACGCAGCGTCCTCCTACGACAGCTACGTGGTCGGCAATAACGTGCTCAACGCTTCGCTGGTGCCGCAAGGGGCCATGGATTCGTCGCTCGGCGTTACCTCGGGATTCGCCTTCACCGGCCCGGGCGGATATCGAGTGACGGCGGCAGCCACTTCGAGCGCGGGCGCCATCCAAAGCATGACGTCGCCGCTCGCCGGCGCGGTGAGCCCCATCCCGATGTCGGAAGCGCCGATTCTTCCCACGACCACTAACGCCTTCACGCGCACCGTGGCGCCGATGCCGTCGGCCGGGACCGTAATCGCCATGACCGTTTCCGGCTTTACGGTGCTCTCCGCCAATTACGCAGCCGCGACCGCGCCTCCGGTCATCAGTAGAGTGTTAAGCGCCGCCGACGGCTCCGCCTCGGTGGCTGCGGGTGGCCTTATCAGCGTGTACGGCTCGCAGATGAGCCCGGTGAATATCGCCACCTCCCAGATTCCGCTGCCTACGGCGTTGGGCGAATCTTGCCTGACCGTCAACGGCACGCCCATCCCGCTGTTGTTCGTTTCCAACGGCCAGATCAACGCGCAGTTGCCGTTCAACGTGGGGGGCAACGCCACCATGTCGATCCATACGCCAGCGGGAATCAGCAACAACTTCAACTTCACCAGCCAGGGCGCCGCCCCCAGCATCTTCATGTCGGGTACCGCGGGTCCGGAGACCGGCCTCGCTACCATCTTCCGGTTCGACAACGGCCAACTGGTGACGCCCACGAATCCCATTCACTACGGCGACACCGTGGTGATCTATCTCACGGGAATGGGGACCACTTTCCCGGCTGTGGATGCCGGCCTGGCCACGCCCATGAGCCCGCTCTCTTGGGTCACTCAGGCGCCCACCCTCACTTTGGGTGGCAGCCCGCTTACGCTCCTGTATGCCGGCCTCGTGCCCGGCTACGTCTCGGGGCTCTACCAGATCAATGCCACCGTGCCCGGCGGCGTGACGCAGGGGATGGAGATTCCACTGGTCATCAGCCAGGGCGACGGCTCAACCACGTTGTATGTGCGCGTCGTCAAGTAACAGGAGAAACCAATGA
>PLZX01000109.1 GCA_003152325.1 Bryobacterales bacterium | reverse complement strand
TCGTCACGCTCAATCTATCACAGGGTCAGCGGTAGCCCGATATCCGCTAGCTCTGGCGAGCCGGACAGTTGTGGCCACACCTTGCCACGACCGTTGACAATTGAGACCATTGAAGAATGGGTTGGTTATCGTAGTCGGCTACTACGATCAATGAAGTCAAAGCGGCCGAGCCTAAACCCACTTCAACGGCTTGCGCGTTTTTGACCGCCAAAACCCGGATAAACTTGCGGAATGCGCATCGTCCATTCCCTATCCGGGCGTCGCGGGGTCATGACACGCTCAGGAGCATCAAGCGTGAAGGGCGAGAGTAAAGAGCCAGTTCGAAGGGAAGGCTCGTTGCTAGCGCTTTACAACTCCGAAAGAATCTCTGCCTTTCGCTTCTCGAACTCCGCCGCGGTGACGAGGCCTTTGTCCGCGAGGTCCTTGAGTTTAACGAGACGTTCCGCGACCTCACTTCGTGAGTCCCGTGCGGCGAAAGGCACGGCCGTAAAAGGTACATTTCTTAGCGATTCGGAAAGCGCGGTGAGTATGCGTTCGATGTTCTTTCTATTCTTGCCCAGATCGAAGGCGCCACCGAAAAGGGCACCGGTCTTTGGAGTCGAGGTTATTCTGACACACGTATGGCCAGGTGCTGATTCCGATACTTCGATTGGAATATTCTCTCCCCAAGACATCGGGCTTACACCCGCCTTGGCTACTATACGACCGCTCAATTCATCAGCACTCTGGATTTCCATCCCGCCGACGCGGGGGATGGCTGCGATAATCGCTTCGAAAACTACGTTTCGTGGGTACGGATAGTCGGCGCCACCCTCGTGGTCTAAAAATGCCATACTCGGCTCCTTCGTAATCCAGTCCGGTATCGGGCCTATTATCCGGGATTTCCATTTTGGATCCCGGATGCCTGCCAGCATACACCCAACCGCCATCTTTTGCTCCTGCGACTGGCAGTTTCTCCTCCGGGATCCGTTTTCGCCCCCAAAAAACGCGTTGGGCACCCTACCGGAAAAATCCAAAACCGGGAGCTCCCGTCTTTACAGCGCATTCCATAAACACCTCGCCGACCCGAACAGTCTTCTGAAAGCAGACCGTATTCATCCACTATGTCTGACACGGACAAGTGACAAAGGGACCCGGTCGAGCATCCGGAGTCCCTGGCAAAACGGAATCGCGAAGAGATGGGTTGGCACCGCTCGCCGCGAGTGCTTCGACCATGTGATTGCTATCAACGAGGCATATGTCCGGCAACTCGGCCGCGAACTCGTGACTTACTACCACGAGGACCGGACCCACCTGGGACTGGAGAAAGCCGCCGGCGGGAAGGCAGATCGAACCGAAGCCGGTCGGCGGAAGATTGGACTCTGTGGCGCGGATCGGCGGCCTCCATCTTCGATACGTCTGGAACACGGCGGCCTAAGTACTCCTCGAAACTGAAACGTTTGGAGTGACCGTGCCCGTGGTGTGCCTGTGCGGGCCCGTAATGTGGGTCTCTTGGTGATTCCGAAGGGGCTGCGGCACCAATCTCAGGAGCGCCCAATGCAACGCAACGTGATTCGACCCCGGCGAACTGCCGCCTAATGGCTAAGAAACCGCCGCGACTGAGTTTTGGCGAAGGACAACAGTTTTTCGGAAGATGTCGAAAGGCTGAGACAGGCAGTTGCTGGAGCGCCCGCGTCGCGCCAAGGTGATTCGACCCCGGCGAACTGCCCGTTTAACCGTTAAGAGGTCACTCCGACGGAGTTTTGGCGAGAGACAACCAGCTTTAACGTTCTTAACCCGTTCTTTACGCTGGCGCGGTAGCGTGTTAAGCCATTCGGGGCTACTGTAAAGAAAGGGAGATTCGCGTCCCATTCTTATGGCGATCCGCAAACACCGGCGCGGGGCACTCCTTTCCTGGCTGTTCATCGGCACACTGCTGGCGTTGTGCGGAATTCTGGCCATTCTGCAATACCGCTGGTTCGGGGAGGTGAGCGCAGCGGCGCGCGACCGACTGCGTGGCAGTCTGCAAGCCACGCTGGTGCGACTAAGCCAGGGACTGAACGCTGAACTTGCCGCGGCCTTCAGCGGACTGGTGCCGCCGAATGCGTCGAGCGATCCACGTAAAGACATGCTGGAGCGCTTACCCCAATGGAAAGCCACCAGCCGCAACCGGCAAGTGGTGCGCCGCGTGGCGCTGGCGATCTTGCAAAAGCCAAATCTGCAACTCCTGAATCTCGATCTCGACCGCGGCGTCCTGGCGGAATCGGCATGGCCTGCCGAATGGAGCGATCTGAAGGCGCGCATGGAAATCCTGCTTTCGCCCGGCCGCAATATGCCAGGTCCGCCGCCGGAGAACGGATTGACTCCGGCGCACGAGGAGTTCACCATAGAAATGCCGGTGTTCGCCCCACCCACGCCTTCGCCCTTCGGCCGGCGGGAGGCCGCCTGGGTGATTATCGACTTCGACCCCGACTATCTGCGGGCGACGATGTTGCCGGAGATCGCCCAACGGTATCTGGGAACCGGGGGCAACCTGGATTACCTGGTGGAAATCGTCGCCAAGACTTCGGCGCGGACCGAGATCTACCAGTCGGACCCGCGGCAGGGATCCATTCTCAGCAGTGCGGATGCGTCGGCCGGACTGTTCGAGCCGCAGCAGTTTCTGTGGCCGGCGGGGCATGGTCCGGGCCCGGGCAGGGGTGGGAGTCCGGACTCAGGCCGCTGGCAAATCTTCGTACGCCATCGCGCCGGTTCGCTGGAGGCGGTGGTCGCGCAGGCCCGGCTCCGCAATCTGGCGGTTGCCGCCGGGCTTCTGCTGCTGATTGTGGCCACTGCCGCGGCGTTGATCCAGTTCACGCGGCACGCGCAAAAACTGGCCGAATTGCAAATGGATTTCGTGGCCGGCATTTCCCACGAATTGCGTACGCCCCTGGCGGTGATCCACACCGCGGCCTACAACTTGCGCGGCAAGATGGCCGCCGATCAGGCGCAGGTGGAGCGTTACGGCGCGCTGATCCAACGCGAGAGCGGCAGGCTCAACGCCATGGTGGACCAGATTCTGCGCTTCGCCACCGCGGAATCGGGCCGGGTGCTGGAGGGACGCGAGCCGCTATCGATCGAATCGGTCATTGACGAGGCAGTTTCCGCCAGCAAATCTTTGCTGGAGGGCTCGCAGTGCGAACTGGAGAAACGCATCGCGCCCGGGCTGCCGCAGGTTTTGGGCGATCGAGTAGCCTTGCGGCATGCTCTCGAGAACCTGGTGAGCAACGCTGCCAAGTATGGACTGAAAGGCGGGGACTGGATCGGAATCTCCGCTGCCAGCATCGCCGGCAGCGAGCCCGGCACCGTCGAAATCCGCGTGGCCGACCATGGTCCCGGAATTTCGCGGGAGGAACAGGAGCAAATCTTCGACCCATTCTTTCGCGGTGCACGAGCCCGCGAGGATCAGATTCACGGCACGGGGCTGGGCTTAAGCCTGGTGAAGAAAATCGTAGAGGCGCACGGCGGCAACATTCGGGTGGAGAGCCAGCCGGCGAACGGAACCGCGTTCATCGTGCGGCTTCCCGCGGCGCCGGCGGGAGCGGCCGAATGAGTTGGCGAATCCTGGTGGTGGAAGATGAACCAGGCCTGGTGATGACGCTGACGGACCTTCTCACCATGGAAGGCTACGAGGTGGCTAGCGCGTCGGACGGTCCCGGTGGGCTGGCGCGAGCTACCAGCGAGGCGTTCGATCTGGTGGTGCTCGACCTGATGCTGCCCGGCAAGAACGGTCTGGAAGTCTGCCGGGAAATGCGGCAGCGCGGGAACGATACGGCCATTCTGATGCTCACCGCGAAGTCGCAGTTGACCGACCGGGTGGTGGGCTTGAAGTTGGGAGCGGACGATTATCTTACCAAGCCGTTCGAACCGCCGGAGCTGCTGGCACGCATCGAAGCTTTGCTGCGCCGTGTCCGCAAGGAGAATCGTACCCCCATTGTTCGCTTCGCATTCGGCAGCGTAGAGGTGGACTTCCGCGAGGGCTCGGTAAGGCGAAACGGGCAGACCGTGAACCTTGCCGGCAAGGAAATGGAACTGCTCCGCTACCTCATCGATCATCGCGGCAAGGTGGTCTCGCGCGACGAATTACTGGAAGGCGTGTGGGCCTACCAGCCCGGCGTTTCGTCGCGCACCATCGACGTGCATGTCGCCTGGTTACGGCAAAAGGTGGAGGAGAATCCCGCGAATCCCCGGCACATCCACACCGTCCGCGGCGTAGGCTATCGCTTCGAACCTGCGGTGTAGCGCTACTGCCGAGGCCGCCACGTCCACCGCATCCAGCGATTCGCCGGCGTGCGCCGCGTCGGATCAACTCCTTCCTGACAGCATCGCTGTTGGGACCGCAGCACACGCACAGACAGCTGCACCTATAGAAGGCGTAACCACGCCGATTAAACATCTGGTTGTCATCTTTCAGGAAGACGTTTCTATGCGGCGACCGCCGATCAGGATCACAACGATACGCCGCAGCAACTGGCCATGCATGGCGGCGCGATGGATCTTTTCCCATGCAACCCGGCACAGAGCCCGATTGTCCGATCCGGTTTGCGATATACTTTCGTCTTTTCACCCCCGAGCTGTCGAACATGCTCGGCACACCAGAAAAAGCTCCTGGAGGACGAATCCTCCAGGAGCCCCCTACCACCAACCAAATACTCGCTACTGCTTTTTGGCGGTTACCTCGATGACGCGAGGCTCACCACCATCGAAACTCGGCATCGTCACTTTGATTTTCATGTTCGAGCCCGACACTACACCTTCAAATTTCTGAGTCAGGTCGCCCATCGGCGTCTCGCGAGTTACTTCCCAGGTCGCCTTGTTGCTATCGACTTTTCCTTTCGAGATCGCCTGCGGCTCCGGATTCCCACCAGGTCCACCGCCAAAACCGCCTGGAGGCCCGCCGCCCGGAGGGCCACCGCCGCCTGGATCCCCGCCGCCCGGGGGTCCGCCACCGCCCGGACCGCGACCGCCCATGATCATGCCAGTCATGGTGCCCGTCAACTTGGCGCCGTCCACTTTGAGCTCAATCGTGGTCTTCCGGGGCGTACCGTCACGCCCCTCCTGTTCGACCACCCATTTGCCCGAGATGCTGTCGGCCGCAATTACCGCCGTGGCGGCGGCAAGCAGGATCGTGCCCACATACAGTATTTTCTTCTTCATATTCCTTCCTCGCCCATGGCTACGGGCTTGGCCCTCTCAAGCGCTGATTAGTCTTGATCGCAGCCAAATTGTCTCACTTGGGACGGCGCTCCAGAGGGCCTCTAGGTTTTCGGCGCTTTGCAAAGAATTGTTAAATGTCCCTGTGACATCGCAGGCGTTGCGTAGCGAAATGGTCACGGCACTGACCGGCCTGGGCGATTCGGCATGTACACGCCCGACGAAGAGTCGGAGCCTGGTGTTCGCCTTGACGGAGCGTGAGCGGGAAGTGCCGGTGCTGCTCGCTGACGGCATGTCCACGCAAGAAGCGGCGGCGCGGCTGGGGATTGGCTAAGGACGGCCGATTCGCACCGGCGGGCGCATCGCAACGGATATGCCTTCGGGTCCAGCAGACCCGATCGCCACTGACCGTCTGGCGCCGTCGCCGAGCGCCCCGGAAGCGCTCTTTTTCGAGCGCATCCAGTTTCCCCAAACGCATGGCGCGAATGTGAAGCTTTCGGTGGTGGTTCTCCGCTGCAATCGGGCCTTTGGCCACGAGTCTGACGTCTAAATGCGGCAAAGCCCGCTGGTAAAGTCAATGTTAAGAACGTAAGGCTTTGACTGTCTGGGGTAACAAAGCCTGCTGTAACGCCGCCTGACAGGTGAATATGAAACATCCACTTCGTTGCCTCTATGTCGGGCTATTCCTGGCAGCCTGGATCGCGGCGCCCCGGCTGATTGCTTCCGAGCATCACGGCGTCGTGAAGACCGGCGGCTTAGCGGTACCCGGCGCCACCGTCACTGCTACTCAGGGCGACCAGAAGGTTGTGACGACGACGGACGAGAGAGGGCTTTATTCATTCCCGGACCTCGCCGATGGCGTATGGATTATCAGCGTGGAAATGCTGGGGCTAGTCCCCGCCTCGCGCGCCGTGGGTGTGGCGGGCGATGCACCAAGTCCGGTATGGGATTTGAAGGGGCAGACCCTGGAAGCTATTTCCGCTCCGCCGGCATCGGCAGCCATGCCCGCAACGGGCGGATCTCCCGATGTGGAGGCGGTGGCCGCACCCACAGAGAAGCCAGTGGTAACCAAGTCACCCGCGCCCGAGTTGCAGGCGGCACCCACCTCTGCGAGTGCCACTCCGCCAGCAAACAGCGCCAAGAACGCGAAGAGTGTCAAAGCTAAGACGGTCGCCCCCGCGGCGACTTCAACCGGGAGCAACAACGGGCGGCCTTCTTTGAACGCGGCCCTGGCGAACTCCCGGCAAGGCGATTTCACTCAAGTTGGCGTGAACCAAACTGGAGTGCCATCCGCGGCGGATCCATCAATGGACGCGCCCACAAACGATATGGCGTCTGCCGGAAATCAGTCCTTCACGATCAACGGAAGCGTCAGTTCCGGATTGGACATGCCGCAGCCGGGCGGCGACTGGCTTCCCGGCGGAGGCCGCGGGGGACCCGGCGGCATGGGTTTTGACGGCATGGGTCCGGGCGGGATGCCCGGAATGGGCGACGGCCCGATCAACGGCGATTTTGGCCCCGGCGGACGCGGCGGTGACGGTGCCGGTCCTGGCGGCCCCGGAGGCCGGGGAGGTCCGGGCGGCCCCGGAGGTCCCGGTGGTCCNNGGGCTTTGGCGGAGGGCCGGGTGGTGGCGGCCCCGGCGGTGGCGGCCCGGGCGGAGGCCGTGGTGGCTTCGGCGGACCGGATGGCGGCCGCGGGGGCTTCGGCGGGCGTAACCCTGCGGCGTTCGGCAACAACCGCCGTGACCCGCGCGCTCGTTACAACTTCAGCGCCAGCCTCAACGGTTTCACCAATTCGTTCCTCAACGCGCGCAGCTACTCCATCACCGGCCAGGAAGTGAGCAAGCCCAGCGCACAGAACGTCCGTTCCACCCTCACCGCGGGCGGACCTTTGAAGATCCCGCATCTCTTCGACACCCACAACAAGGGCACGTTCAGCATCAACTATTCGCTCACGCGCAATCGGACCGGCAACAACTGGACAGACCTGGTGCCCACCGATGCCGAAAGGGCTGGCAATTTTGCCGGCGTCACGGTGAAGGGTGTTCCCGTAGTGCTGTATAACGGCGCCTCGCCTTTCCCCAACAACCAGATTCCGGCGAGCATGATCAGCCCCATCGCCAAGGCGCTCCTGAAGTATTATCCGGAACCGAATTTCTCCGGCGGCACCGCTGCTTCACCGTTGAACTTCGCCTCGTCAGCTTCCGGCCACACCAATGGCGACAACATCAACGCTCGCGTTAGCTACACCTTCAACACCAAGAACCAGGCCAACGCCAGCTTCCAGTGGCAGCGCCAGAATACTCTGACGCCCAGCGTGTTCTCCACCGTCGTTCCGGCCTGGCAGGACACCTCGACCAACAGCGGAGTAGTGGGCAGCGTCTCATACATCTACCACTTCACCACCCGGTTGATCGCCACCACGCAGTACAACTACAGTAAGAACACCCAGCTCCAGACGCCCTATTTCGCCAACACCACCAACGTGGAAGGCATACTGGGGATCCTCGGGACGGACCAGGCGCCCATCGACTGGGGCCCCCCCGGCCTCAGCTTCAGCAGCGGCATTCTCGGATTGTCCGCGTCGCGGCCCAGCTTCAGCCATCCGCAGACCAGTGCCGTTGGGGAGAGCATTCTCTGGGTACATGGCCCCCACGAAATCACTTTCGGCGGCGACTTCAGCCGGCGTCAGGCGAACACGCTTTCGCAAAACAATCCCCGCGGCAGCTTTTCCTTCACCGGGGCAGCGACCGCCCTCAACGGTTTGGCCACCAACGCCGGAACCGGCTTCGACCTCGCCGACTTCCTGCTCGGCACTCCCACCACCATGTCGATCAACGTGGCGAATTCGCTGAGCGGCGCGCAAGCCGCGCAACTTGCCACCGCGGCCGGTTCCGCCCTCACCAACCTTCAGACAATTCAAAACACGCCCAGCGGCGGCGACCGTTACCTGCGAACCAACGTATACGACGCCTACATCAGCGACCAATGGCGGTTAACGCCGCGAATTTCGCTGACCCTGGGCATCCGCTGGGACTATCAGGCGCCCACTACCGAACTGAACAACCGCTTGGCCACCATCGATCTGCCGGCCAGCTTCCAGATCCAGACGTCGCTCTATAACACCGCATTGGCCAGCCCCACCGGATTGTCGGTAGTGGCGGGCCAGATCGGCCCGATTACCGGCCTGCACTACAGCAACTCCATGCTGAACGGCCAGAAAACCGATTTCTCGCCGCGCGCCGGCTTTGCCTTCAAGCCTTGGTCCAAGCACTCCACCGTAATCCGCGGCGGGTATGGCTTGTACTTCACTCCCTCCATCTACTCCAGCCTGGTGGGACAGTTGGACGCCCAGACGCCCTTCGGCACCTCCTACAACCTGCAAAACACTTGCGGCGCCAGCATCCAGAACGCGCTCAGTCTGAGCACGATCACCACGCTCGGCTGCGTCGCCAGGAATCAGGCGACCACTACCAATGCCATGAATCCGAACTTCCGCGTGGGATACACGCAGAACTGGCAAATGTCGGTGCAGCAGAACCTGATCGCCAACACGTTTGCCAGCGTGACCTACGTCGGAGTTAAGGGGACCGGCCTGCCGCAATCGTTCTATCCGAATTCGTACGCCTACGGCGGAAGTCAGAATTGCCCCGCCGGTTACACATGCCCCTCCGGCTACGTTTACGAGACGGCCAACGGCAACAGCACGGACGAACAGTTGAGTCTCCTGTTGGCACGCCGCATGCGTTCCGGGCTCGGCGCCATGGTCAGCTACTCGTTGAACAAAGCCATTGACGATGTCGGCGGCGTCGCGCAGAACTGGCAAAACCTCTCGGCGGAACGGGCCCGCAGCGCCGGTGTCCGTAATCAGAGCGCGAATTTCTCGCTGCAATACTCTTCCGGCGTCGGTGTCAGCGGCGGTGGATTGGTCAACGGCTGGAAAGGCGTTCTGTTCAGAGATTGGACGGTCATGCCGGGCGTCAACCTGGCCAGCGGTGCGCCGATCACTATCACAGCCATCGGTTACACGCTGGGCGGGACAGCGTCGGCCAGCGAGCGGGCGTCGTATATCGGCGGGCCTGCTTTCCTCAATGGCGTTCTGAACGCGGCGGCATTCCATGCCCCGGCTGCCGGCACGTATGGCAATCTGGGGCGCAATGTCTTCAATGGCCCCATGCAGTTCTCCACCAATCTCAACGCCAACCGCACCTTCCGCGTGGGCGACCGAAAGAATCTGACCTTCAGCGTACAGATGCAAAACCCGCTGAACCATCCGGTGGTTTCGAGTTGGTATACGGCGCTCGGCAGCAATCAGTTCGGCGCGGTGAGCAACTACGGCGGGATGCGCACCATCTCCGCCAACATGAGGTTCAATTTCTAATGCGAAACACACTCGTCATCATCCTGGCCGCGCTGCTGACCGCTTCGGCGCAACAGGCCAACCAACCGCCGGCAGGCTCGCAGAAGAAAGCGGCGCCGGCAAAACAGGACGCCGCCAAGAGCGGAACGAAGAAGATGTTCAGCTTTTCCGATACGGTTCAACTGGTCGTGGTTGACGTATTCGCCAAAGACAAGAACGGCAACCCCATCCCCAACCTGAAGGCTTCCGACTTCGCCATCACGGAAGACGGCAAGCCGCAGGAAATCAAGCTGTGCGAGTATCAGGAGCTGAAGAACGAGCGCTCCGAGCCGCTTCCCTCCACCTTGGCCGTGCGCGCGGAAGCCGAAGCGCCCAAGCCCGCCGTCAAGCCCATCACCGCCAACCAGATTACTCCTGCTAAAGCCGGCGAAGTGAAGTACAAGGATCGGCGCTTGATGGTGATGTTCTTCGACATGACTTCCATGCCGATTCAGGATCAGATTCGCGCTCAGGATTCGGCCGTCAAATTCATCAAGTCTCAGATCACACCCTCCGATCTGGTGGCACTGATGAGCTTCTCGGCGGACGTCAAAGTGATCGACGACTTCACCGACGACCGCGACCAACTGATCAAAGACATCAAGAAACTGACCATCGGCGAGGGCCAGGGGCTCAGTTCGACCAACACCAACGACGCCGCGGCCGACATCGGGGCGGCCATGCAGATCGACGATTCCGAATTCAACATCTTCAACACCGACCGTCAATTGTCAGCCCTGGCAACTGCCGCCAAGATGCTCGGCGCGCTTCCGGAAAAGAAAGCTCTGGTTTACTTCGCCAGCGGCATTTCCCTTGACCAGAGCGGCAACAACCAGGCGCAGATGACCGCGACGGTGAACGCCGCCTTGAAAGCCAACGTGTCGTTCTACCCGATCGACGCCCGTGGATTGGTGGCTACCGCTCCGCTGGGCGACGCCACGCAGGGATCCTCCAGCGCCGGCAGCGTCCGTACCGGCGGCGCGCAAACGCAGGCGCAGGCCAGCTTCAACGCCGGGCAGGAAACCCTTACCACGCTGGCCGGCGATACGGGCGGCAAGGCGCTCCTCGATGAAAACGACCTCTCGGTGGGCATCGTGCAGGCACAGAAGGACATCTCCAGCTACTACGTAATCAGTTACTACAGTGCCAACGCCGCCCTCGACGGCCACTATCGCAAGATCGGCCTGAAGATCAAGAACAACCTGGCCGCCAAGCTGGACTACCGGCACGGCTATTTCGCCAGCAAGACCTTCGGTAAGTTCGACTCCGACGACCGGGAGCGGCAGTTACAGGAAGCGCTGCTGTTGGGCGACCCCATTACCGACATCGAAGTGAAAGCTGAAATCGACTATTTCCGCCTGGCACGCGACCGATATTTCGTCCCCGTGGAGGTCAAGATACCGGGCAGCGAGTTAGAATTGGCGAAGCACGGCAACGCCGAGAGGACGCGCCTGGACTTCATCGGCGTTGTGAAAGATGCCAAGGGGGACGTCACCGGAGGCGGCAATGTGCGCGACTTCGTGGAACTGGACCTCAAAGGCGATAAGGCCATAGAAATCACCAAACACCCGGTGGCTTATGATACCGGCTTCACGTTGAAGCCCGGAGCCTACTCGCTAAAGTTCCTGGTGCGGGAAAACGAAACCGGGAAGATCGGAACGTTTGAGAAGCGGTTCGTGATCCCCGACTTGACTACAGATCAACTGATACTTCCCACCAGTTCCGTGATTCTGAGCAACCAAATCCAAGACCTGAAAGACTCGCTATATTCGGCCGAAAAGGACCCGCGGTTGCTGGCCGACAATCCGCTGGTGGCCAACAGGAAAAAGCTCGTTCCCAGCGTGACCGGAGTGTTCAAGACCACACAGAACATGTACGTCTACGTGGAGACCTATGAGCCAATGGCCACGGCTACCGAGCCAATCATGGCGTACGTGAGCTTCTATCGCGGCAAAGTCAAGTCGCTTGAGACCGAACCATTGCTCTTAAAGGATGGGCTGGACTCGAAGACCAAGGCACTGCCAGTGCGATTCAGTGTGCCACTAAGTAAACTGGCGCCCGGCCAATACACGTGTCAAGTTACGCTGTATAGCCCGGGCCAACACAAGTTCAGCTTTACGCGCTCAGAGATTTACTTAGTGCCATAAGGATGTCGACGCAGACCAGGGACCGGGTGTTCGTTTCTGGCGGAGCGTCGACTGGTATTCTTCTGGAAATCGGGTACTACTCGCAGATTTACTGGGCCTGGCGCGTGCGGATCTCCTAAGTATTACACGTTCGGATAAGTCATCGCGGCGCGATTCGCGAGTACTGGGAGCGACTCCTCGCACTGCTCCAGTCGGATTTCGCGCCAACAGGAAGGTGTGCCCGGCCGAACGACGTATAGCGACCCAGAGATGATGCCGTATCAGGAACATACCAGACGACCACCTGCCGCAATTGCAGGGGGTCGGTTGCGGGATGGCCCCGGCGGCACAGTCAAAGCAAAGACCTTAGCGGAAACTTATCAGCTCCAACCGAAGGCCGATCCCCTGCCGTGTTTGCAGATGGTCTCCCACGCTGAAACCGGCCATTTACGGGCCTTCCGGCGCTCCTGGCCGTGCGATTGTAGTCAAAACTGTAGCTGTAGCAGCCTCACGGGTTCAACAGAGCGCAACAAGCAGATTTGTAAGCTGTTGAAAACAAGGGGCCAAATCTATAGGGCATTAACCGGAGATCCAAATGTGCCCAAGGCAGTTTCCGGCCTCCGCCGGGAAAGGCCTGTTTTCAAGCGTTTACGTTTCAATGAGATGGGAGTGGCCTGTTGAAACTTGTTGAACTGTGTTGAACTTGGAAGCTTTCGGCAGCTACAAAATTATCTACATCTGGTTTCCGGAACGCCCAGTTTTCTAGAAGCGATTTCGTCGGTGGACAGCTTGCTTTCGGGGCCGATAACCGCTTGACCCTACCTTCGCTCGAGGCGCTGTTCTGCGAGGGCTTCCCACAAATTGCTTCAACATGCGGACAGGTCCGACGTACCCGGCCGCGCAGGGCATTACCGGCCCGAGCACTGCAACAGAGCCTAATCAGGTT
>PLZX01000193.1 GCA_003152325.1 Bryobacterales bacterium | reverse complement strand
GACACGCCAATCCTGACGCTCGCGCTTACCTCCAAGGACATGGTTCTCTCCAAGGTGGAGGACCTGGCCGACACCCGCCTCGCGCCCAAGATTTCGCAACTGCCCGGCGTCGGCCTGGTGAGCATCAGCGGCGGCCAAAAGCCGGCTGTCCGTATCCAGGCAAATCCCACCGCGCTGGCCAGCTACGGCCTGAATCTCGAGGACCTTCGCACCTCCCTGGTGGCCGCCAACGTCAATCAGGCCAAGGGAAACTTCGACGGCACCCACCAGTCTTACCAGATCGGCGCCAATGACCAGTTGCTGGCTTCCTCCGACTATTCACCCCTGATCATCGCGTACCGCAACGGCGCGCCCGTCAAACTCACCGACGTCGCCAGCGTGGTCGATGATGTCGAAAACATCCGCCAGGCCGCCTGGATGAACGAAGTGCCCGCCGTCATCATGAACATCCAGCGGCAGCCCGGCGCCAACATCATCTCGGTGGTCGATCGCATCAAGTTGCTGCTGCCCCAGCTCACTTCCACCTTGCCCGCGGGCGTCTCCGTGAGCATTCTCACCGACCGCACTAACACCATCCGCGCCTCCGTCACCGATGTGCAGATCGAGTTGCTGCTCACCGTAGGCCTGGTGGTGATGGTCATGTTCCTGTTCCTGCGCAACCTGCCCGCCACTGTCATCCCCAGCGTCGCCGTGCCGATCTCCCTGGTGGGCACCTTTGGCGTCATGTATCTGCTCGGATACAGCCTCAACAACCTCACCCTGATGGCGCTGACCATTTCCACCGGCTTCGTGGTGGATGACGCCATCGTCATGATCGAGAACATCGTTCGCTACATCGAAGCCGGTGAGCCGCCTTTGCGGGCCGCTTTGCGCGGCGCCGAGCAGATTGGCTTCACCATCATTTCGCTCACCATTTCGCTGATCGCGGTGCTGATTCCGCTGCTTTTCATGGGCGATATCGTCGGCCGCCTGTTCCGCGAATTCGCCGTCACTTTGAGCGTCACCATCCTGATGTCGGCCATCGTCTCCCTGACCCTCACCCCCATGATGTGCTCGAAATTTCTTAAGCGCACTCCCGAAGGCAGTCAGGGCCGTTTCTACCGCGCTTCCGAGCACGCCTTTGAAGCCGTCATCGCCGCCTACGGGAGGACCCTGCAGTTCGTACTCCGCTGGCAAACCGTCACCCTGCTGATCGCCGTGGGCACCCTGGCCCTTACCATCTTCATGTTCGAGAGGATTCCCAAGGGCTTCTTCCCCATCCAGGACACCGGCGTCATTCAGGGCGTCTCGGAAGCGTCCCAGACCGCTTCCTTTCAGGAAATGTCCGGCTTGCAGCAGAAGCTCACCAAGATCATCCTCACCGATCCCGCCGTTGACAATCTGTCCTCCTTCATCGGCATCGACGGCACCAATACCACGCTCAACAGCGGCCGCATCCTCATCAACCTGAAGCCCCTCAGCGACCGCAAAATCAACGCCAGCGACGTCATTCGCCGCCTGCAGCCGCAACTCAACGACGTGGCCGGAATCACCCTCTTTATGCAGCCCGTCCAGGACCTCACGGTGGAAGATCGCGTCAGTCGCACGCAGTTTCAATACACCATCGAAGATCCCAACGCCGACGAGCTGAACAGCTACGCTCCCAAATTGCTCGCCAGTCTGCAAAAACTACCCGAGTTGCGGGACGTCGCCACCGATCAGCAGGTGGAGGGCCTGCGCACCCGCCTGGTATTCGATCGCGACACCGCCGCGCGCCTTGGCATCACCACTTCCACGATCGACCAGACCCTTTACGACGCTTACGGCCAGCGCCAGGTCTCCACCATGTTTACCCAGCTCAACCAGTACCATGTCGTGCTGGAAGTCAAACCCGCGTTCCAGCAGAATCCGGCCGACCTGCGCAATCTCTACATCCGCACCGGCACCGGATCGGCCGGCACCGCGCTCGGCGTGGTATCGGGCGGCTCGTCGTCCGGCACCTCTGCCCGGGCCCCCACCAGCACCGTCTCGGCCACCCCGGCCACCGCGTCGTCCACCGCCGCCACCACCGCGTTCGGCGGCAATTCAACCCAAGCCTCCGCGGTCTTCACCAC
The DNA here is from genome assembly GCA_003152325.1 of Bryobacterales bacterium. Classification (GTDB taxonomy): domain Bacteria; phylum Acidobacteriota; class Terriglobia; order Bryobacterales; family Bryobacteraceae; genus PALSA-129. The sequence goes on along the minus strand of PLZX01000193.1, from coordinate 14,460 downwards.
CGCCAACCAGGTCCCGCTCAGCGCCTTCAGCCGCACGGAAAACATCGCCGTCCCCATCACCGTCAACCACCAGGGCCAGTTTCCGGTCATTACTTTCTCCTTCAATCTCGCCCCCGATGTATCGCTGGGGGACGCCGTAAAGGCAGTCAACAAAGCCAAAGACGATATCGGCCTGCCGCGCAGTATTGAAGCCGCGTTTCAAGGTTCGGCGGAGGCCTTCCAGGCATCGCTGGCCAATGAGCCGGTGTTGATTCTGGCAGCGCTCGTTACCGTCTACATCGTGCTGGGTGTGCTCTATGAAAGCTACATCCATCCGGTCACCATTCTCTCCACCCTACCTTCGGCCGGCGTCGGCGCGCTGCTCGCTCTGAACCTCTGCCATTACGATTTCAGCGTGATCGCACTCATTGGGATTGTGCTCCTGATCGGCATTGTGAAGAAGAACGCCATCATGATGACTACCATGGCGGCCTTGCTCGGTGCGGTTCCCCTGGCTTTAGGTTCGGGCACGGGGTCGGAATTGCGCCGGCCACTCGGCATCACCATTATCGGTGGTCTGTGTATCAGCCAGTTGCTNNACGCTCTACACCACGCCCGTCATCTACCTCTTCTTCGATCGGCTGGCCCGGCGCTTTTCCCACAACACCGGCGCCGCTATGGAACCTGTTCCGGCGGAATAAGCCATGAGCCTGTCGTCTCCGTTCATCCACAAACCGGTCGCCACCACGTTGCTCCTCGTGGCCATCGCTCTGGCCGGCGGCGTGGCCTTCCGTCTCCTGCCGGTATCGCCTCTGCCACAGGTGGACTTCCCCACCGTCTCGGTATCGGCGTCGCTGCCCGGCGCCAGTCCGGAGACCATGGCCTCTTCCGTCGCCACTCCGCTCGAACGCCAGTTCGGCCGCATTGCCGGCGTCACGGAGATGACCTCCTCCAGTACCCTCGGCTCCTGCAACGTCACCCTGCAATTCGATCTCAACCGCAACATTGACGCCGCCGCCCGTGATGTGCAGGCTGCCATCGCCGCCGCCCGCGGCTATCTGCCCTCGAATCTCCCCAGCAATCCCAACTACCGCAAGGTGAATCCCGCCGATTCGCCCATCTTCATGCTCGCCCTCACCTCCGACGTGTTAGGCAAAGGCCAGATGTACGACGCAGCTTCCACCATCATGGCTCAGAAGCTTTCCCAGGTGCAGGGCGTCGGACAGGTCAGCGTCGGCGGCAGCGCGCTGCCCGGCGTGCGCATCGAACTCAATCCCGCCGCCCTGAATAAGTACGGAATCGGCCTCGAGCAGGTTCGCAGCGTCCTCTCCACGTCCAATGCCAACACCCCAAAAGGCCATTTCGCCGACGGGTATCGCATCTGGGAAGTGGGCACCAACGATCAGATGTTCAAAGCCGTCGAGTACGCTCCCCTCATCGTCGGCTACCACAACGGCATGGCGGTTCGCATCTCGGATGTCGGCCAGGCCGTCGATTCCGTTGAAGACCTGCGCAACTCCGGCTACGCCAACGGCAAGCCCTCCGTCCTGGTCATCATCTTTCGCCAGCCCAACGCCAACATCATCGATACCGTCGATCGCCTGCGCGCCGTCCTGCCGCAACTCGAAGCCGCCATACCCCGCTCCATCCATCTCCAGATCGCCATGGACCAGACCGTCACCATTCGCGCGTCCGTCCACGACGTCGAACGGACTCTGCTCATTTCCGTCGCCCTGGTGATCCTGGTGGTGTTCGTCTTCCTGCGGAGCGGCCGCGCCACGTTCATCCCCAGCGTCGCCGTCCCGGTCTCTCTGCTCGGCACCTTCGGCGTCATGTACCTGCTCAACTACAGCATCGACAACCTCTCGTTGATGGCCCTCACCATCTCGACCGGCTTCGTAGTGGACGACGCCATCGTTGTCATTGAAAACATCTCCCGCTATCTCGAACAGGGCATGAATCCATTCGCAGCGGCCCTCAAAGGGGCTGAGGAAATCGGCGCCACCGTCTTGACCATGAGCATTTCGCTGGTGGCAGTCTTCATTCCGTTGCTCTTGATGGGCGGCATCGTGGGCCGCCTCTTCCGCGAATTCGCCGTCACTCTCTCGGTCGCCATCGCCGTCTCCATGGTGGTCTCCCTCACGGCCACTCCCATGATGTGCGCCTACCTCCTCAGAGGCCACGAAGCCCACGGCAGGCTCTACAATTTCACCGAGCGCGGCTTCAACTGGGTAGTCGGTTTCTATGGCAAGACTCTCTCGGTGGTGCTGCGCCATCCTGCCATCACCCTGCTCGTCCTGGTTGCCACCATTGGCCTCAACTTCTATCTCTTCACCCACGTATCCACCGGCTTCTTTCCGCAGCAGGACAACGGACGGATTCAGGGCTCCATTCAAGCCGATCAGGACACTTCCTTCCAGGCCATGAACAAGATTCTCCTGCAAATGGTTAACATTGTTGCCGCCGATCCCGGCGTGGACACTGTAAACGGATTCACCGGCGGCGGTGGCGGCGGTGGCGGCGCCGCCAACACCGCCCGCATGTTCATCTCCCTCAAGCCGCTGGCCGATCGCAAAATCACCGCCGACCTCATCATCAACCGTCTCCGTCCCAAACTCGCTCGCGTGCCCGGCGCAACCCTCTATCTCCAGGCCGCTCAGGATATCCGCGTCGGCGGCCGGCAGTCCAACGCTCAATATCAATTCACCATGCGCGGCGATAACCTCTCCGACCTCACTGCCTACGGCCCCCGCATGCTCCAGCAGTTGCGTGGCATCCATCTCATCGCCGATGTCAGCAGTGACCAGCAGAATCGCGGCCTGCAATCCCTCGTTCAGTACGATCGCTCCACCGCCGCGCGCTTCGGCATCTCCCCGCAATTGATCGACGACACCCTCTACGACGCCTTCGGCCAGCGTCAAGTCTCCACCATGTACAAGAGCCTCAATCAGTACCACGTCGTCATGGAGGCCGCTCCCGAGTACTGGCAGAATCCCGACATCCTGCGCCAACTCTGGGTCCGGTCCCCCGCCGGTCAGGAGGTGCCTCTCAACGCCTTTGCCCATTTCGGGCCGGCAGTTGCGCCGCTCTCCGTCAGCCACCAGGGCCTCTTCCCGGCCGTCACCCTTTCCTTTAATCTCCAACCCGGTGTAGCGCTGAGCGACGCGGTGGAGGCCATCACCGCCTCGGCCCAATCCATCGGCCTGCCACCCACCGTTCAAACCGGTTATGCCGGCACCGCGCAGGCCTATCAGGATTCGCTCCGCAGCGAACCCATCCTCATCGCCGCTGCGCTCGTCACCGTCTATCTCGTCCTCGGCATCCTGTATGAAAGCTATATTCACCCCATCACCATTCTTTCCACCCTGCCCTCGGCCGGCGTCGGCGCTCTGCTGGCGCTCAAGTTCACCAAAACCGATCTCAGCGTCATCGCCACCATCGGCATCATTCTCTTAATCGGCCTGGTGAAGAAAAACGGCATCCTGATGGTGGATTTCGCGATTGCCGCCGAGCGCGAGGAACAGAAAAGCCCCCACGACGCCATTTACGAAGCCTGCCTGCTGCGCTTCCGCCCCATTCTGATGACCACCATGGCCGCCATGCTGGGCGCTTTGCCGCTGGCCCTTGGCAAGGGAACGGGTTCCGAACTGCGCCGGCCGTTGGGTATCACCATCATCGGCGGCCTGATTGTCAGCCAGGTCTTGACGCTCTACACCACTCCGGTGGTCTACCTATTCTTCGACCGCCTTCAGCAATGGCGGGATCGCGTTCGCGGTGTCGATCGCAGCCATGCCGCGCCGCTTGGCTCCGAGGTCTGACCCATGATCCAGCGAAACTTCCTGCTCCCCTCACTCGCCGCCGCAGCGCTCTTCTGCGGGGCCTGCTTGAAACTGCCGCCCTACCAGAAGCCCACCGCCGCCGTCTCTCCGGCCTTCAAGGAAGAGCCGCCCGCAGGCTGGAAGCAAGCTCAGCCGTCCGATGGAATCCTCCGCGGAAAGTGGTGGGAAGTATTCAATGACCCGGCGCTCAATGCGCTCGAAGAGCAAGTCAACGTTTCCAACCAGAATCTCCTGTCTGCTGAGGCGAATTACCGCGTCGCCAAAGCCGCCGTGCGCGTCGCCCGCTCGGCTCTGTCTCCCACCGTCACAACCTCGCCCTCGGTCACCGGATCGGAAGCCTCCAACCGCGTCGGCAGTTCCCGCGCGGGAGCAACCGGCCCCATCGGCACCTACAACCTACCGGTGGACGCCACGTACACCGCCGACATCTGGGGCAGGCTCCACCGCGCTGTCGCCGCGAATGCCGACCTGGCGCAGGCCGCCAACGCCCAGTTGGAGAATGCGCGCCTGCTCTATCAAACCGAATTGGCGTCCGACTATTTTCAACTCCACGGATTGGATGGCGACGCCAAACTGCTCGACGAAACCGTCAACTCCTACAAGGAATACCTGACGCTCACCAAGAATCGTTTCGAAGGCGGCATTGCCTCCGATAGCGACGTCGCCCAGGCCGAGACCCAGCTCTACACCACCCAGGTGGAATTGACCGACCTGGGGGTGGCGCGCGCCCAATTGGAGCACGCCATCGCCATCCTGATCGGCAAAGCGCCCGCCGAACTCACCATACCTTCCATGATTCTGACATCCGCGCCGCCGCCCATTCCCGTCGGCGTCCCATCCGCCTTGCTGGAACGGCGTCCCGATATTGCCGAAAACGAGTGCCAGGTCGCTGCCGCCAATGAACAAATCGGAATCGCCAAAGCCGCCTTCTATCCCACTCTGACATTGGCGGCCTCCGTCGGATTGCAAAGCACCAGTTTCCTCAACTGGCTCACCTTCCCGAGCCGCTTCTGGTCCATCGGTCCGCAACTCGTCCAGACCCTCTTCGACGCCGGCAAGCGCCGTGGGCAACTCGCATCGGTCGAGGCCCAGTACGATGCGACCGCCGCCAACTATCGCCAGACCGTCCTCACCGCCTTCCAGCAGGTGGAAGACAACCTCTCGGCCCTGCGCATTCTGGAATCCGAGGCTGGCACGCTCGATCAGGCCGTCAAATCCGCCCAGCGCTCCCTGCTGGTCTCCACCGAGCAATACAAGGGAGGCACGGTCAACTACCTGCAAGTCATTACCACCCAGACCATCGCCGTCCAGAACGAGAGGGCCGCCGTCGATCTCCTGACCCGCCGCATGACCGCTACAGTGCAACTCATCCAGGCCTTGGGCGGCGGCTGGGACGCCTCGAAGCTCCCCACCACCCAGGACGTTTCCGGGCAACACTGACAATCCCCCTTGCCCGGCCCGGTGCAAACGGCTTACAATCCAGGCATTATGAAAGGCAATCCAAAAGTAATCGCTGAGCTCAACGCCGCTTTGAAAGAAGAATTGACGGCCATCAACCAGTACTTCCTCCACGCCGAAATGTGCGAGAACTGGAAATACGACAAACTCGGCAGCTTCATCAAGAAGCAGTCCATCGACGAGATGAAGCACGCCGAAATGCTCATCGAGCGCATCCTCTTCCTCGATGGCGCGCCGAATTTGACCGAACTATTGCACCTCACTGTCGGTACCAATGTGAAGGAGCAGATCGAGAGCGATCTCAAACTGGAAATCAACGCCGTCGCCGCGTACAACAAATCGATCCAGATCTCGCGGGACGAGGGTGACAACGCGTCGCGCGAGCTCTTTGAGCGCCTTCTGAAAGACGAAGAGAGCCACGTCGATTGGTTGGAGGCCCAGATCCACCAGATCAAGGAAATCGGTTACGAACGGTACTTGAGCCAGCAGATTCGCGAAGAGAAGTAACAGGGAATCGCCGACCCTTCGCCGGGTATCTTACGGTATGTTATATCCGTGTTATACCTGAGAGCCTTCTCGGTGTGTTACCGTGACCGCGCCGTCCGATCCCGCCTTTGAAGATTTTTTCGTGCTTCGCAACCCTCTGTTTTGGGCCATCACCGGACGATTCGATCAGGGAGTTTAGGTCTTAAATGCTTACGTGGACTCAAGTTTATGCCCCGGTAGCTGGCAGCCTCGCGCTGTCCGCTCTCGTGGCAGCCCTTCCGGTTATCGTTCTGCTCGGGCTTCTCGCGTTCGGCCATGTAATGGCTCACTGGGCTGCCTTGTCCGGATTGGCCGCTTCGCTTGGCGTCGCCATCCTGGTCTTCGGCATGCCGGCCCAACTCGCCGTCTCCGCCGCCCTCATGGGAGCTGCTTACGGGCTCTTCCCCATCGGCTGGATCGTCCTGGGCGCCATCTTCTTGTATGACGTGACCGTCAAGTCCGGCGATTTCGAGGTCGTCAAAGACATCATCGCCGGCGTAGGCAGCGACCGTCGCCTGCAAGTGCTCCTGATCGCCTTCTGCTTTGGAGCCTTTATTGAAGGCGCCGCCGGCTTCGGAACCCCAGTCGCCATTTGCGCCGCCATGCTCATCGGGCTCGGTTTCCGGCCGCTCCAGGCCGCTGGAGTGGCTCTCATCGCCAACACCGCCCCGGTGGCCTTCGGAGCGTTGGGGATTCCCGTCATTACCCTCGCCACCGTCACCGGCTTACCCGTGGACCTGCTGAGCGCCATGGTCGGCCGCATCCTGGTGCTGTTCTGCGTCGCGGTTCCGTTCTGGGTTGTTTGGACCATGTGCGGGCGCAAGCAAATGATGGAAGTCTGGCCGGCCTGTCTCACGGTCGGCATCGCCTTCGGCGCCACTCAGTTCGCCATCAGCAACTACATCGGACCCTCGCTCGCGGCCATCGGCGCCTCCATCGTCTCCATCCTGGCGCTCATCGTTCTGCTCAAGTTCTGGCAACCGGCCTCCATCTGGTCCTTTGAGCACGAAGACGCCGGCGCACGCGCCACCGAACATGCCAACCGCCGCGTCCATGCCGGCGGCCGCAAGCTCAAAGCCTGGATGCCCTGGATTCTGCTCTCTCTGGTTCGTATTCGCCTGGGGACTCACCCCGGTAAAAACTTTTCTGAACGGTGGGTCCGCCGGCCACCCCAACTTCCTCAGCGGTGTCTCCTCCATCAGCATCGCGGTCCCGGGACTTCACAAGGCAGTCACTCGCACGCCGCCGGTAGTCGCCAAGGCGGCCGCCGAGCCGGCCATTTTCGTCTTCAACTGGGCCTCGGCCACCGGCACCAGCCTCCTGTTGGCCGGGGGCATCAGTGGATTGTTGTTGGGCTTCACCCCGCTCAAACTCCTCGGAGTTTTTGCGGGAACGCTCCTGCGGATCAGAAAGTCGCTGCTCACTATCGGCGCCATGCTCGCGTTGGGCTTTTCCACCCGCTATGCCGGCCTCGACGCCACCATGGGTCTCGCCTTTGCTTCCACCGGCGTCCTCTTCCCGTTTTTCTCCCCGCTCCTCGGCTGGCTCGGCGTGGCCTTGACCGGCAGCGATACTTCTTCCAACGTTTTGTTCGGCGGTCTGCAGCAGATTACCGCCCGACAAGTAGGTGTGGCGCCCGTGCTCGCGGCCGCGGCCAACAGCGCCGGCGGGGTCATGGGCAAGATGATCGACGCCCAAAGCATTGTGGTGGCAGGCGTCGCTACCGGGCAGCAGGGCAACGAAGGAAGCATTCTGCGCTATGTCTTCCTCCACAGCATCGTGCTTGCCTCGCTGGTGGGCGTCGTGGTGTTTCTCATGGCTTATGTATTCCCGTGGATGATTCCGGTGGTGACGAAGTGAGCACGGCTTGCAAAGCATGTCCAATCTTCTCTTCCGCCGTTCGCTGCTCAGCGCAATGGCTTGCGCCCTGATGCTCGCGCCCGTCCCCGCGCCTGCTTCGGCACAACTCCAGATTAAAAATGAAGATGTAACGATCAAGTTCGGCTTTGCGGGCCAGTTCTGGGCCGACTGGCTGCAGGATGCCACTGCCGCCACCGCCGGCAACCAGGGCTATCAACAGAATTTCGAGCTCCGCCGAGCCCGTATCCTGATTGGAGGCAACATCGGCTCCAACATCACCTTCTTCGTCGACACCGACGATCCCAAACTTGGCCTTACCCCCAAGAACCTGGCCTCCGGCTTTATCCTGCAGGACGCCTATATGGAATACAAGGTGAATAACTATTTTCAACTCGCCGGCGGTGAAATGCTGATGCCCAGTTCGCGCCAGAACCTACAGTCCCCCTTCAGCTACTATTCCCTCGATGTCAGCGCCGTCTCCACCGTCAGCAACTCCGCCTTGCAGCAGTCTGGTTTGCGCGATATGGGCTTCCAGGCCAGGGGCTACTTCTTCAAAGACCACCTCCAGTATCGCGGCGGCATCTTTGAAGGGGAGCGCGACCCTAACGGGCGCAATTCCCTCCGCCCGGCCCTCTATCTGCAATATGACTTCTTCTCTCCCGAGAAAGAATACGCCTACGCCGGCACGGCCCTCGGCAAGCGCAAGATCCTGGCCATCGACGTAGCCGGCGAGAAGCAGAGCAGCTACCGCTCCGAATCCGCCAACATCGCCAGCGACACTCCCGTCAACGGCACTGATGAAGTTGGTTTCAACCTCCAGTTCCTTCACTTCGACGGCCGGCAAAAGTTCACCGCCATCCCCGACCAGAACAACTTTCTCGGCGAGTTTGACTATTATATTCACCAGGCCAAGGTCCAGCCCTTCTTCCGCTGGGAGACCCAACGCTTCGTCGCGGCCGTGAACAACACCAAGGACATCAACCGTGTCGGTTTCGGCGCCAATTACTACATCCGCGGTCAGAACCTGAAGTTTACGTTCCAGTGTCTCCGCGCCCAGCCGCAGAATGGCTCGCCCATCCGGCCCAGCAATGAAGTAACCGTGCAGATGCAGGCGTTCTACTTCTAGTCTGCCGCGGGGAGGCAGGAACCCGCAAAGCGGGGACTGGCTCGAATTTCGTTGCCTTTGCGAAACTGCGTGCTTGTCCCCGGTTTGCTTGGAGGGGGTTTACTACTCCGGCGCGTAATACCCGTGTTTCCACGTCAAATGCAGATCGCTGCGGTTCGCCATTTTCACCTGCACGCGGCGATACTTGCCATCGCGTTCCGCATTCGCCGGACTATAGGCCAGAATATACTGGTTCCGCAGTTCCATCCCCACCTTTTCCGCCGCCTCCGGCAATTCGCTCGCGCTGTGCACCGCCAGATGCCGGCCGCCGCTCTCTTCCGCCAGATCGGTCAGCAGCTTCGGCCCCCCGCGATCCTCTTCCGGAAACGTCTGCAGATGCCCGTCGTAAATGCCGATCGCGTAGATCCACGCATCGCTCTCGCGAACTTCATTCTTGATTTCGGCTTCCGTGTAGCGGCTGTCGTTGTCCCCGCCGTCGGAAATCACCAGCAGCGCCCGCCGCGGGTTCTTGGCGTTCTTTAAATAGTGCAGCGCCAGGTAGACCGCATCCAGCAGCGCCGTCCTGCCTTGGGACTGCGCCGACATCAACCGGTGTTGAATGTCGTCCGTGCTCGTGGTGAACGGAACCACCAGTTCCGCCTTGCTGCTGAAGTTCACCAGAAAGAACTCATCGTCCGGGTTCGCGGTCTGAAGAAACTGCGCCACGGCCTCGCGAGCCTTAACCAGTTTGCCGGCCATGCTGCCGCTCGAATCGAACACAATCCCCACCGAAAGCGGTGCGTCGTTGCTGGAACAATGCAGCACTTTCTGTTCGGCCTTGCCTTCGAACACCCGGAACTGATCCGGGACCAGCCCTGTCACCAGGCGATTCTTCGGATCGGTCACGCTTACCGGAATCAGCACCAGGTTGGAATCCACGCGCAGCCTTCCCCCCGCCGCGGCCAACTCTTGCGTGGCGCGCGGTTGGATGGCAACCTTTGGCCCATCGCTCCCTCCGTCCGCGGCCAAAGCCTGGAAAACAATCAGAAGTGAAGCGCCGACAAACGTCGGCACACGTTGCCCTCGACTTACAGTCACAGCAGCACCCAGCTTTCTTGGGTAAGATTCTATCACCACCTGTTGATTTTTTAGATGTGGAGTTTCTCGACGAAATCCGAGAGGATTAGGGAAGCAAGGGATTCATAGAGCCGGCGGAGGGATTCGAATCCCCGGCCCTCTGATTACAAATTCCAGTGGGTAGTGTCCACAGAAGTCGTCCTTGTTTATTATCAGTGATTTAGAGACGCATCTAGACTGCGAAAACGCCTGTAGACGGTGCTGGACGAACGGCGTTGCTACCAGGGTTGCTACCAGAAAACTGGTTCAGTCACCCTGTTGAGGGACTTCCTCGTACGCGGCAAACTTGTCGCGCGCAAGGTGGCCGCCGGGCGTTGCCGAGCACGCCGTCGACCGACCCGAAACGAGTTCGAAGCGCTCACGCCGAGAATCGGTAAACGCTGCGCGACTCTAAGACAGGCGTGCCGCATCTGCCTGCGCCGCAAGATGACTTTTCTGTAATCCAGGTGCCTGCGCAAAGCTCCTCTGATTCCAGAGCCTTCTGCTGGCGGCCATCGTCTGCCGCAACTGCGGATAATTCCCGGTAGGCGCCATAGAAGACATTGGCATCCGAAATCTGCTATAGGTGGAATGGGCTGCCAAGGAGAAGCCCAGCCTGTGAGCGATCGAGCTTCCGTTCTTCGCACGGCATTGCAACGCAGGAAGGCCCTGGTGGTGCCAGGTTGCCACGATGCGCTGAGCGCCAAAATCATCGAAAGTGCCGGATTCGAAGCTGTCCAGGTCAGCGGCTTCGGTCTTGCCGGGAGCCTGCTCGGCAAGCCGGATGTCGGTCTGGTCGATATGAAAGACATTCTCGACATCACCGGGCACATCACACGCGCCGCATCGATACCGGTGATGGCCGACATCGATACGGGCGGCGGAAACGCCCTGAACGCCGCCTCCATCACCGAACACCTCATCGAGATGGGGGTCGCTGGAGTCAACGTCGAAGATCAGATCTTCCCCAAGCGCTGCGGTCACATGGAGGGCAAGCAGGTGATTCCCGCCGAAGAAATGGCGGGCAAGGTCAGGGCCATGGTCGATGTGCGCCGGCGCCTCGGCCAGGACATCGTGATTAATGCCCGTACCGATTCCTACAGCGTCCATGGACTTCGGGAAGCCATTCTTCGGGCCAACCTTTACCTGGATTCGGGCGCCGACCTGGTGTTCCTGGATGGCATCGGCACACGTGCCGACATCGAGCGCGCGGTGCGTGAGATCCATGGNNCCCTGGGTGTGGCCCGCGTCAGCATCCCGGTCGCATCCATTTTTGTCATGCACAAAGCTCTGAAGGAATTCTTCACCGCGCTGCACGCTTCCCCAAGCGGCATCCTGGCCGGTGAAACGCACTGGCTCACGGGCTTTCGGGAATATACGGCTTTCGTCGGCCTTCCGGAATACCGGGCCATGGAACACGAGTACCTGCCATCGCCGGCGGCGGCGAGCCGGTAATTCGGGAGGAACTGCCGTGGGTATGACGTTAGCCGAAAAGATTCTGGCCCGCGCTTCGGGGCTTGAGCGCGTATTTCCAGACCAGATCGTGGTCGCGCGCGTGGACCTTGCCATGAGCCACGAGAATGCCGATCTGGTCCGCAAGAGCTTTCTGGAAATCGGCGTGGACCGCGTGTGGGACCCGTCGAAGATTGTCATCGTCTTCGACCACCGCGTGCCTGCCGAATCCGAGAGGACCGCTACCACACATAAAGCCGTACGGGAATTCGTCGCGGCTCAGGCCATCGAGCACTTCTATGATGTCGGCCGCGGCGGCATCTGTCACCAGGTGCTGCCGGAGGAAGGCCACGTGCGGCCCGGAATGGTGATTGTCGGCACGGATTCCCACACCACCACCCACGGGGCATTTGGCGCCTTCGCCACCGGCATCGGCGCCACCGAAATGGCCGGCGTTTGGACGGAAGGCGCGCTCTGGTTCAAGGTTCCCGCCACTCTCCGGGTCATAGCCGAGGGCGACTTCCGGCCCTGGATTTCCGCCAAGGACCTCATCCTCCATCTCATCGGCAAACTGGGCGCCGCCGGCGCCGACTATCGGGCCGTGGAGTTCGATGGCCCCGCCATCCGTCGCATGAGCGTAGCTTCCCGCATGGTGCTCTCCAACCTCGCTATGGAGATGGGCGCCAAGGTGGCGTTTACGCCCGTCGATGAAATCCTGTTGGACTATCTGCGGCCGCGGGTCGCAGGGAAGCTGGAGATGATCGCGGCGGATCCGGACGCCTGCTACGAGCAGGTCATTCGCCTGGATGTGGGCGAAGACCTGTGGGAGCCGCAAATCGCCTGCCCTCATGCGGTGGACCGCGTGCAGCCGCTCTCCGCCCTCGGCGACGTGCCAGTGCACCAGGCCGTCCTCGGCTCCTGCACCAACGGCCGGCTGGAGGATCTGGAAGTGGCTGCGCGCATCGTCGCCGGGCGCTTGGTCCACCCGCGCACACGGCTCATCGTCATCCCCGCCTCGCAGCGGGTATATCGCGAGGCCATGCGGCTGGGCTACCTGGAGACCCTGATGGCGGCCGGGGCCATGATCAACCCGCCCGGCTGCGGTCCCTGCGTCGGGGTGCATCAGGGCATTCTGGCAGCCGGTGAATCCTGTGTCTCATCCACCAACCGCAATTTTCTCGGCCGGATGGGCAGCAAGGACTCGTTTGTCTATCTGGCCAGCCCAGCGGTGGTAGCCGCTTCGGCCATTGCGGGGAAGCTCGCGCACCCGGAATCCATCGTTCAGGAGAGTGCACCATGCCTGTTGGAAGTTTGAAGCTGCGGGGCCGCATCCGGGCCGTGCTGGGAGACAACATCGATACCGACCTCATTTACCCCGGCCGGTACCTGAACATCACGGACCGCGAGAAGACCGCCGAACATTTGTTTGAGATGGCTTACCCGGAGATCCGGGCGGGGCTTCAGCAGGGCGACTTCATCGTGGCCGGCAGGAACTTTGGTTGCGGCTCCAGCCGTGAGCAGGCCGCTGCCGCCCTGAAGTTCGCCGGCGCCGGCGCGGTGATCGCCGCATCCTTCGCGCGCATCTTCTTCCGGAACGCGATGAACCTGGGATTGGCCGCCGTCGTGTCACCGGAAGGGGCTGCCGTTGGTTCCGCCGGAGACGAGTTGGAAATCGATCTGGCGGCCGGCGAGATTCACAACCTGACGCAAGACCGCGTCTTCCCGTCCGCCTCGCTGGACCCGCGCGCCGTGGAACTGCTGGCGGCGGGAGGCCTCATTCCCCATCTGAAGGCCAAATACCAAGGGCAAAGGAGGGATTCGTGTCTCACTACCGTATAGCCTGGCTGCCGGGCGATGGCATCGGCCCGGAGGTCTGCGACGCCGCTCGCCTGGTGCTGGATGCAGCCGGCTTCCAGGCAGACTACATCCACGGCGATATCGGCTGGGAGTTCTGGCGCACGGAGGGCGAGGCGCTGCCTGCGCGCACCCTCGACCTGCTGCATAACACCGATTGCGCTTTCTTCGGAGCGATTACCTCCAAGCCGGCGCTGGAAGCCGTTCGGGAACTCGCGCCGGAGCTTCAGACGCGAGGGCTGACCTACCGCAGCCCCATCGTCCGCATGCGCCAATTGCTCGACCTCTACATCTGTCTCCGCCCCTGCCGCGCGTTCCCTGGAAATCCGCTGAACTACCGCGACCATATCGACCTCGTGATTTTCCGGGAAAACACCGAAGGGATGTACATCGGCGTGGAGTTTCCCAAAATGCCGGAAGCGCTCCTGGCGATCCCGGCAATCCAGGCGCTCCCGCCCGATGCGGCCATTTCCATCCGCAGCATTACGCGTGACGCGTCGCGCCGCATCGTGGAAGCGGCATTCCAGTACGCCATGAAAAACGGGCGCCGCAAGGTGACTGCGGTTCACAAGGCGAACGTCCTTCGCGCCACCTGCGGCGTGTTTCTGGAAGCTGCCCGCGAGGTTGCGGCGTGCTACCCGGACATCGAGTTCGATACCGCCAACATAGATGCCATGTGCATGTGGCTGCTGAAAAACCCGCTGAACTATGACGTGATCGTCACCACCAACCTGTTCGGTGACATTTTGTCGGACCTCTGCTCCCAACTGATCGGTGGCATGGGGTTCGGCTACAGCGGCAATATTGGCGAGAAATACGCGGTCTTCGAACCCACACATGGTTCTGCTCCCAAATATGCCGGGCAGAACAAGGTCAACCCGCTGGCAGCCATACTTGCCGCCAAGATGATGGTGGAGTGGCTGGGCGAGCGGGAGATTGCGAGCAATATCGAGAGGGCCGTGGCCGATGTGGTGGAACGGGGCGCGGCTCGCACCTACGATCTCGGCGGCAGCGCCTCCACCATGGACGTTGCCCAGAGCGTCGCCGAATCCGTGCGGCTGGCGCATGCAATGAGGTGAACCCGATGCTACAGATTCATGCTACGCAGAGATTCGATCAAATCGAAATGGGGTTGAGGATGGCTGCCGAACGGCACGGCGGCAGCGATCAGGCCCTCAGTCATGTCGGCCATTTGCTTCGCCCGGAACAAGGCCTCGAGGCAGCGGACGCCATGGTCATCACGCTAAGCATCACCTGCCTGTATGCTCCGCT
>PLZX01000279.1:20853-22510 GCA_003152325.1 Bryobacterales bacterium | reverse complement strand
GCTACAACTTCAGCGCCAGCGGCATTCTGACCAATTCCGCGCTCAACGCGCGCTCCTATTCCGTCACCGGCCAGCAAATCTCCAAGCCCAATGCGCAGAGCCTGCGGTCCACCCTGACCGCCGGCGGCCCGCTCAAGATTCCGCATCTGCTGACCAGCAACAAAGGCACCTTCACCATTAACTACACCTTGGGCCGTGCCCGCACCGGGACCACCTACAGCTACCTGGTGCCCACCGACGCCGAAAAAGCCGGGAATTTTGCCGGCGTGACCGGCTCCAACGGACTGCCCGTCACGCTGTACAACGGCTCGACGCCGATTCCCAACAACCAGATCCCGCTCGCCAGCATCAGTTCCGTCGCCACGGCGCTGCTGAAGTACTATCCCGAACCGAATTTCACCGGCGGCACCGCCAATCGGCCACTGAACTACTCTTCCTCGGCCTCCGGCGCCACCAACTCGGACAACATCAATGCCCGCCTGAGCTACACCTTCAATGCGAAGAACCAGGTGAATGGCGGTCTGCAGTACCAGCGCAGCAACAGCACGCAGCCCAGCGTTTTCGCCGCCACCGTTCCCGGCTGGCACGACCTGCAAACCAACAACGGCATCAACGCCAATGCGAACTACATTTACCATTTCAACCTGCACGTGATTGCCACCACGCGGTACACCTACAGCAAGAGCACCGCGCTCGGCACACCGTATTGGGCCAACGTCGCCAACGTCGAGGGGAACCTCGGCATCGCCGGCACGGACCAGCTCCCCCTCAACTGGGGGCCTCCCAGTCTTGGTTTCTCGAGCGGCATCCTCGGGCTGTCCGACAGGAACGCGAATTACCTCCATCCGCAGACCAGCGCGGCCGGTGAAACCGTGCTCTGGGTGAAAGGCGCGCACCAATTCCAATTCGGCGGGGATTTCAGCCGGCGCCAGGCCAATTATCTGCAGCAGAACAACCCGCGCGGCAATTACAGTTTCACCGGAGCGGCCACCGCTCTGAACGGCGTCGCCTCCAATTCCAGCGGGTATGATTTGGCCGATTTCCTAATCGGCTCTCCGGACACCATGGCTCTCAACGTCGCCAACTCCCTGAGCAATGCGCAAGCCGCGGCGCTGGGCACGGCCACCGGTTCCACCCTGCAGACCCTGCTCAACGCGCAGAACACCCCGAGCGGCGGCGACCGCTACCTGCGGACCAATGTCTACGACGTCTTCGCCAACGACCAGTGGCAACTCCGCCCCACACTCTCGGTCAGTCTGGGCGTGCGGTGGGATTACCAGGCGCCTAGCACGGAATTGTATAATCGCCTGGCCACCATCGATCTGCCCGCTAATTTCGCCATCCCGACCAACGTGTACAAAGCTCTGCCGGCAACCGGCCTGGCGGTAGTGGCCGGAGCCATCGGTCCCGTCACGGGCATCCACTACAACAATTCCATGCTCACCGGCCAGAAGACCGATTTTTCGCCGCGCCTCGGCTTTGCCTGGAAGCCGTTCGCCAAGCACTCTACTGTGGTTCGCGGCGGATACGGCATACAATTCTCACCATCGGTCTACTCCAATCTGATCGGTCAGTTGGATGCGCAATCGCCGTTCGCCACCGAATTCCTCCTCCCCAATAACTGCCACGCCACTCTGCAGAACGGCCTCAGCCTGGC
>PLZX01000279.1:0-20828 GCA_003152325.1 Bryobacterales bacterium | reverse complement strand
GGCTTCACCTGCCCGGCCGGTTACACCTACGCGACTTCCAACGGAGACAGCAACTACAACTCGGTTCAGGCCCAGTTGAACCGCCGGACGCGCGGCGGTCTCGGATGGAACCTCAGCTACTCGCTCACCAAGAGCATCGATGACGCCCCCGGCGGCATCGCCCAGAACTGGCTGGACCTGACCGATGAGCGCGGCCCCACCGCGGGCGTCCGCCACCAGAGCTTCAACGGATCCCTCAATTACTCCACGGGCGTCGGCACGCGCGGAGGCGCCCTCATCAACGGATGGAAGGGCGTCCTTCTCAAAGACTGGATGCTCACTACCAACATGACCGTGTCCAGCGGAGCACCCATCACTCCCACCGCCGGACAGCTATTGGGCGGCGGAACCGCACAGGCCAACATCCGGGCCTACTACAATGGCCAGCCGGCTTATCTCGACGGTGTTCTGAATAAGAACGCCTTCGTGACGCCGCCCCCCGGCCAGTACGGCAATATCGGCCGCGATGCGCTGACCGGCCCCGGACAGTTCACCATGAGCGCCAACGCCAGCCGCACTTTCCGCCTGGCCGATCGCAAGAACCTGACATTCAGCCTGCAGTCGCAAAACCCGCTGAACCACCCCAACGTTTCCAGTTGGTACATCAACGCCGCCAGTCCTTTGCAGTTCGGATTGCCCAGCAATTACGTCGCGATGCGGTCCGTCACCGCCACCATGAGGTTTAATTTCTAATGCGAGCTACACTCTTCACCATTCTTGCCGCGCTGCTGGTTGCCTCCGCGCAGCAGGTCGCCACCCAGCCGCCCGCCGCGCCGCAGAAATCCGCCGCGAAATCGGCGGCGCAGAAGAAGGGCACGGCAGGCCCGGCCGGAGCCAAGAAGGTCTACAGCTTCACCGACACAGTGCAATTGGTGGTGGTCGACGTCTTTGCCAAAGACAAGAACGGCAATCCCGTACCCGGCTTGAAAGCCGCCGATTTCGCCATCACCGAAGACGGCAAGCCCCAGGTCATCAAGGTCACCGAATACCAGGAGCTGAAGTCGGATCCCATCGCCATAGTTCCGGCCACGCTGGAAAAGCGCCCCGAAGCCGCCGCACCGCTCCCGCCCGCCACACTGGAAATCAAGTCCGTCACGTCGAACCAGATCGCCCCGGCCCAAGCGGGCGAGGTCAAGTACAAGGACAAGCGCCTCATGGTCTTGTTCTTCGACATGACCTCCATGCCGATCCAGGACCAGATCCGCGCCCAGGATTCCGCCGTCAAGTTCATAAAGACCCAGATCACCGCTTCGGATCTGGTAGCCATCATGACTTTTGCCGCCGACGTCAAGGTAGTCAGAGACTTCACCGACGACCGCGACCAACTCATCAAGGACATCAAGAATCTCACCGTCGGCGAAGGCACCGGTTTCGACACCACCGACTCGAGCGATGCCGCCTCCGATACCGGCGCCGCCTTCAGCGCCGACGATTCCGAATTCAACATCTTCAACACCGACCGTCAGTTGTCCGCCCTGGAAACCGCCGCCAAAATGCTCGGCTCGCTCCCCGAAAAGAAAGCCCTGGTCTACTTCGCCAGCGGTTTGACCCAAGACAAAAACGGCAACAACCAGGCGCAATTGACCGCTACCGAAAACGCCGCCATCAAAGCCAACGTCTCCTTCTACCCCATCGACGCGCGCGGCCTGGTGGCCTCCGGTCCGCTCGGCGACGCCACCAAGGGCGCCACCAGCGGCCAGGGCGCCTTCACCGGCAGCTCGCAGCGGTCGGCCCAAGCCAGCTTCCAGAGCCAGCAGGAAACCCTCACTACCCTGGCCGCCGACACCGGCGGCAAAGCCCTCCTCGATAACAACGATCTCGGCGTCGGCATCGTGCAGGCCCAGAAGGATATTTCCAGCTACTACATCCTCGGCTATTACAGCACCAACACCGCGCTCGACGGCCACTATCGCAAGATCGACCTCAAGATCAAGAAGGACCTCTCCGCCAAGCTGGAATACCGCCACGGTTACTTCGCCGGCAAGGAGTTTAAAAAGTTCGACTCCGAGGACAAGGAACGCCAGCTCTCCGAAGCCCTGATGCTGGGCGACCCCATCACCGATCTTACGGTGGTCGCCGAAATCGATTATTTCCGCCTGGCGCGCGACAGCTACTTCGTTCCCGTGGAAGTCAAGATCCCCGGCAGCGAACTGGAACTGGCCATGCACGGCGGCGCTGAGACCACCCGCCTCGATTTCATCGGACAGGTGAAGGATTCCAAGGGCGACATCAAGGGCAACGTACGCGACTACGTGGAGCTCAAGCTCAAGGACCAGAACGCCGCCGAACTTTCCAAGCGCTCCATCGCTTACGACACCGGCTTTACCCTGCCGCCGGGATCCTATTCGCTGAAATTCCTCGCCCGCGACAATGAAACCGGCATGATCGGGACCTTCGAAAAGAAGTTCGTCATCCCCGACCTGACCACTAACCAGACTACCCTGGCCACCAGCTCCGTGATCCTGAGCAACCAGCGCCAGCCCGTAAACCAAGCGCTGTACTCGGCCGAAAAGGATAAGAAGCTGCTCGCCGAAAATCCCCTGGTGCAGGACAACCAGAAGCTGATTCCCAGCGTGACGCGCGTCTTCAAGAAGAGCCAGGAAATGTACGTCTACCTGGAAACCTACGAGCCGCTGGCCGAAACGACGGAACCGGTAGTGGCCAACGTCAGCTTCTTTCACGGCAAGACTCTGGCCTTCCAGAGCGAGCAGCTAGTGGTAAAGGACGGGTTGGACAAGAAGACCAAGGCCCTGCCCATCCGCTTCTCCCTACCGCTCGCCAAGCTCCAGCCCGGAAGATACGAATGCCAGGTGAGCATCATGAACCCCACCGAGAAGAAGTTCAGCTTCACGCGGGCGCAGATCATGGTGGTGCCGTAGGCATCCGCGCAGGTAGTTTCAATTCGCTTAGAACCAAGGCCCGCGCCACCGGAGCGGGCCTTGCTGTTTTTGGGGTTGGTGCACAGGCCGCCAACAAGCGACGCTCGACGGTGAGGCCAGAACAGGAGAAAGAGGAGGCATAACCGGTATGATCGAAGGTGGAATGACGGTCCGAATCACTGAAGGCGAACTCGCCCGCGACATCCACGCCGTGCTGGCCAAGGTCCAGGAAGGCGTCGAGGTGATCGTGGAGCAAGACTATCGTCCTGTCGCCGTCATGAAGCGGCGGGAGTACCTGGACACCGTTTTTGCCGCAATTCCGGTCGAGCCTTTTACCAAGGAAATGGCCCGGGCCGCGGCGAAAATCGACGCCGACGCGAAACAGAACGGCCGCGTGATCCCATTCCCGGACCTGTTGACCGGCGCTACCGCTTTGCACTTCGGTTACGCAGTCGGCACGCGGAACTTGCGCCACTTCCAGATGATCCCCGGCCTGAATGTCATCTCGCGATAACTTTGCCGTTGCCGAAACCGCCTTGCACTAAACTAAACTGCCCTGCGCGAGCTGTGCGGGATCAAGGCGCGCCACAATACAGAGCCCCGGAACGGGACGTAAGACTGGTCAGCCCCAAATGGACGCTATCATCAAAGCGACGGCGTCAGTCCGCAACACCGAAGCCGAGTTGGCCCGCGACATCCACGCCGTGCGACGGCAAGAAACCATGACAAAAGGAATCTGCTTGATATTTCTGGCCCTGGCCCTGCTCGGTTGCAGCGCCCGGGACACGGCCAAACGCTATCCCATGCAAGGTGAGGTAAGAGCGCTCGATCCCGCCGCTAAGACTGCTACAATTTCCGCCGGCAAGATTGGCGACTGGATGGAACCGATGACCATGGAGTATCCTGTCAAGCCGGATTCCGAACTGGCGAAACTCCACGTGGGCGACCATTTGGAGGCCGTCGTGGTTGTGGAAGGCGAGAAGTACTACGTCACCGGCGTGAGGGTGGTGTCGAAACCGTAACGCTGATCTGGTCGCCGGCCCGTGCGCGTGAACCGGGGTATGATCTCAACACGTCGAGAAGTAAACAAGTCCACCGAAGCGTCCACCTTGCTCACATCCACCAGCCGCCGCGGCCGCAACTGGATTTTCCTGAAACCCTCGCGATTGGCCTTGAGCGTCGCGTCATCGTCCACCCCCGTGGCGATGTACGCGAAGTGTGCGATGGGCACTTGACGCCGCGCGGCTTCCTCGAAATCCATCACGCTCAGCGCGTCTTTCGGATCGGTAATCCCGTCGGACGGGATCTTCAAACTTCACTGCGCCGCCGGTGCGGGATCCGCCTGCGCGAAGACCACGGCTGCCAGCTTGTTCGCATGGTTCCGGACATCCTTGGGCCACGCTTGAACGCATTCGCCGAAGCGTTCTTGATTGCCTGCGAACAGGGCTCGGATAGCTTCCTCAAACCCTGTCTCGTTTCCCGCCATCGCAGAAAGGAACCGGTAAGCTGCCTCTTGAGCCCGCCGCAGAATATCTTTCCCCCGATTGGCCGTTCGCGCCTGCTCCACCAGCTTGCGCAGCGCGACCGAGGCGCCTCCGGGCTGGCTCGCCAGCCACTCCCAATGCCGCGGCAGCAGGGTCACCTCGCGGGCCACAACGCCAAGCTTCGGGCGGCCGGGACCTCGCGTATCGCTCTCCAGCTTAGGCGGTTCGCTGGCGCGCATGGCGGCGGGCGAATGTTCCGTAATTCGTCGCACCACGTCGTTGGCTGTTCCGCGAAAGTCAACTTCAATCAGATGGCTGCTGGCGTCATCGAAGATCAGCACCTGTGCCCACTTGTCGCGATCCCAAACGGATTTCGCCTTCACGGCGACCTTTCGGAGGTCGCCGGAGGCAATTCGCTTCGCGCGCGCGAAAGCGGTGCAGGTGGATGGATGATAGCCGGCCATAGCGTCGCTCGTCGTCTTATACCCTGATAAAAATATATTACCCGGATTAAACTGGCGGTGTCAAGAGTCGATAGAACTTCGTCCGCGGTGTGGGGCATGAAAGTTGTGGTACCGTTCGTTTGCCGGGAAAGAGTGCGGATTCCTGAGCGTAGTGTCTACTTCCGACTCTAAACGTACATTGACGCGATCAGACATGGAGTGTTATGCTCTCTTTACTCCGAATGAGTGGGAAAGGAGTCCCCATGACCCAAACTTCATTCGACGCGCGGACCGGGTTCGACACGATTGTATCGGCACGCGATTGCCCGCAAGCACCCGCAAGCTGTCTGAAGGGCATCCTCGGGCTCAGCTCCGTCGGATTTCTGCTGCTGCTGACGGGTTGCGGTTCTACGACCCTGTTCCAGTCGTCCTTCAATAATGCGGTTGGAACGCCACCATCGCACAATCAGTCGACCGGAACGATCGACGTCAGCGGCGCCCCGGGCAGTGTTGTGATCGTCTCTCCCCCGCCGAACGCGACGGGCAATTGGGCGCAGATTCAACGCATCGGGGACCCCCGGACAGCCCCGATCACGACCATGCAGTGCAGCCTCTCGCAGTCTCCGGGCGACGGTTCGTACTCGCTCCTGGCGGTGCTCTTCATCCCCAGCGGTAGCGGCCTTGCAACGGTGGAACTCGATACCTCCGGTCAGGCGGCGCCGGGTTTCGCTGAATTTCTGCATCTGGACTTCATGCAGAACAACACGGTGCGCATCAACGATACTGGACCGGTCTTCGGGGCTTTCCCGCGGGATCAGTTCTTCACCCTCGCCGTTACGCTGGATATCACGGCTGCGTCAGCCACCGCACACATGAACCTATACGGCACCGGCGCCTCGGGCAGCCTGGACTTCAACGTGACGCCACTCTTCTTGGCCCGGCAGTTCGGCGCAGTGAAATTCTGGATGGGCTTTCCCTGGATCGGATCGTTCGACGTGAATAGCATCCTCGTCACGCGCAAGAACTGAGCCTGAGAATTGTCTGGCGCGTATTGCGTCCGCTCTTGCGCCGCTGCTCGCCTGCGGTCGTCAGGCGGGCGAGAGGGGCCACTGCGGTATTTCGGGGTATCCGGAGCAGGAGTCCGTCAGCCGGTGAATAGGCGGTTTCATGAGGAAAGCCGCCCCGTCAATTCCGCTATAATCTCAACACGTCGAGAAGTATCCTACCGGGAAAGAGGGGAAAATGAAGCGAGATATCCTTCCAATCGCCAGCCTGTTCCTGCTGGCCGCCGCCACCGCGCTGGGCCAGTCCCCGCTCGCCTTCGAAGTGGCCTCCATCAAGCAGGCTCCGCCCTACACCATGGAGGCGGTCCACTCGGGCCAGATGAAGTTGGGCTTGAAGGTCGATGGAGCGCGCGCGGAGTTTGGCGCCATGACGTTGACCGACCTGGTCTCCCGCGCCTACCGCGTCCGGACCTTCCAGGTCTCCGGACCGGGGTGGATGAGCAGCGAGCGGTTTGACATCATCGCCAAACTGCCGCAGGGGTCGTCGCCCGATCAGATTCCCGAAATGCTGCAGACGCTGCTGGCCGAGCGCTTCAAGCTCACCCTCCGGCGCGAGACCAAGGACTTTCCGGTGTATGCGCTGGTGGTGACGAAGAATGGCGGCTTGAAAATAACGGCGCGGCCAACGGATTATGACCCCACGGTAAAAGCCGGCGCCAGGCCCATGACGCTGGATGCTTACTCCGATATGCTCTCCCGCGCCGTAGACCGGCCCGTCGTCGACATGACCGGCCTGAAGGGGGAGTATATGCTGTCACTCACCCGGATCATGCAGGAGATGGGCAAGCAGATGGCAGCGCGCGGGCCGAGCGGTTCGTCCGTGCCTCCGGAGATGGCGTCCGGACCCGCCGACTCTGGCGCGTTCGACATCGTGCAAGATCTCGGCTTGAAACTCGAGCCGCGCAAACTGCCCCTGCCGCTGCTGGTGATCGACCACATTGAGAAAACTGCCACTGAGAACTGACCGGGAAAGAGCTTTTGGAGGGAAAGAAGATGTTCGGAACTCGCTCGTCGCGCGTTATCCTGGCGCTCAGCCTGCTCGGTCCTTTATGTGTATGCGGCGCAGGGCAATCGTCGCCCGGCCTCGATACGCGGCGCAAAGCACTCGATGACCTCCTGGCCGAGCGGTGGGAATACACCATGCGCACGCAGCCGGTCTTCGCCACCATCGTGGGCGACAAACGGTTTAACGACCAGCTCGGCGACTCTTCCGAGAAAGCCGTCGAGAAAGATCTGCGGGAAGCCCGCAAGTTCCTGGCACGCTTCGAGGCCGTTGACAGCACTGGCTTCCCGGACCAGGAAGTGCTGAACAAAGAGTTGATGGTGCGCGATCTCAGGATGCAACTGGAGGGCGCGCGTTTCAAGGGCTGGGAAATGCCGGTTTCGCAGATGGACGGCATCCATATCTTCTTACCGACGCTGGCAACGTACATGTCTTTTGACGGCGTGAAAGACTACCGCGATTACATTTCACGCCTGACACAAGCATCCAAGGCGATAGATCTGACCATGGCTCTCATGCGCAAGGGGATGACAGACGGCCTGATGCAGCCGCGCTTCCTGCTGGATAAGGTGGCGGATCAGATGGACACTCTTGCCACGCAAGCGCCTGAAAAATCGCCGTTCGCACAGCCATTTCTCAAATTCCCCAAGACCGTCGCGGAAGCCGACCAGCAGCACTTGCGCCAGAAGGGTCTCGGCGTGATCCGCGACTCCGTGTTACCGGCGTTTGCCCGGCTGGCCCGGTTTGTGCGCAGCGAGTATGCTCCGAAGGGCCGCGCGGAACCGGGCGAGTGGGCTCTTCCGGACGGTGCGGCGCGCTATGCCTTCGACGTGAAGCAGAGCACTACGACGAATCTCAGGTCGGAGGAGATCCACTCGCTTGGCCTCGCGCAGGTGGCGGAGATTGAAGCGCGTATGCTTGCCGTGGCGGAGCAGTTCGGCCACAAAACTCTGAAGGATTTCAATGCGGCCATCGCCGCTGACCCGAAGCTGCACGCCCACTCGCGCCAGGAGTTGCTGGACCTCACAAGCAAATACATCGACCAGATGTACTCCAAACTGCCCGAACTATTCGGCCGTCTGCCAAAAGGCAAGGTGGAGGTAAAGCCGGTGGAAGAGTTTAGCGAGAAGGAGGCCTCCACGCATTACGAGCAGGGCACACCGGACGGCTCCCGGCTCGGCCGCGTGATGGTGGTGACGGGCGACTTCCAGAATCGTTTGCTCACGGACGTCGAGACTACCGCCTATCACGAAGGCGTACCAGGCCATCACCTGCAGATCGCCATTGCACAGGAGTTGCCCAGCCTGCCACACTTCCGCCAACAGGAATTCTACGGCGCCTACATTGAGGGCTGGGCGCTCTACGCCGAGAGCCTCGGGAAGGAAGTCGGATTCTTCCAGGATNNGACGAGCCCACCGTGCAGGCCGAGACCGACCGTTACATGGTGTGGCCAGGCCAGGCACTGAGTTATAAAATCGGTCAATTGGAAATACTGAAGCTTCGCCAATACGCCAAGGATGAACTGAAGGAGAAATTCAGCCTTCGGGCGTTCCACGACGAAGTGTTAGGCGCAGGTGCGTTGCCGCTGGACGTCCTCAGCAGGCGGATTCACGCCTGGGTTGCGCAGCAGAAATCGGTCGCCGATTAGGCTTCTGACTGTCCAGTGAACACATTGAGCCGGTAGACCTTCGTGAACTCCGGAAACAATTTGGTAATGACGCGAACGGCGGCTCGCATCGGCAAGGAAAGGCGTGACCTCAAAGAATCGGGGAGGTCCATCAGGGTGCGGGATTCCACCAGGCGCAATCCGATCTTCCAACGCTCAATCTCCCTCGGGTCTTCGCACGCCCATGCGAAACGGGCCGCTAATTTCCGGCGCGCGTGGTCTTTGTTCTCATGGTTTATCGCTCTGCGGGTGGTTGTGTCGAAGGCGATGCTTACGCGCGGGAAGTTGCCTGCGATCTGTGCCAGGGCCGCCTTGACCTCCTGCTCCGTCAGGTAGATGAATACCGCCTCCGCGACGAAGCAATACGGTCCGGGGCTCTGACGCACCGCGGCCATCCAACCAGGATCGAGAATCGATCCGGCCAGAGTCACGCGCCGCCCGCTGTCGATGAAAAACTTCCGCCGCAGTTCTACGGCGTCCGGAAGGTCAAGGTCGAACCAATGCAGGGTGCCATTGTCGAGCCGTTCGAAGCGGGTGTTGAGTCCGGCGCCGATCTCGACCACAGTGCCTTCCGGATGGCGGCTCAGAAAATCCTTGACGCACTCGTCGAACATCGCGGTCCGCAAGGTACACCCCACCACCCGCCGCCTTTGGTTGAATCTTCGGAAGTCCCAATCGATGGATTGGACCATTTCGACGGCCTTGGGATCATTCAGGATCGGACGCTTCTTGAGAGAGTCGACCGCGCGGGCGTAAAGCGGAACCAGCAGGCTCTCCTGCACCTGGCCGAGGTGGATGGATTGTCTCGATGCCATGTTCACCTCATCATCAAATCAAATATAGCTCGCGTCAACTGGCCAAGAGCCCTGCCGGGTCGCCAAGCCCTTTTGCGACTCGCGTTATACTGGCATTTCCCATGCTCAGAGTCCGCTTCGCGCCTTCCCCTACTGGTTTCCTGCACATTGGCAGCGCGCGCACGTTCATCTTTAACTGGCTGTACGCCCGCCACAACGGCGGCACTATGATCCTGCGCATCGACGATACCGACGTCGAGCGCAATACCGAAGCCTCGCTCACCTCCATCTATGAGGGATTGCGCTGGCTCGATCTCGGCTGGGACGAGGAATACCACCAGTCGGAGCGCCTCGCGCTGCACCGCCAGGTGGCCGACGCCATCTTCCAAAAGGGGCTCGCCTATCGCGATTTCACGCCGGCCCATACGGGCGAGTCCGAAAAATCCGGCGCGCAGGGCACCTGGCTGTTCAACGCCGACATGCGCGCCCTGCCGCGCGAGGAAAGCGACCGCCGCGCCGCCGCCGGCGAAACTTTCGCCTTGCGCTTCCGCGTGCCGCGCGACACCCAACACACGGTTCGTTTCGCCGACGCCGTCTACGGCGATCAAGCTAAGTCCACCGCCGATATCGAAGATTTCGCGCTGGTCCGCAGCGATGGCATGCCCACCTACCACCTGGCCTCCTGCGCCGATGACGCCGACCTGCGCATCAGCCATATCATCCGCGGCCAGGACCATCTCACCAACACCTTCAAGCACGTTCTGATCTTCGAAGCCGCCGGCGCCGCGCCGCCGCAGTTCGCGCACCTGCCGCTGCTGGTCGCGCCCGACGGCACCAAGCTCTCCAAGCGCCGCCACGGCCCCGTGGTCAGCGTCACCACCTACCGCGACGCCGGATTTCTGGCCGACGCCTTCGTCAACTTCATCGTGCTGCTGGGCTGGTCTCCCAAGAACGATCGCGAGCAGATGACCCGCCAGGAATTGATCGACGCGTTCTCTCTCGAAGGCATCAACCGCTCCAACGCCGTCGTCAATTTCAAGGAAGAAGATCCGTTCGACCCCAAGGCGGTGTGGCTCAACGCCGAGCACATCCGCACTATGCCGGCCGAAGAGTTGTCGGAGCGCCTGCTGCCCATCGTGCGCGCCGCCGGCCACTCCATCGAGCCGCCCAAGATGTTGCAGATCACGCACCTGATTCGCGAGCGCATCCGGCTGCTCCCCGACGCGCTCACGGTGGCCGATTTCTTCTTTGCCGAAACCCTGGCGCCTTACGACTCCACCGAGCTCATCCCCAAGAAGGGTGATCGAGCGCTGGCGCTCGCAGTGCTGGAGCGCGCCGCCGGCGTGCTGGCCACCGCAGAATTCGCGCACGATTCGCTCGATGCCGCTTTGCGCGCCGCCGCGGTCGAGCAAGGCATCAAGCCCGGCCAGATGTTCGAGCCCATCCGCGTCGCCGTGTGCGGCCGCAAGACCGCTCCGCCGCTGTTTGGAACCCTCGAAGCGCTGGGCCGCGAGACCTGCCTGCGCCGCATCGAACAGGCCATCGGAAAGTTGAAAACGCCGCCATCCGAGCCGCGACAGTAATGGAGTGCTGCTCTGTGGGGCAGCCAATCCTGGCTGCCGCCGGCTTTTCAGCCGGCGTTTTCCGGTGCCGTCTGGAGGCTGCGCGCCGGCAGATGGACGGTAAGCGCTCGTGACCGGCTTCTTCCTGGCGGACGAAGATCTCGACTCCGATGTCACCGCCCGTTCCCGCCACATACAGGCCGCCGTTCCGCTCTTCAACGTAGGGGGAAACCGGGTACGCCACGACAACGACTCCTACGCTTAGTCTAGGTCTCCGGCCGCATGATTTTGTGCTTTTGACGAACACCCGTCTATCAGCCGCTCACGCCTCCTCACCGAGCCGCGACCGTAAGGGAGCGGAGTTCCACTAGCACCAAATCACTTGGTCACGGTACTAGCACTGGTCCATTTGTGGCCGATTACGCCACCAAAGACTTAGGCGAACCGCAGCATCGTTGAGCAACGGGGAAAAAGAGGCTGGGCGCAGGATGTTAGCAAGACAACGGGGCGGAATAAACGCTATCATCGAAGCGATGGCATCAGTCCGCATTACCGAAGCTGAACTCGCCCGCGACATCCATGCCGTGCTGGCCAAGGTCCAGACAGGCGTCGAGGTGATCGTGGAGCAGGACCACCGCACTGTAGCGGTGATCCGGTCGCCGCGGCGAAGCGGGCGGCCCATCTCGGAGATCCTCCGGCAAGCCAAGGAACGCAACTCGACCGTCACGCTCGATCCTGACTTCGGAAAGGATTTAGAGGCTGTCATCGCCAGCCACCAGCAACCATGGAATCCGCCCTCCTGGGAGTAGTGCTCGACTCCAGCATCGTCATCACGGCCGAGCGAAAGGGTCTTCCCGTTCCCGGACTGGTCGAGGCCATCCAAACTGCCCACGGAGAAATCGAGGTCTCGCTCTCACCGGTCACGGTGGCCGAACTGGTGCATGGCATCTACCGGGCCAGGACGGCGCAGGCGAGCCAGCGCCGCCGCGAGTACATCGAGGAACTGGTCAACCTGATTCCTCTCCATCCCGTCACGCTTGAGACCGCTTACCTGGTCGGACAGATCGAAGGCCAGGAGGCGACGAAAGGAAACGTCTTGCCGTTTAACGATCTGCTGATCGCCGCGGCTGCCATCGAGCAAGGCTATGCTGTTCTGACCGAGAACCTCCGTCACTTCGAAAAGATCCCCGGCATCCAAGTGCTGAAGCTGTAGCCGCAAATGACACAGACAAGAAAGGTCGGGAATTGTCGACAACGTTCCGTCTGTCACCGGCTTTCTGGGGCAGGAATATGTGTACATATCCGGTGTCGGCTTGAAGTTCTCTTCAAATCGAGGATGTTTCTCAGGATGCTCCATCCAGAGAACCAACGCCCGATT
This sequence comes from Bryobacterales bacterium, assembly GCA_003152325.1. Taxonomy (GTDB): domain Bacteria; phylum Acidobacteriota; class Terriglobia; order Bryobacterales; family Bryobacteraceae; genus PALSA-129. The sequence continues at coordinate 8,516 of PLZX01000279.1, read as the reverse complement.
CGCCTGTGCCGATTCGGGTAACACTCGACTCTCCACAACCATTGCTCCGGTCGGAAATGCCGCAGAGGGTGGAACGGTCTGCCCGAAGATCACGCCGGGGAGAATGGTAACCACGGCGGCGAATGCCCAAATTGTGTTCTTCCCGATCACTGACAGCATGGATGCGCCATTCTCTCCCGATACGCCTGTTCCGTCACGCCAAGCCGCTTCCGTATGTCACGCTGCCTTCTAATGATGGAGTCTGTGACGATGTGGGTGTATACTCCCGGTATTCCGCTCCATAGTTCACCTGTCCGCAGATCGACGGTATAGAACATGACGTGGGCACTGCCGGGGCCGGGATTTGACCACAGGATATCGAAGGTCAGACAATCTCTAGTGGCGTCTTTGGAAGGTTCCAGTCCCAGTCCAGGCAGTCGCTTCGTGGCCGGTGGTAGGGCGAAGTAGACCAACTCCTGAGCTTCCTTGATCGTTAGCTTTGAACTGGTTTGGCTGGCGGACGGCACTTTACGGGATTCAGTCCCACCCGCTTGCCCAAATGCTGCACCGATTACAATGGCGACTGCGATTACGGCTGCGACGGCCACGCTGCGAATGAGCATCCTCAATCTCATTTCTTGTAAATTGACTCAACTCTCCGGTAGCCCGAAGGAATCTGAAACAGAGAAGAATCCGGCTCCCCGACTTTCACCGAGACAGCCTCATATCGGTCGAAAGATGTAGGCAATCCGAAGCGGTTGTAATCTTCATCGACGTATCTCAGTTGAACGCAACCAAGCGAAGAGAACATGGTGACGAGAACATGGTGACAGACGGGACGTAACCCTCTTCCGCGATTGAGAGCGGACCGCATTACAACTTTCTTCTGCCGCAGAATCAATTCGGTATAGTGAATTCATTGCTCCAGGCGTCTGCTACCCTCTAACCAAGAGGAGCGCTTGTGCACCCCGGAACCCCTGAACGCACCTCGAACCATCGTTTCTCCGCGATGACCTTTCACAATGCCCAGGCACGAACTCATCTCGCCGACCCGTTGCACCCGTTCACACGAAACATTGCGAAACGAACCCAATTTCACCGGCCGATCCAGCAACACCCCGATAAAGATCATTTACGAAACGAAGCCAATTCCGTCCGGCCAGCACCGCCGTCCGCTGACCCTCGGCGAAATGGCACAGACGCATTTACGCTCCCGCGCCAGATTCCAAAACCTTACCGCGCCAGCGCCTCTAACACCGCCCCGCGATTCTTGGCGATTACTGCAAGGTAGGCACGGGTCGTTGCATCCGGCTTTCTGCGGCCCTGCTCCCATTCCTGGAGCGTCCGTGGGTTAATGCAAAAGGCGCGCGCAAACTCCGCCTGCGACATGCCCGCCTTCGCTCGGATGCGCTTCACATCGACTTCCTCCGGCAGCAAGATTCGTCTGGTAGGAAGTACCTTCTCTCCCTTCACGTGAGCGAGAATCTCCCTGGCGCCTTCTTCCAGCGCCAACCCCAACTTGGTTCGCCGTTTGGCTACGGACCTCTGAATGCGTAGGCTCATTATCATTGCCCTCCTCTTGCCGCTCTCTTGATCTGTGCCGCAAGTTTCGCGAGCACATTCTGATCGGCTGCCGAAAGTGTCTGCTTTCGCGACTTGGCGTAAGCTGCGGCCATGTAGACGCACCCCGGCCCGGCCAGAAAGAAGTAGATCACCCGTACTCCACCGCTCTTCCCCCTGCCGAGTTGAGCCCATCGGGCTTTGCGAAAGCCGCCGGTGCCAGGGATGACGGGATGATCTTCCGGCGCACAGGCGATGAAAAACTCCATGGCCATCCGTTCTTCCTCATTCAGGAGCGCCGAGACCTGGGACTCGTATGCCGACAGACTCACGATTTCGGCGATCACTCCTATCACTCTACGGCATTGCCGTATAGTGAGTCAAGCCGTTCTATTGCCAAAGGTTGGCAACATGTGACAGGACAGAACATGGCGACAGGACGTAACCCTCCTCCGCGATTGAGGACCGACCGCATTACAACTTTCTTCTCCCGCAGAATCAATAAGCTATAGCGAATTCATTGTTCCAGGCGTCTGCTACCCTCAAACCAAGTGGAGCGTTTGTGAACCCGGAACCCCTGAACGCACCTCGAACCATCGTTTCTCCGCGATTACCTTTCACTATGCCCACGCACGAACTCATCCCGCCGACCCTCTGCACCCGTTCACCCGAAAGAATGCGAAACGAACCCAATTTCACCGGCCGATCCCGCCACACGCCGGCAAACATCATTTACGAAAGGAAGCCAATTCCGTCCGATCCGCACCGCCGTCCGCTGACCCTCAACACCCGCCAACACGAAAACACCAAACGAACCCAATTTCGCCCGCAACCGATTGCAAACAAAACCCATCTGCCTCCCCAGGCGAACCCAATCCCATCCCAATCCTACAGCCATGCCACCCCGCCATCGCCAAGCCCTTTTCCGCATCGCGTTATACTGGCATTTCCCATGCTCAGAGTTCGCTTCGCGCCTTCCCCCACTGGTTTCTTGCACATCGGCAGCGAAGCGCTGGGCCGCGAAACCTGCCTGCGCCGCATCGGGCAGGCCATCGGAAAGTTGAAAACGTCATGAACCCGTCGAATCCCTCCGCGCCGCCCGCGGCCGGTCCCTCTAATTTCGTCCGCGACATCATCCTGGAGGACTTGAAGACTAACAAGTATCAGGGCCGCGTCCACACCCGCTTCCCTCCGGAGCCGAATGGCTACCTGCACATCGGTCACGCTAAGTCCATCTGCCTGAATTTCGGCCTGGCCGCCGAGTTCGGCGGCAAGACCAACCTGCGCTTCGACGACACCAACCCGGAGAAGGAAGAGACCGAGTACGTCGACTCCATCATGGATAACGTGAGGTGGCTGGGCTTCGATTGGGAAGACCGCCTCTTCTATGCGTCCGACTATTTCCCCCAGTTGTACGAGTGGGCCGTCGATCTCATCCGCAAAGGCAAAGCCTACGTTTGCGATTTGACCGCCGACCAGGTGCGCCAATATCGCGGCAACCTCACCGAACCCGGCAAGCCCAGCCCCTATCGTGACCGCACCATCCACGAAAACCTTGAGCTGTTCGAGCGCATGAAGAACGGCGAATTCCCGGATGGATCGCGCACCTTGCGCGCCAAAATCGACATGGCATCGCCCAACCTGAACATGCGCGATCCCGTGGTGTACCGCATTCTGCACGCCGACCACCACCGCACCGGCGGCACATGGTGCATCTACCCCATGTACGATTTCGCGCACGGTGAATCCGACTCCATCGAAAAAATCACTCACTCCATCTGCACGCTGGAATTCGAAGATCACCGCCCACTCTACGATTGGTATGTCGAGCAGTTAGGAATCTATCATCCGCAGCAGATCGAGTTCGACCGCCTGAACCTCACTTACACGCTTCTTAGTAAGCGCAAGTTACTTCAGCTTGTGCAGAACGGCCACGTGCGCGGCTGGGACGATCCACGCATGCCCACGCTCTCCGGAATCCGCCGCCGCGGCTATACGCCCGAAGCCATCCGCAATTTCTGCAAAGCCATCGGCGTCTCCAAGACGAACGGCAGCATCGAGCTGGGCCTGCTCGAACATCACGTGCGCGAAGACCTCAACCGGCGCTCGCCGCGCGTCATGGCCGTGCTTCGCCCGCTGCGCCTGGTGATCGACAACTATCCCGAAGGCCAGGTGGAAGAGATGGAGGCCGTCAATAACCCCGAAGACGCGTCCGCCGGCACCCGCCGTGTGCCGTTTTCGCGCGTTCTCTACATCGAGCAGGACGATTTCCGCGAAGTTCCGCCCAAACAGTATTTTCGACTGACCCCCGGCCGCGAAGTGCGTCTGCGCTACGGCTACTTCGTCACCTGTACGAGCGCCGTCAAGAACCCGGCCGGCGAAGTGGTGGAGATTCATTGCACCTATGACCCAGCCACGCGCGGCGGCAACGCGCCCGACGGCCGCAAGGTGAAGTCCACCATCCACTGGGTTTCCGCCGCGCACGCCATCGATGCCGAGGTGCGCCTCTACGACAACCTCTTCACCAGGGAAGACCCCGGCCAGACCGAAGAAGGCCAGGATTTCATCGCCAATCTGAATCCGAATTCGCTCGAAGTGGTGGCGGGAGCGAAGCTCGAACCCTCGCTCGCGAGCGCTGCCGCCGGCGACCGTTATCAGTTTGAGCGCCTGGGCTACTTTGCGGTAGATTCCGATTCCAGCGCCGCCAGGCTGGTCTTCAACCGCACGGTGGGGCTGAAGGATGCCTGGGCAAAGATCGAGAAGCGGGGCAAATGATCATCCTCGGGATCGGTGGAATCCTGGGCGATGCCTCGAGCGCCGTCCTCAAAGACGGCGAGTTGGTGGCCGCCATCGAGGAATCCAAACTCGCGCGCGGCGCCCACACCGGCAGTCGCGGCGAACTGCCGGAACACGCCATCGCCACGTGCCTGTCGCTCGCCGGGATACGGCCCGAACAGGTGGACGCCGTGGCCGTGGTGCGGCCGATTCCCGAATCCGATCTCCATTTGAAGCTTCGCGCCCGCTTCCCGCAGAGCCGCATCGTGGTCCTGGAGCACCACCTGGCGCATGCCGCCTCGGCCTACTACGCTTCGCCGTTCGACGAAGCCACGGTTCTGACGCTCGACCGCGGCGGCGATTTCCGCTGCGGGTCGCGTTGGCATGCGCGCGGCGCGCACATGACGCTCGAGCACGAGCAATATTCGCCGGATTCGCTCGGCGACCTCTATGGCCGCGTCACCGAACTGCTGGGCCTCTCCGCCAACGAGGAAGAACACAAGGTGCAGTGGCTTTCGGTGGCCGGCGACGAGCGCTATTGCAACCTCTTTCTCGAAATCCTCCGCCTTTCCGACACCGGCCCGCGCCTCGACCGTTCCTTCCTGTCGACTGACCGGCTGCGGAACGGCGGCTTCGGCCCGCGCTTCTATGAGCGCCTCGGTTTGAAGGACGGCCAGCCGGTTCCCGAGGAGCTGCGCGCGCACCTCGCGGCCGGCATCCAGAAAGCCGTGGAAGCCGCCGCCATCCGCATGTCCGGCGACGGCCGCAACCTCTGCCTGGCCGGCGGTCTCGGGCTGAACGCCTTGTTGGTCTCGGCGCTCGAGAACCGCTCGGGATACCAGAACGTCTTCGTGCAGCCGGTTTCCGGCAATGCCGGAACGGCCATCGGCGCGGTGCTCGAAACCTGGCATACGGTCTATCGCCAGGAGCGCCGCGTCCCCTTCCATACACTGGCTTTGGGACCGGCCTACAATGCCGCCGAGATCAAGCAGGTGCTCGAAAACTGCAAGCTGCGCTTTCGCTACCTGCTCACCACCGAAGAAGTCGTGGACACCGCCGTGGAGCAGTTGCACGATAGCAAGATCGTCGCCTGGATGCACGGCCGCATGGAGTTCGGCGCGCGCGCGCTCGGCAACCGCAGCATTCTGGCTTCGCCGCTCGATCCCTATTCCACCGAAAACCTCAACCTCTTCATCAAGCATCGCGAGCCGTTCCGCAAATTCGCGGCCTCCGTGCCGGCGGAGCTGTGCGCTGAATATTTCGAGGTGGGCGCCAATGCGCGCTATCTTTCTACGGTGGGCCGCGTGCGCCCGGAGCATCGCGACCGCTTCGCCGCCGCCATTCTGGCCGGCGATATGGTCCGCGTGCACGCCGTCGATCGCGATGAGAACCCGCTTTACTGGAAGCTGCTGCACGCCGCCGGCAAAGCTTCCGGACTGCCGGTGCTCTACAACACCTCGTTCAACTTGTTCGGCGAACCCCTGGTCTGCACGCCCCGGGACGCCGTGCGCAGTTTCTACTCTTCAGGGATTGATGCGATGTTCGTGGGAAATTTCTTCCTGCAAAAGTGAGTCGCCCCGGCCGGGAAGGTTGATCTGGTCGTGTACCGGCCCGACGCGTTTAACCAGCGCGGCACGCCAGTCCGATTCGAGCTTGGACAGCTTCTTACCGTAAACCTTCTTGAGGTTCCTGCTGCCTTTCGTCCAGGCGATCTGCAGATACTCCACGCCGAAGGTTTCGTACAGGTACTGAACGAAACCTCCCAGCTCCGGATAGGTATCGTCGGGAGAATAGATGGAAGATTTCCATTCCGGATTGACCATGAGTTTGAGCGGAATCCACTGCTTGCTCTGCAGCAGGCCCAGGCATTGCCGGTTCATCAGGGACGAATTGTTGTCCACCACGTAGTTCGCCAGGCCCTCCTGCAACCAGTGCTCGCCCGGTCCCCACAGGTTCGCGGCAATCTCGTGGGTCAGCTCGTGGGCCAGGCTCAATTCGGAGAACGGCGCCACCACGCAAAACACGGCGTGCTGGGTGGGCCTGGAACGGCCGATCACTTCGGCCCCGATCAGTTCGTTCATGCGCGCGATGGACCCCACGAAGAAAACGTGGATCACGGGATCGTAGCTGGTGGCGCCCAGCACCTTGAGGACGGCAGTACGCCCGAGTTCGGCGACCTCTTTGAGCTGCGTGAGCCGGCGCTCGGCCTCCGAATTGACCTCGAAGTTCAGCTCGAAGTGCGGCTCGCGGTCGGTCTTCCAGGAGAAACCCGCGTGCTCGTAGTAAGGCCGCAGATGCTCGTCGATGAACGACTCCCCGGTGTTGGACTGGGCCTTGAGCCACGGCGACAGGGCCATCGCCATCATCGACAAAACGCAAATCGGACGAGCATACATCTACTGTAGAAAGTATCTCATGCGGAAGGCTGGGAAACAGCGATGGCGCAACGGGTTGTCTCCACCACGCGATCCAGGTCGTCCGGCGCCAGCAGCATCTGGCAACCCCGCATCCCGGCGCTGACCGAGACGATGTCCCACAGATCCGCCGTTTCGTCCAGATACAGCGGATACGGCTTCCTCGTGCCGACCGGGGAGACACCCCCGCGAATATAGCCGGTGAGGCCGAGCACTTCTTTCACCGGCACGAGTTCCACCTTCTTGTTGCCGCTGGCCGCGGCCAGCGATTTCACGTCCAGCTCGGTCGAGGCGGGAATCGCCGCCAGCAGCACGCCGGTGCGGTCGCCGCGCGCCACCAGCGTCTTGAAAACCTGGTCCGGCGGCATCCCGATAGCCGCGGCGACGTGCGGCGCGCTGAGGTCGTTTTCGTCCACCGCATACTCGCGCAGCTCATAGTGGATGCCGGCGCGGTCGAGGATGCGGGCGGCATTCGTCTTCGTCATTCCGGTGACCAGGGCGCCACGTGTACCGACGTGGTCTTCACGATGGCGCTGACCGCGTCATCGGGCTGCAACCGCATCTCCACCACAGATTGTGCCGTGACCACGGCCACCAGCGGCATGCCGCAGTCCAGTTCCACGCGCGCCAGCGGGCCTTCCAGAATGACGGAGCGCACATGGCCCGCCAGCCGGTTGCGCGCGCTGGAGGTTGCGGAAAGATCGCGGCTGATGGCGACATCCTCGGCGCGGATGCAGGCGACCACCGGGCCGGCCTCGCCGGAATCGACGGATTGCAAACGCACCGCGCCCATTTCCAAAGTGAGCAGGCCGTTTTCGCGCGCCACGATGCGCGCGGGCAACACGTTTTCGACACCCACGCATTCGGCCACCTGGCCGTTGGCCGGATGGCGGAAGACTTCCTGCACGGGACCGGCCTGCAGGATGCGGCCGCCCACCATCACCGCCATCCAATCGCCCAGCGCCACGGCCTCCATGCGGTCGTGCGTGACGATGATGCTCGGAACACCGGCCGTGAGCAGCACGTCGCGCAACTGGTGGCGGGTGCGCAGCCGCGTGGTAGCGTCGAGCGCCGAAAGCGGCTCGTCGAGCAGCAGCAGGGCCGGTTCGGCGGCGAGCGCGCGCGCCAACGCTACGCGCTGCTGCTGGCCGCCCGAAATCGAGCGGGGCAGGCGGGTGGCCAAGTCGGCCAGTCCGAAGGCCTTCAGGAATTCCCTGCCCTTGCCGGGACGCGCCGCGAATGCAATGTTACCGGCGACGGTGAGGTGCGGAAAGAGCGCGTAATCCTGGAACAGAAAACCGGCGCGCCGTTCTTGCGGCGGCAGGCAAAGGGAACGGGAGGCGTCGAACCATCGCTCGCCACGGAAGGTGATGATGCCTTCGGACGGGCGGTCAAGACCCGCCAGCATCCGCAGCAGCGTGGTCTTGCCGGAGCCGGAAGGGCCAAACAGCACCGTGACCGGCGATAGATCGAAGGGGATCCGCAACTGGGCGTCGAGCGAGAAGCCGGAATCGAGGCGCGCCAGGCACGCGCAGTTCAGTTCGCCGGCCATATTGCCCAGACCCGGCGCTGCAGCGCGTAGGTGGCCGCCAGCACCGCAAAGGAGATAGCCAGCAGGAACAGCGAAGTCTCGGTGGCGGCGCCGTAATCGAGCGCCTGCACCTGGTCGTAGATGGAGATGGAAACCGTTCGGGTGACGCCGGCGATATTGCCGCCCACCATGAGCACCACGCCGAATTCGCCCATGGTGTGGGCGAAACTGAGAATGGCGCCGGTGGCGATTCCGGG
>PLZX01000190.1 GCA_003152325.1 Bryobacterales bacterium | reverse complement strand
TCTGGGTCCGGAGCATGTCGCCTTCGGCCACGGCGGCGATCACCTTGCGCGACGAGAGTTCCACCGTCTGAGCGGCCTTGGCCGCGTAATACCGGGTCATCGCGATTGCCTGTTTCGCGCCGGCCTCGCCCTTGGCGGCGCGCAGTTTCTCGGCGCGCAGAATGCACGATTCGAGCGCGAACACTTCCATGATGCAGTCGGCCAGGGCGCCCATGACTTCCTGCTGGTCCGCCAGACCCATCATGTACTTCTGCGACGCCGCGCCAGCCGCAAACAGGGCGAGCTTTTTGGCGTTCGCCAGCAAATGGTGCTCGGCGGTCAAGGGCCCTTCCCGCTCTTCGGCAGCGACGGGACCGGCCATCACCTCATCCATCAGCTTCTTGATTGCGCCCAGCAGCGGCAACTGGCCGGCCATCGCACGCTTCATCAGCCAGCCTGTGATGATCAGTCGATTGATCTCGTTGGTGCCCTCAAAGATGCGGTTGATGCGCGAATCGCGGTACGCGCGCTCCGCCGGATACTCCTCCACGTAGCCGTAGCCGGCATAGATTTGCAGGACGTGGTCCACCACCATGTCCAGCATCTCCGAGCCCCATACCTTGAGAATGGAGCACTCAACGGCATACTCCTCGATCCGCTTCTGAATTTCCCGTGAGGCCCCTTCGGCGCCCGCATCCACATCGGCGAGTGCGGCGTCGATCATGCCGATGGTCCGGTAGACCATGGATTCGCCGGCGTAAATACCGGTGGTGCATTCGGCCAGTTTCTCCTGGATCAAGCCGAATTCGGCGATCGTCTTTCCGAAGGCCTTGCGCTCCTTGGCGTAGCCGATGCCGTCCTGTAAGCTGTTGCGCGCCCCGCCGACACAAGCCGCGCCCAGCTTGAAGCGGCCGATGTTCAGAATGTTGAACGCGATGTGGTGGCCTTTGCCGATCTCGCCCAACAGGTTCTCCACCGGCACCTGGCAATCCGCCAGAATCAGGGGACACGTCGACGAGCCGCGAATGCCCAGTTTGTGCTCCTCGGCGCCGATCGAAAAGCCCGGCGTGTTGCGCTCGATCAGGAAGGCGGAGAACTTCTCGCCATCCACCTTGGCGAATACCGTGAACAGGTCGGCGAAGCCGCTGTTGGTAATCCACATCTTTTCGCCGTTCAGGATGTAGTGTTTGCCGTCCGGCGAGAGCACCGCCCGCGTGCGGCAGTTCATGGCATCGCTGGCGGAGGAAGACTCCGAGAGCGCGTAAGCGCCGATCCACTCGCCGGTCCCGAGCTTCGGCAGGTACTTCCGCTTCTGCGCGTCGGTGCCGTACCACACGATGGGCAGCGTGCCGATCCCTACGTGTGCGCTGAAGGCCACCGAAAAGCTGGCCAGCTTGCTGATCGATTCGGCGATCAACGCAGAGGTCACCTTATCCATTTCCAGGCCACCGTAGGCCTCGGGGATGTCCACACCCATCAGGCCGAGTTCGCCCGCCTTGCGCAGCAGACCTCGGGTTACTTCGAAGTTCTTGGCCTCGATCTCGGCCGCCGCCGGCATCACCTCGTTTTGGGTGAACTCGATCGCGGTCTTCGCAATCTGCCGGTGCTCTTCGGAGAGGTCCTCCGGTGTAAATACGTCTTGCGGATCGCGCTCCTCGGTGAGGAAGCTGCCGCCCTTGACACGTTTCGCCATCACTTGCACGTTGGTGGTTGCCATGTTTGTTCCCTCGGTCTACTAGTTCAAATTCTCGAAGATCCCAGCGGCCCCCATGCCGCCTCCCACGCACTTCGTTACGATTCCGTACCTTCCCTTGCGCCGTTTCAGTTCCTGAAGCAGCCCGGCAGTGAGTTTTGCGCCCGTGCAGCCCAGTGGATGCCCCAGCGCAATGGCGCCGCCGTTTACGTTCACGCGGTCCATCGCCAGCCCCAGGGTCTTGATCACCGCCAGCGATTGCGCCGCGAAGGCTTCGTTCAATTCGATCAGGTCGATCTGGTCCAGCGTCAGGCCCGCCAGTTTGAGCGCTTTCGGGATGGCGTACACCGGACCGATCCCCATCTCCTCGGGCAGGCAGCCCGCCGAAGCGAAGGCCACGAAGCGCGCCATTGGCTGGATGCCCAGCGCTCGGGCGCGTTCCTCCGACATCACCACCGCGGCCGCGGCGCCGTCCGAGGTCTGGGAGGAGTTGCCCGCCGTTACCGTGCCTCTGGCATGGAACGCTGCCTTGAGCTTGCCCAGCGCCTCCATAGAGGTATCCGCGCGCGGCCCCTCATCGACCTGGAACTGCATCTCCTTCTTACGGATTTTCGACTTCGCGTCCGGCGCCGAGAAAGTTACCGCCACCGGCACGATCTCCCGCAGGAACTTCCCCGCGGCCTGTGCGGCCAGGGCCTTGGTGTGGCTGGCTAACGCGAATTCGTCCGACTGTTCGCGTGTGATGCCGTAGTGCCGCGCCACACGCTCGGCGGTCAGCCCCATCGACAGGTACGAATCGGGATAGTTTTGCTGGAGCCAGGGGTTGATGGAAATCTTGTTGCCGCCGAACGGAATAAAGGACATGGATTCCGTCCCGCCGGCCACCACGACGTCCGCTCCCCCGCCCCGTATGCGCTCCGCCGCCAGCGCGATGGATTGCAGGCCCGATGCGCAATAGCGGTTGACGGTCATGGCGGAGCATTCGATCGGCATGCCCGCGCGCAGCGCGGCGATGCGCGCCACATTCATGCCCTGCTCACCCTCCGGCATGGCGCAGCCGATAATCACGTCCTCCACTTCCTTCTTGTCCAGGCCGGGCACTTGCGCCATTGCGCCCTCGATGGCCACCGCCGCCAGGTCGTCGGGACGCGTCGCGCGCAACATTCCCTTGGGAGCTTTGCTCACGGCCGTCCGCACGGCGCTTACAATCACTGCTTCTCTCATGGATGTCTCTCCCCTAGTTCCGAAGCGGACGGCCGCTCTTCAACGTGAATGCGATCCGCTCCTGAGTTTTCTTTTCGCCACAGAGTGAAAGGAACGCTTCGCGCTCCAGATCCAGCA
>PLZX01000012.1 GCA_003152325.1 Bryobacterales bacterium | reverse complement strand
GAGGATATTTCCTGCACGCCCAATTCCTGAAATTCCACCACCCCATCACCGGAGAACAAATCAATCTTGAGGCAGCTTTGCCGTCCGGATTCTCATTGCATCAGTAGATAAAAAGGGTTCGATAAAAAGGGTTCAGCCTGAACCGCGCGATATTTCGTGGGGAATCTCATCCGTTGGCAATACGGAATTGCCGCAGTTCAGGCTGACCCGCTTTTGCCTGACGCACTAACGCCCGCCAACATTTCGTATGCTTGTTGCTCGGTTTCTCGTGGCTCGTCGGCCATTGGCTTTTGGTTATACTGTTTCGATGAAAACAGTAAAGTGGGAATATTTAACGTTCACTGTAAAAAGGAAAGAAGCTGAAATCATCAAGTCCATCGAGGAAATGGAAGACAAGGGTTTCTCGGCGCTGGTCTCCTACAAACCGGAAGGCGCTGATTGGGCAGGACAGCTTACAATTCTGTTTCGCAAGCCTGCCATCTAAATATCGTAAGCGTCTCGTGAATTGACCGTCGCTCTGGCGCTGAAGTTATGGTAGTGACCGCTGGTTTCGACGTTCAAGCCTGAACGGGGCAGGTCATGGGCTTCCAGTTGTGGGGAAGCAGTTCGCTCAGCCGGGTGATGGAGTGCGCGGTAATGCGGGAGATAAAAAGGGTTCAGCCCGAACCGCGCGATATTTCGTGGGGAATCTCATCCGTTGGCAATACGGAATTGCCGCAGTTCAGGCTGACCCGCTTTTGCCGAGTGATCTAGTGCTATTGGACCTCCGCTCCCTGACGGTCGCGGCTCGGTGCAGAGGCGTGAGCGCTGAGAGCGGGGGGCTCCACAAAAGCACAAAATCACACAGTCGGGGACCTAGATGGATCGGGCTTCACGGGATTTAGCGTTCGCGCTGAAGCATCGAAAAACGAAAATGCGTCGGTCACCTTTTTCGCTGAGGCGCCTCAGTTCGGGCTCGGTTTTTCGACGTGATCGATCACCATCACCTGCACCGGCCCCTTGCGGGGGTCGAGCCGCAGCCCGCCGCCTCGGGCGTCCGGCGGACTTGGCTTCACCGACGCCACTTCGAACTTCAGCGAGCCGGGGTCTTGCGCCGGCGGCTGCGCACGGGCCAGTCCCAGGGTCAACAGAACCGCAACCGTCATCCTCAGGCGCATATCGCTGTCTCCGAGCATAAGGTTTTTGACACCAGCACGATCGGAAATGTTCGGGTTATTTTATCACTTGGGTCAACGACCGCCGTCGAGGTATTTCACAAACAAGACTGCGTTGCCGCGTTCGTTGTAGACCAGCTCGTCAATCATGTTGCGGGTCATCAGAATGCCGAAGCCGCCGGGACGTTTGCCGGCTTCGGCGCGCACTTCCACGTGACGGATGGGGGAATCCTCGGGATTGGAAATGGCGGCGTGCGGGAGGGCGTCGAGAGAGAAACCTTTGCCGGGATCGGCGATGTGAACGATGATGGATTTCGGCGTGTGCAGGAGCGAGGCGCGGACGCGCTTGTGAGGGTCGTACCTGCCGCCGTGCTCGATGGCGTTGAGGAGCAACTCGCGGAAGGCGGCGACGACGTCCTCGCGGACCTGCGCGGGCAGGGCGATTTCGAGCTCGCGAAAAAAATGGGTGGCGCGGTCGGCGGCGTCCATCTTGCAGCGGATGCCGAGAGTGATCCACTCGGGGCGGGCGGACAGGACGAGAATATCGTCCGGGGAGGGTTCGGACTCGAGGGCCTGTTGGATCATGTCGGCGAGGGCGACGGTGGGGAGCGGAGAGTGGAAGTAGCTGTAGGCGCCGGCGCGGATGGCGCGGAGGACGCGAGCAGGGTCGGGATCGCCGGTAAAGACAATCTTTGCATTGGGCTGCAGGACGTGCAACTGACGGACGAGCTGGAGGCCATCCAAGTCGTCGGGGCCCTGGCCGGCGAGCACCAGATCATAGAGCTCGGAGCGCAGGCACTCCAGGGCTTCACTCCGGCCATAGGCATTCCGGATGGTGCGATCCTCGCGTTGCAGGAGGCCCATCAGGAAGTCGTGGACGGAGCGGTCTGGGTCAATTAGCAGCAGGCGGCGGGGGCTCAATGCATTTCCCACACTTTATTAGACGAGGATCAGGATACCATGGCTGGGGGTGTGCGCGAAAACACCAAAACGGTGTAACCGGCCGGGACCAGCGAGCATCTGAAGTCCTGAGATGGTGTATCCAAATTTAGCGCATCGTGTTTGCCGCGCCGGCTGGTTGAGCGGCGTGGGGCTGGTTTTGGTGCTGGTGCTGGCGCTGGGAACGGCGGCGGCGCAATACGGGGGGCAATATCCGCCGGGCCAATACCCGCCGGGGCAGTACCCACCGGGCGGCTACCCGGGGCAGTATCCGCCGGGGACCTATCCGCCGGGCACGTCGCCACGAGGCGGACAAGGCATCCCGTTGCCTTCGAAGAAGAGCTCGAAGACCAAGGACGACCCGGCCAACGCTCCGATGCCGAACTATCGGGGTCTGTTTAAGCAGATGGACGATAAGAACCTGACCATCGAGTTGGATGACCATCGGCTGCTCCAGTTCAAGCGGAACGGCAAGACGAAATTTTACAAGAACGGCGACGAAGTGAAAGCGCCGAAGTTCGACCCGGGCGACCAGTTGTCGGTGGAAGGGCCGGAGGACGCGGAAGGCTTCCTGACAGCGCTGAACGTATATTGGGAAAAGAGAGCCGCAGGAACGGCCACGACCGCGCAGTCGAGCGCAGGCGAGGCATCGCAGACGGTAAGAAGCGAGTCGACCGACGCGGCGATTGCGCAGGCCGCAACGGAGATGGCACCGCCCGCGGCAAAGGCGGACCCGGACGATCCAGGGCGGCCGAGACTGGTGCGCGGCAAGCCGGCCGATGCGGAGCGGGAACGATCGGCACGGGTGCCTGAACAGACGGCCACGGCGCAATCGGCCGGCAGCGGAGTGGGGCCGATGACGGCGCCGCCCGCGGGCCAGACAACCGGCAGGCTATCCGGCGCTCCGACGATTCTGCGGGGCGACGAC
>PLZX01000089.1:34708-67522 GCA_003152325.1 Bryobacterales bacterium | reverse complement strand
GAATCGCGCCGGATGGGCTCACCCAAAGCGCTGTTGCGATACCGCGAAACCACTTTTCTGGATGCTCTGTGCCGGCTATTGGCGGAGCACTGTTCGCCCGTCATCGTGGTGCTGGGCGCATCGGCCGATGAGATTCGCGCCCGCTCCGCCTCGCCCGCAACCTTCCTGGTGAATGCCGATTACTTGTCCGGCCAGACCACTTCGATGCAATGCGGGTTGCGCGCCGTGCCGTCCGATGCCGACGGCGTGCTCTTCACGCTGGTGGATCATCCAGCGGTAGCGCCCGAAACCGTCGCCCGCCTGCTGTCGGCGCCGCTCCCCCTACTGCGCGTGCCGCGTTACCAGGGGCGCCGCGGCCATCCCCTCTGGTTCTCGCGCGAGTTGATTCCCGAATTTCTCGCGTTGGGAAATGACGGCGCGGCGCGCGACGTGGTGCACCGCCACCGCGATCGGACCGAGTTTCTGGATTTGGACGACCCCGGCATCGTCGCCGATATCGACGACCCCGCGGCTTACCGCGCGCTCATCGGAGCCGACGCATGAGAATCCGCCCGCGCACCATCTTCCGGCTGATGGGCGCGCTGGTTGTGCTGCTGCTGGTGGTGGGCTTCGCCGCGCCGTATCTCAGCGCCGAGAAATATGCCGAGCGACTGCGGCAGTCTCTGACGCGGGCCCTGGGCCGCGAAGTGGAATTTCTGCAGCCGGTGCGATTCAATCTCTTCAAAGGTCCCGGCCTTTCGGTGGGGGAAGGGCGATCCGCGGTGGCGGTGGTAATCCACGAGGATCCATCGATCGGAACGGAGCCGATTGCGTACGTGGAGGCGATGGAAGTGCGGCCCAGCATCTGGTCGCTGCTGGGCGGCCGGTTTGTGGTGTCATCCATCCGCCTGGAAGGCGCCACCATCAATCTCACCAAGTCGGGCCCGGCATCGGACACCGGCCGCTGGAATTTCCTGTCGTTCGTCAATCGCTCGGTGATGAGCGCCGTGCCGGCGATTCACGTCCGCGATGGCCGCATCAATTTCAACTTCGGCGACACCAAATCGGTCTTCTACCTCACGGAAACGGATTTCGATCTTTCGCCGCCGGGATCGCTGGGCGGCGGCTGGAGTGTCTTCTGCTCAGCCAAGCCCGCGCGCACGGACCGGCCGGCGCAGGGCCTGGGCGCTTTCACTTTGAAGGGCGGGTGGTTCGTCTCACCGGAGCGCGTGGATCTCGACCTGGTGCTCGACCACACCGGCCTCGGCGAGATCACTGCGCTGTGGCGCGGCCAATCGGGCGAAGTGCACGGAACGGTTTCGTCGCGGCTGCACCTGGGCGGCCCCATCAACAATATCGGCATCTTGGGCCGGGTGGACGTAGAAGACGTGCACCGCTGGGACCTGCTGCCGATGGGCGGCCACGGCTGGCCGTTCGATATCCGCGGGCGGTTGGACCTGGTAGCGCAACAACTGGACCTGCAATCGAACTCGCCGGGCAACGCGCCCTTGCCGTTGTGGATCCGCTTCCGCGCAGCCGACTACCTGGCGCAGCCGCATTGGGCCGTGACGGCGAACTGGAACCGCTTCCCGGTGGGGCCGATTCTGGAGTTGGCGCGGCACATGGGCGCTGCGTTGCCCCCCAAGCTGCAACTCGCCGGGGTGATGGATGGCGCCATCGGCTATTCGGGGCAGGGAAGTGTGCAAGGCACCGTCGCGTTTCACGATGCCTCGCTGACCATTCCGGATTCGCCGGCCGTCCGATTCGAACACGCCGCCCTCGTCTTCGATGGAGATCACGTGCGGCTTTCGCCCGCGGTAGCGCGCATGGCGGATGAGGACGCGGTCGAGATCGAGGCCGATTACGCCATGAGCTCCGGCGCGCTCGATGTCTCCATTTCAACCGAGGCCATGAAGGTGGCGTCGTTGCGCGCACAGGCGGCTGTGCCGTGGCTCGAGCAGGTCCGTAGCGGCCAGTTTAGCGGCCAGTTGCGTTACCATCGCGAGGCCGAGCAGGCGGGATGGACCGGCCATCTGGAATTGAAAGACGCGGAAGTGCCGATTCCCGGGCTCGCCGATCCGCTCGAAGTGGCGTCGGCGCGCGGGCAAATCGATGGCGCGCGCGTGGCCCTCGACCACATTGACGCGCAGGCCGGCAAGGTGGCCTTTACCGGCTCCTATTCTTATGAGCCCGGCGCGGCGCGGCCTCACCACCTGCGCGTCCACGCCGACACTTTGGATGCGACCGACCTCGAAGCCGAACTACTGCCCACACTCTCCCGCAGCAATGGCATCATCGCCCGAGCCCTGGGCCGCACCAGCGTGCCGGACTGGCTCGAACAGCGGGCGGTAGACGGCAACATTCAAGTGGACGATCTGCTTCTGGCGGGCGCGCACCTGGAGAACGTGCGCGCGCGGCTGCTGTGGGATGTGACGCGCGTGCAGTTCGACGGCCTGCAGGCCAAGCTCGATCGCGCGGCCATCGCCGGCAGCCTGAGCATCAACCTGCGCGCGGCGCGGCCGGTTTATAAACTGACAGCCACCGTGAAGGGTCTCAACTGGCAATCGGGTAAACTGGATGGCCAGGGCACGCTGGAAACTTCCGGCGTCGGTCTTCAGTTGTTGGCGAATCTGAAGTCGGAAGGCGTCTTCACGGCCGGCGGCTTGGATTTCGGCGGTTTCAGCGGGCGAAGTCTCTCGGGCAGTTACTCCATGGCCTGGGCTGCCGTGGCGCCGCGGCTGCGGCTCACTGGCCTGAACCTGCGGACCGAAGACGACGCCTATACCGGTCGCGGCGCCACGCAGGACGACGGGCGGCTGCTCATGGTGCTGACCAACGGCGCGAAGGAGTTGCGCGTCAGCGGCCCGTTCGACAAGCTGCGGGTCGAGTAGCTGCCCAGCCTACCCTTTCTTGCGCCAGCGCTCTTCGATCATCTCTTGCAATTCCGCTACGCGATGGCGCAGCTTCCGCTCCTTCTGCGAAATCTGGAAGAGGTAGGCGAAGATCACCAGCCAGCCGATGCCGTAAGCGTAAAAGAGCCAGTTCAAGTTTTCCATACGTTAGTCCCTCCTCAAATCGTCCAATTCATGGGCGCGCCGTGTCAGGTCTTCCGCCGCGCGTTCCAGCCGGGCCACGCGGCGCCGCACGCGCAGGATGCACCACCACACCATCAGCATGGTGGCCATGCCGAAAAACAGCGTCGTCGACATGTCGCCCGCCAGACCCGAGCCCTCGCCTCCACCGATCACCGGCGAAGGGTGCTGCGTCCGGAAGATCCGGTTGGACATGTAGATCAGCGGCACATCCGCCATCCCCAGGATGCAGATGACGGCGCACACCGTCCCGCGCACTTCGACCGGCGCGGCGCGGCGAATCACCAGGTAAGCGGCGTAGATGAAGAGCAGCAGGAAGGCGGAAGTGAGCTTCGCATCCCAGGTCCACCAAATGCCCCACACTCGCTTGGCCCAGATGGAGCCCATCGCGATGTTGACGATTTCGAAAAGCACCACCGTCTCATTCGCGGCCAGCGACAGGTCGTCGTATTTGCTGTCGTGTTTCGCCAGGTAGAGGATGGCGGCGATGCCGCCCACGAAGCAGGCCACGAAGGAGGCCATCGCCGCCGGCACGTGGAAGTAGAAGATGCGCTGGATGATCCCCATGGTGGCTTCGGTGGAGACCCACACGAAGGTTAGGTACAACTGAACCAGCATCATGGCTGCGGTGAGGCCCAGCATCCACACGGGCACCGCGGGCCGGTTGTCTGTGAGCGCCGAATCGGCGATTTCGTTACTCATCGGTCTCCTCTCTTTTTTTGCAACCCTAATCCAGCAGGGTGCGGACACGCCCCAGAACTTCCTCGACCAGGTCGATAGGCAAAGTTTCCACCCACCGTCCGGCGCGTATCTTGTAGTCTATCGTGCGCGCCTGGTGGCACAGGACCACGCCCTGGGTCTTGGTCCCGACGCCGTTCAAGGAAACCGCGAAGCCGCTGGTCCTGGCGAACTGTCCGCCTTGTGTAATCGGGCAGGCAAGAACCAACCCGATCCGATTGAACTCGGCCACCGACAAGACCAGCACCGGCCGCCTTCCCTGTTGCTCGTGTCCCCTGGTTGGCTCCAGGTCCAGCAGGAGGACGTCGCCCCTTTCCGGGACTCCCTTCTTCAGAGCGCCTCCTTCCCGGCGGGTCTGCCGCTCAGCCAATCGCGGTCGCGCCGCGGATTGAACAGATGGGTTTTCCGGGTATTGGCCAGAAGCTCGCTCAGCGTGTATTGGGGCCTTTTCTTAGGTTTCACCACCACGCAGCCCTGCCTGACGCTGATCTGCACCTGCGATCCCGCCCGAAGGTCCACCAGGCTGAGAATCTTTTTCGGAACCGCCACGATTACGGATCCGCCCAAATTACGCAGCGTTGCTGTCGGCATAGCGCACCGAACCTCCAGTTATGGATAAGTATAACACGGGGGCGCCGGCGGCTACTGCAATGCTTCGTTGAGCACGTGCGCCAGGCGCACGCCGGCCTTTTCGATCTGTTGCTTCACCAGCGGGTCGGCTTTCTTTTCGTACTTGGCGTTGATGGTGATTTGGGCCCCGGCGGCCACTTTGGGTAGGCGGCCATAGGTGATCTTCTGGGCGGCCTTGTGCGATTCCTCGGCCCAATCGTTCACCGAGCCCTTGGCCCACGACTTTTCGTGTTTGGCGGCGTCTTTGGAATAGACGGGGAACAGATCGTCTTCCTTCCCCATGAGGCCCAACAATCCGCTGTCCCAGACGCTGTGCAGATTCGACGGGCGGCCGGAAAACTGCACATGCACGTCGTTGCCGCCCTTATCCTTATTGTCGGAGCTGTGCAGGGGCTGGTGCATGTCGCCCACGAAGTGGATCAGAAACAGCAGCGCCTCGCGCCGTTGCACGCCCTGGACGGCCGGGTCGCGCAGTTGCTTCCGGAATTCCTCGATCTTGGCGATCACACAGTCGCCCTTGTCGCAATCGCGCGCCATGTCGAGGTGCGGCTGGTCGATGGGAATATCGATGTAGTGCCACGGCGCGGTCTCGCGGCGCTGGTTTCGAACCTGGTCGGCCCAACTGGCAACCGACTGAATGGTCACCCCGGGCCCCAGGATTTCGGTCACCCGCGCGCGCACGGCGGGGGTCAATTCGTCCCAGGCTATGCGGGCCACCAGGCTGTGGCCTTCGCCTCCCCACCCGAACGCGGACACACATCCGCACAGCAGAATCACCACGAACCTGCGCATAAGACCTGAGCGTATCACGAAGCNNCCGCGCCGGCTGCCGCGGATGAAACTCACCAGGTGGAGGGTCTCGGGAGTCGGCAGTTCGACCTCGATTCGCGTGAGCGCCTCTTCGAGTTTGAGGCTGGACCGGTATAAGAGTTGATAAGCGCGCTTGAGGATGCTGACTTCGGGAGCCTTGAAGCCGGCGCGCTTCAGCCCCACCAGGTTGAGTCCCTTGGCGCCGATCTGGAAGCCGGCGAAAGTGAAAAACGGCGGTGCGTCCAGGTTCACGCGCGTGTTGCCGCTCACCATGGCGAGGCGTCCGATCCGGGAAAACTGGTGCACCAGCACCCCGCCGGAGAGAAACGCCAGGTCTTCCACTTCCACGTAGCCGCCCAGCAACACGCAACTGGCGATCACGGTCTGGTTACCGATCTTGCAATTGTGAGCGATGTGGCCGGAGGTCATGATGAAGTTGCCGTCGCCGATTTCAGTGGCCGATTCGGGCGGCGTCCCGCGCGAGATGGTGAAGTGTTCCCGGATCTGGTTGTGGTTGCCGATGCGCAGGTAGCTGCGCGCGCCGTCGAAGTTCTTGTCCAGCGGGTCAGTGCCGAGCACGGTGCCGGCTGAGATCTGGTTGTCATGTCCCAGGGTGGTCCAGCGCTTCACATAGACATACGGTTCCAGCGCGCAGGCGGCGCCGATGACGACGTCTTCTTCAATGACGCAGAACTCGCCGATGTGGACGCCTGCCCCGATGACGGCGGCGGGATGGATGCGAGCGGTCGGCGCGACTTGGGCGGAGGGATCGATGGGCATGACTCGGGTCGCTTAAATCTTAGCCGATTTCAGAAACGTGCTGTTGAGCTACAGTAAAGTCTTGCCCGTTCCTTCCATCGTTTCCGGGATTGCTATCCCCGCACTGGCCACGGCTGTGGGCGTGGCCGGCGCGGCCCTGGGAGTGTGGCTCACTGGCTTACGCGAGCGCGCGCGTCTGGTGGTTCCGCTGAGCGCGGGCGTACTGCTGGGCGTGGCGCTGTTCGGATTGCTGCCGGAATTAGCCGAACAGACCGGCTGGCTGGCCAGCGGCGCGCTGTTCGTGGCCGGGTATGGATTGCTGATCGCGATCAACCGGTACGCGTACCCGGTTTGCCCGACGTGCGCGCACAATCACAATCACGACGCCTGCTCGACGGAGCTGCATGGATTTGCGGGTCCGCTGATTGCGGCGGCAGCGGTGCATAGTCTGCTGGATGGCTGGAGCGTGGCCACCGTGCAATCGGCCGCGCCGCTGGGGTTGCGCGTGGCGGTGCCGCTGGCGGTGGCGCTGCACAAACTGCCCGAAGGCATGGCGCTTGGTGGAATTCTGCGCGCCGCCGTGCGAAACCGCGGAACGGCCATGGGCTGGTGCGTGGTGGCCGAGGGCTCGACGCTCCTGGGCGGAGTGGCGGGCCTGCTGGCGGCTTCCCATCTGGGCACGGGGTGGACCATGTACCCGCTGGGCCTGACGGCGGGCTGGTTGGCTTACCTGGGTTACCACGCGGTCCACGAAGAGTGGAAGCGGCGCGGCCCGGTATTGACGTTCCTATCGGCGGCAGCGGGCGTGGCCGGCGCGGCGGTGATTCAACGCGGCGCGGAAGCGATCTTCCGGTAGATCAAACTGAGAGGCGTTCTCGCCACCATACTGTATCCGGCCAGCCAGGCGCGGAGCTCGGGGTAGGTGTCGAGCGCCAGGCGCGGATTGGCCAGGCTCAGGCTGTCGACGATGAAGACAGGATGCGTGGCGGCCAGATCCACGCGATTGCGTGCCGCCCAATCGGGAATGAGCGAGACGGCGTCGCGCAGATGGCGATCGGCCGGCACGCCCGTCAGCGGCTGCGAATCCCAATAGCGCGAAGCCACCGGCAGGCGCGTATAGACGAAGAGGCCGGGACGGTATCCCCAGACGAAGAGGGTGTCGCCGGGCTGCTTGCGGGCGTTGACCAGCGCGGCGGCGGCCTGGCTGTCCTGGTCGAGCGCGATGTCGGCCCAGGGTGTGGCAGGTTGGAAAGCGAGCGTGAAATAACGCGGGGCAAAGCGGATGAGAGGAATGAGCAGAGCGATGGCAGCGATCAGGGCGACGGTTTTGCGGCGGGCAACGGTGCGGGCGGAGACGAGGACGAGCGGGGGAAGGATCAGGAAGAAGTAGCGCGGGAAGAAACGGCCGCCGAGCGAGACGCCGAGAAAGCCGATCGCGAGCCACGCGGCAAGTGGGACAGACGATCGCTTTTTGTCGTCTGTCACCGCGCGCCCCGTCCCACCGAAGAACCACGCCAGCGCTCCCAAAACCAGCGCAGCGTGGAAGCCCGACCAATCCAGAACCCGCCTAATGCCGTTGAGCACGGGTTGCGGCGAGGAGGAACTACCGGCGTAGGCGAATCCCCACCGCCAGACTTGCAGGAGGTAATCGGGCAACGCGCCCGCAGCAGCAAGAACTCCGAAAGCCGCGGCGTTCGGAATCGCGAACCCCAGGAGGAGCAGCGGCAAAGCGGGCCAGGAGACAACCGCGCACACCGCCAACACGAAGACGGCCTTGGTATGAAACAGGAACCCGATGCCACAACACAGACCGGACCAGACAGGCCGCCGGTTCCACGCGCAGTGAACGGCCGCGATGTGCGGCAGCAGCAGCAGCAGGTCCGGCGCGGCGGGGATGACGGCGGAAGCGAAATCGAAATTGAGGAAGAAGGCCATCAGCCCGGCGGCCAGGAAGCCCTCGTATCGGCCCCACAGATCGCGCGCGAAGCGCCAGGTGGCGGCGCAAATGGCGAGCAGCCAGACGGCGTCGAAGAGGCGCAGCGGCCAACCCGGCAGCGCGCCCAGCGCGGCATAGAGCCACGCGGTGAGAGGCGGCTTGTCATACCACACGTCGCGATAAAGTATTTTTCCGTGCAGAGCTTGCAGACCGGCGGCCAGGTGGTAGTCTTCATCGGCCCATAGGATGTGGGAGTGGCACAGGCGCAGCGCGAACATGACGGCAAACAGGGCGCCGAAGAAGAGCGCGGTGTTTCGTCGGGAGTCCGTCATGGTTGTTTGCGCGCGCGCAGGTGGCAGCGGATGTCTAGTGCGGGGAAGACCCACGCGGCGTGCCGCTCATACCATTTCAGCGACGCGCCGGAGATCAGGCGGCCCAGGTTATCGAGCACCAGGTTGCCGCCGAAGGTGAGCGTGCAATCGACGATATCGAAGCGGAAGGGCGAGCCGGCGAAGCTCGGGAAATCGCGGCCGGTGAAGTATTCGAAGCTGGCGGCAGCCAGGTGGCGCTTGTGGGTGGGATCGGTGTAGGAGTTGTGCGAGCTGAAGTGCGGGGTGGTAACGAACACGTCGGCGCCGTCGGCCGCCACGCGATAGACCTCGGCCATGGCGCGCATGGGGTCGTCGAGGTGCTCGATGACGTGCGACATGTGGATGCGGCTGAATCGGGCGTCTTCGAGCGGCCAGGGGTATCGGTCGAGGTTCCAGACGTGGTCGGCGGCGGAGTCGGGGGAGACGTCGATGCCGATGGCGTCCGGCTCCGTCTTGCGGCTACCGCAGCCGATGTCGAGGGTCATGGTTAACAAGATAGCGTCAATTGTTGGCGGACAGATAGTCGGCTAGCCGCAAGGAATGGAAATCGAAAGAGCGCTGGATGTGGGCGACGGGATGCTCCACCGCCAGTATGGTGTCCCCCATCAGGTCGTCTCCGAAGTAGGTGACTGCTACGGAATATCGCTGCAGTGGTCCGAACCACGGCGAAGTCGGATAGGGAGCGTAGACTTCGGTCCGGTCAATCGGGCTGTGAAACAAGGACCGGCCTTCGCCCGAAACCAACGTGAGCGAAGCTCTGGGTAGCGGCGAAAAGCACTCTACCCGGGAAGACACCGCGATCGAACACGGGCCAAGCCCCGGGACGTCCGCTTCAATGAACCGGTACGATGGCAGATTGTTGGTGCGGACAACCAGCGTCAGATCGACCGAGCCCTGCAAACGGATGGAGGCCTCTTTGATGCGGTCGAGGTAGTCTGGATCGATGAAGACGGTGAGCCATCTCTTTCCCGATGCTTCGTGGCGGATTCCCCAGTTCGCCGCCCATCCCGAACGCCATGGCTTCAGGCCGCCGCCTTCCACCTGCACGCGGGTCCAGTCGGCGACCACCTCCATGCCAGGAGGAATACTCGCTACTTGAATCGGAATCTCAAGGCGCGTGCCAGCGGGCGGGACGGCATTTGATGGCGGGGTGGGATTTGATGCGGATGCAGGAAGCGGGGCGTCGTGGCGCGGATCGAACGAAAGGCGGACCGCCTGAGAGTCGATCTGCTGTGTGGAGAACCAGGACTGGAGAACGAAAGCCGGCTGCCATGGCGGCGCTGCCCAGACCAGAACCACCAGCACCGCGGCGCCGGACAGGACGGCGCGGGACAACGCGGTGCGACGCCGCGTGTATTGAAAAAGGATCACCATCCCCGCGCCGCAGATGGCTACCGTGGCAACCCCCGATGCGCGGATCCATGCCAGGCCGCCCCAGCCGGAGCCGGGAGCAAGGTAAGTCGGCAATGCGGCGGCCATCGCCAGTGGCACGCAAAGCAGGAGACCACCCAGGATGGTGTGACCGAGACCCTTGGTCACCGCGGCCAGTGCCGCCACCGGCAGGACCAACAAGGCCGCGAAGAATACCTGTCTTGCGAGCAGGTCCGTCAGGTGATCGACAGGCGAGAAACCATTAGCGGCGAGCACGGCCGCTTGGCAAAGGAACACTGGCAGGTTGACGAACGCCAGCAGGAAGAGAGCCTTGGCCGACAACAAGTCGGTCCAGGTGAAGGGCCGGGTGAGCCAATACTGATTGTGCCCGATCGGTGTTTCTTCGTGGACCAGGGAAATCACCAGGAGCCAGCACGAGAGCGGCAACAGGAGATAGAGCAGATTGATGAAAGACACCAGCCCGTTATTGCTATGTCGGTTATAGGTAGGATCTTCGCAGGCGAACATCACGAGCATCGCCAGGAAGACCAGGATCTGAGGCCACAAGTGCGCGACATCTTTCTTAAGGATGTGAGTGACCTTCTTTTTCACGGTCTCATCTCCTGCAGGCGAACTCCTTGCAGATCGAGAACCCGCTCGAAGTGCGCGACCGCCTCCCTCGTTTCAAAGAAAACCGCGTAAGGCGAGGGCGGAGGTTTGTATCCGACACCTGAGCTCAGACGCTCCCAGATACTGAACACGTTGAGAGTGCCGGTCTATTGCATGCTCTCTATGGACTCATACTCCTGCACGTCGCCGGTTTCGAGCGGCTGAAGCCGGACCATGTATTCCGCGGCCTTCCGGAGCGGAGCGAAGCATAACGGCGAGGGGAAGCCGGTGTTGCTCTGGAGGTAACAGAAGCCATCGTCTGGCAGGGGCTGCCGTCGATTCGAGACGGTAAGCCGCGTCGTCGTCGGTTTGCCGAGCACAGTGAACGCCACGTTGGCGCGCAGATGGACGGGCGTAGCGGAGAACCTGTTGAAGAAGGACCTGTCGATGTTGGCGTACAGACAATAGGGGCCACCGTCACCGGGGAGCAGTTGGCCGTTGCTGAACTGTATCGCAGTCATCGAACGGACTTTATTGAGGGAATTCCAAGGGGACCTCCAGGTCTCTCCGCCAGGCGCCTCAACGGTTACCTCGATGCGCTCGCTATATGCCTCCATGCCGGCCGGAATTCCTGATACCTGAATCGGAAGAGTGATCCCGAGAGTGTCGTCGTGCATCCAGTGGGTCTCACCGCCGCCCAGGGTATGCACATTGCGCCCGGGATCGAGTGAGAGTTGGAGCACGGCTGCGTCGACGGCCGGCGACCGCTTGGCTCGCACCGCAAATGCAGCGCCCCACGGAACAAGCGCCCCGAAGATCCATGGCGCCACCACGCCGCAAGCAACCAGCCAGCGAGCTGGAGTTGTGGCTCGGCGCGAGTATTGCAGCACGCAGATCGAAACAGCGAAGAGCCCCGTAATGGCGGATTGGCACGCCGTAACGACCGGCCCGGCGGAGCCCCACGCGAGCGCATCGGGTCCAACCCTCATAGACAACCCGAGGAGGAGCGCATACAACCCGGCAAAGACAGCCAGAAAGGTCATCGCGAATTGAACCAGGTTGGCGGTGACAGCCGCCAGCGCGGTCACAGGCGCCAGGCTCATCGCTGCGAAGCCTAGCTGTCGCCAGAGGAGTTTCGGAAGGTAGTGCAGCGGTGAGAGACCGGCGCCCGCTAACCCTGCGATTTGCGCCAGCAGGACGGGCAGGTTGAGAAACAGCAGAATGAACAGGGCCTTCGCCAGCAGCAAGCTCCTCCAGGAATACGGTCGTGTGATCCAGAACTGGTTGTTGCCGGTTAACCGGTCCTCGTGAATCACCGACACCACCACGAACCAAGCGGCTAGCATGAGCAGCAATCCGCAACCCCCTTCCGCAAACATCAGCATCGGGTTTCGCGGGAAGATGGCTTCGATATACGCATACACCGCCGCCAGGAAGACAACCACGGCGGCCCGGGGCCACAGGTGGTGTGCATCTTTTCGTAGAATGCGCAGAGCCTCTCGCATGGTGGCCTCCTAGCGCGCGTCCCGGCTGGTTTTCGCCAGGGTGACGAAGATCGAGCGCAGCGGCATGCCGTTCGCGGCCATATCGCGAAAATCCGGGAAGAGGCGGCGCGCGTGAGCGGCGGTTTCCTCCGGGTCGAATCGCGTTTCCACGAAGCGAACCACGGTGCCCGCGGTCTCGGGTTGCAGCCAGGTCTCCGGCCATTCGCGCGGCATTTCCGGCGCGGCTTCAAAGGCCAGTACGATCTCTCGGAAGCGGGCGCTCAAGGTTTCCAGCTCTTCGGAAATTCGCAGCCGGCCCTGTTCCAGATAACCGATGTGGCTGGCGAAGCTTTCAATCTCGGCCAGGTCGTGCGAGGAGATGAAGATGGTGGTGTTCTCCGCGCGCGCCAGCAGACCTTCGATCAGCTCATCGCGAACCAGCGCGTCGAGGCCGGTGAAGGGCTCGTCGAGCACAATCAGCCGCGGCCGATAGGCCAGCGACGAAGCCAGCGCCGCCTTCATGCGCATGCCGCGCGAGAGGTCCTTCAGCTTGCGATCGGGCGTCAGTTGGAACTGGCGGAGCAGTTCGCCGGCCAGAGCGTGGTCCCACGTGGGATAAAAAGGCGCCAGGTAATCGAGGAAGTAGCCCACGGTCATCCAATCGGGCAGTTCCTGATTTTCGGAAACGTAGCCGATCTGCGCGAAGTGGCGCGGGGCGAGATGACGGGAGTCCGCATCCAGCACCTCGCTCCGCCCGCTGGTGGGCGGGAAGATGTTCATGAGCACTTTAATGGTGGTGGTTTTACCGGCTCCGTTGGGGCCGACCAGCGCGTAGATGCTCCCGGCCGGCACTTCAAGCGAGATGCCGTTCAGCACGGGCGTGTGCCGGAAGGTCTTGGTTAGATCGTACGTACGAATGGCGCAATTCATTTGGGCTTCCGTTCTCCTTTGGGGGACGGGGCTGTGGGGCTGTCTTGAATCTCCAGACGGCGCCAGTGAGCTGCCAGCACGGCGGTGACTTCCTGCAGGCTCATACCGAGCTGTTTGGCTTCCACGGCCAGTTGTTCCACTTCGCGCTCCATCAGGCGCGCGCGCTCGGCGGCCGTGGATTCGCGCGGCGGCGCCACCACGGTGCCGGTCCCGGGCATCACGTCCAGCAGTCCTTCATTGAGCAGTTGAGTGATCACCTTGTGCGCGGTGTTGGGGTTGATCTTGAGGGCCGTGCTCAACGTGCGCACCGACGGGAATGCGTCGCCGGGGCGCAGTTGGCCGGAAACCAGTGCCTTTTTGGCGGCATAGACCACTTGTTCATACAGCGAACTGCCCGGCCGAAAAACCACCCGGAAGGGTATCACGGCTGTATTATGACTGGTAGTACAGTAAAAGTCAAGACTAACCCCAGCACGGAACCGCAAGCGTCAGCGAGCGGCCGCCACGGAGCCTGGAGCAGGCCGCCGGGCGGGAGCCCGCGCAGTGTCTTCGGGCTGCCACCTGATATAATCCGGTGCGAAGGTCCTGAATCCAATGAAACGAATCCTCGTCTTTGCCGCCGTAGTGTGTGCCTGCGGGTTGGCGGCCGCATTTGCCCAGACGTTGCCACCGGGCGTCCAAAAAGGAGCCTCCATGGGAGGCATCACCGAATATGACTATCCCAACGGTTTGCGGGTGCTGCTGTATCCCGATCCGGCGGAACCCAAAGTCACCGTCAACGTGACGTACCTGGTGGGCTCGCGCCACGAGGGCTACGGCGAAACCGGCATGGCGCACCTGCTGGAACACCTGGACTTCATCGAGACCACCAACGGCCGGAAGGTCAAGGAAGAACTGGTGTCGCACGGCGCCAACTGGAATGGGACGACCTCGGAAGACCGCACCAACTATTACGAGACGGTGGCCTCGAGCGACGAGAATCTCAAGTGGGCGCTGGGCCTGGAAGCCGACCGGATGGTGAACGTGAAGTTCACCAAGCAGATTCTGGACACTGAGATGACCGTCGTGCGCAACGAACTGGAGCGCGGCGAGAATCAGCCGGGGTCGATTCTACGCGAGCGGGTGGCGGCGACGGCATACCTGTGGCACAACTACGGGAAGTCGACGATTGGATCGAAGGAAGATCTGGAGAACGTCCCGTACACTCGCCCCATGGCTTTCTATAAAAAGTATTATCAGCCCGACAACGCGGTGCTGGTGGTCACCGGACGGATCGACGAAGCGAAGACGCTCGAATTCGTGGCGGATTCCATCGGCAAGATTCCGCGGCCGGCGCGGGTGCTGGACCAGACCTACACCATCGAGCCTCCGCAGGATGGC
The DNA here is from genome assembly GCA_003152325.1 of Bryobacterales bacterium. Taxonomy (GTDB): domain Bacteria; phylum Acidobacteriota; class Terriglobia; order Bryobacterales; family Bryobacteraceae; genus PALSA-129. Next base: position 53,433 of record PLZX01000089.1, on the reverse strand, counting down.
GAGCGGTTCGTGGCGCTGTGGCGCGTGGGACAAGGCCAGAACGTGGATATCGCTTACCATGCGGTGGCGGCCGGACATGCGGATTCGGCGGCTCTGCAGGTGCTGGCGGGCATCATGAACGGCAGTGGCGGGCGCGGCGGCCGCGGTGGTGGTGGCGGAGGGCGCGGCGGACGCGGTGGCGCCGACCCGAATGAAGGCCGGCTTACGAAGTTCGTGGTGGACACGGAGCTGGCGCAATCGGCCAACATGGGTTTCCAGGGCCGGCACGATCCGGGCCTGGTGGAGTTTTCCGCGACGCTGACCAAGGACCAATCGCCCGACGCGGCGCGCAATGCTATCTTCACGGCGATCGCCGACGTGGTGGCTAACCCGCCCACGGCGGCGGATGTGGAGCGAGTGCGCTCGCAGCTCCTTCTGGGGCTGGAGAACAGCCTGTCGAATCCTCAATCGATTGCCACCGGGGCATTGAATAACGCCATCGCGCAGGGCGACTGGCGGCTCATGTTCCTGCAGCACGACCGGTTGAAGGACGTGCAGCCTGCCGACCTGGTGCGCGTAGCGAAATTGTATTTCAAGCCATCCAATCGCACCGTGGGTTACTACATTCCCGATATGGATCCGGATCGCACGGTGGTGCCGGCGACGCCCGATCTCAACGAAGTCATGCGGAGTTACAAGAGCACGGTGAGCGTGGTGCACGGCGAGAGTTTCGATCCGACCATCGCCAATATTGAAAGCCGCGCGGTATATTCCAAGCTGGCTAACGGAATGAAGGTGGCGGTTCTGTCCAAGAAGTCCGAGAACAACGAGGTGACGGGAACCATCGAGCTGCGCTTCGGCGACGCCACGTCGCTGGTGGGCCAGCGGGAAGCGGCGTCGTTCGCGGGCGGCATGCTAATGGCCGGCACCAAGAGCCACACTCGGCAGCAGATCACCGACGAGATGCGCAAGCTGAATGCGCGGGTCACGGTGAGCGGCGGCGGCGGAGGCGGCGGATTTGGCGGTGGGCGCGGCGGCGGCGGGCGCGGCGGCGCGGGTGGCGGCGGCAGTATGTCGAGCGCCACGGCCACTATCACGGCCCCGGCGCAGAATTTTCTCGCGGCCATGCGCCTGGCGGTAGAGATGCTGAAGGAACCGTTGCTGCCGGAGGAAGATTTCGACCGCGCCAAAACGCAGCGGCTGAAAGCGCTGGAGGTTGTTCCGACGGAGCCGAACCAGTTGGCGCAGGACCGCTTGAACCGGCACATCAGCCCGTTTGCCAAAGACGACGTGCAGTATTCGCCCACGCGCGAAGAGCAAGTGCCGGAGATCCAGAAGGTGAAGATCGAAGACGCCAGGAAATTCCACAACCAGTTTTACGGCGCCAACTACGGCGTATTGGCGGTGGTGGGGCCGGTGGATGCAGCGGAAATCCAAAAGGCCGCCGGCGAATTGCTGGGCAACTGGAACACTTCCAAAGCCTACAAATCGCTCGTGACGCCGTTCAAGAAGGTGGCGCCGATCAACGATAAGATCGAAACGCCCGATAAAGCGAACGCCGAATTCATGGCGAGCGAGCGGTTCCAACTGTCGCAGAACGATCCGGACTATCCGGCGATGGTGCTGGCCAGCTACATGTTCGGCGAGCCGATTACTTCGCGCATCTCCGACCGCATCCGCAACCGCGAAGGTCTGAGCTACGGCGCCAACGCCCGCATGACCATCCCGACCGAAGGCGATGCGGCAACGCTCGCGGGCACGGTCAGTCTGAATCCCAAGGTGGGGCCGAAGGTGGAGGAATGTTTCCTCGATGAGTTGCGGAAGGCATACAAAGACGGCTTCACGGCGGCGGAACTGGCCGCGGCGAAGAAGGCCATCCTGGATGCGCGCATGGTGGGCCGCTCGACCGATGGGGCGCTGCTGACTCTGCTGGCGTCGCATCTGCAACTCGACCGGCCGCTGAAGTGGGATGCGGACCTGGAATACAAAATGCAGGCGCTGAGCGTGGAGCAGGTGAACGCGGCCTTCAAGAAACACATCGATCCCAACGGGCTCTCGATTGTGAAGGCGGGCGATTTCAAAGCCGCGGGCGTCTTCCAGTAGGGATCCCTCCGGAGCGACCGACTGTACGGATTAGGCCGACAATAGGAGAATTCCGTAAGCGCCAACAAACTGGTCGTCATCTTTGGTGAGTAATCGTCTAATATCCGGATAGCCGATCCAGTACCTTGCTGTCGAGTAGTTGTGCGAAAGCGAACGCCCGCGCGCAACTTTTTGATGTAGGCTGATAACACTTTCACATTCCCTGACGCCGTTACTGAAAGTGGGGTGAGGTACGAATGCCGGTTAAGCGGCTGCTAGCAAATCAGGACCGGAAATTCCGGTTATTGTTCGAACAGCACCCGCAGCCCATGTGGATTGTGGATGCGGCCACCGCGGAGTTTCTTGCGGTCAACGCGGCGGCTAGCGCGTTATACGGGTACACCAGCGAAGAATTCACGAGCATGACGCTCGATGTGGTGGAAGCTCCCGAAGAGGCCGGCCGTTTCCTCGAAGAGCTGCGCAGCGCGTCGCGGCCGGCGGCCAGCGCGTGGCATCACCGCGATTGCGGCGGACGGCTCATCGACGTTGAGATCGCGGTCCACGAAATCCAATACGGCGGGCGGACCGCGGCGCTCGCAGTGGTCATGGACATCACCGGGCGGCGGCAGCTCGAAGACCAGTTGCACCAGGCGCAGAAGATGGAAGCTGTCGGGATGCTCACCGGCGGCGTCGCGCACGACTTCAACAACCTGCTGACCATCATCACGGGTTACAGTCAGCTCATTCTGGCCAAGGCCCCCAGGGACGATCCCAGCCGCCATTCGGCCGAGCAGATTTTGAGAGCGGCGGAGCGTGCGGGCGAACTGACGAGCCAACTCCTGGCCTTTAGCCGGCGCCGCACGGCTCAACTCAAGCCGCTGGACCTGAACGCGGCGGTCGCTAGCTTGAGCACCATGATGAAGCGGCTGATCGGCGAAGATATCGAACTGCGGCTGGCGCTTGGCGAAGAACTGGGGCGCGTGATGGCCGATTCCGGACAAGTGGAGCAGGTGCTGCTGAACTTGGCTGTGAACAGCCGCGACGCCATGCCCGAGGGCGGAGTGCTGACGATCGAAACCGTGAACGCCACGGTGGAGCGCGATCCTCACGGCCGGACGCCCGCGCTGAAATCCGGATCCTATGTTCTGCTGATGGTGAGCGACACCGGCTGCGGCATGGACGAAGCCACGCGGCAGCGCATCTTCGAGCCGTTCTTTACCACCAAGAGCGCGGGCGCCGGCACGGGTCTGGGACTTTTCACTGTGGCCGGGATTGTGAAGCGGAGCGGCGGTGCGGTGGATGTGTTGAGCAGCCCGGGTGGCGGCACGTGTTTCCAGGTTTACCTGCCGCTGGTCGACCGGAAGGTGGCTGTCGGACCGCCGGCGCCGCGCATCACGGCGGAGTGCGGCGCCGAAACCATTCTGCTGGTGGAAGACGAAGAGATGGTTCGCGCGCTGGTACGCGAGGCCCTTGAAGCCAAGGGCTACCGGGTGTTGGAGGCGGCCGATCCGGCGCAAGCCCGCGCGCTGGCGGATGCCTGCCGCGACAAAATTCACCTGCTGATCACGGACGTCGTCATGCCCAACGCCAGCGGACACGATCTGGCGCGGGCACTGCTGCGGCGCCGCCCGGATATCAAGGTGTTGTACATCTCGGGTCACAGCGAAAGCGCCATCCAAAGGCGCGGCGTGAAGCGCCGCCACGTGGCATTTCTGCCCAAGCCGTTCACTCCGGCCGCGCTTGCCTCCAAGGTGCGCGAGGTGCTGGAAGGCGACGACAAGGCGCGGCACGCAGGCGAATAAGCTCCGCAGTTTCGATTCACGTATGATCGGAAGAGGCATGCGGCTGCTGGTGGTGTGCATCTGGATCATCGTGAGCATGTGCACGCCGGCTTACGCTCAGGTGCGTGTGGCAGGCCGGGTGACGAACGAAACCAACTCGCCCGTCGCCGGCGCCAGAGTGACCCTTGAGGACGTTCCCTCGACGAAGATCTTTCCTGCGGTTTCCGATCCGACCGGCTCTTTCCTTTTGCAGTTGCCGGCCCCGGGCGTGTATTCCCTGCGAGTCGATCGCGAGGGCTTCTACGTCGTCTCCGAACCGTCGATCACGGTGCCCGCCACGGCGCCCGAGGCGCCGCCTTTCGAACTGCACATCGCCTTGGTGTCGATCCACGAAATCCGCACCTCGATCGAGGTCAAGGGCGATCCGGGCATGATCGATATGGATCGGGTTTCGCCACAGACCACGCTCAGTAGCCGCACGCTCTACGACGTGCCGTTTCCCGATCAGAACAACCTGCGCAGCGGGCTGCGGATGGTCCCGGGAGTGGTGCAGGATTCAAGCGGCGGTGTGCACCTGTTTGGCGGATCGGAAGACCAGGCTCAATACAGCTTCGAGGGCTTCCAATTGAATGACCCGCTGAGCGGGCGGTTCGACGCGCGCATGAGTCTGGAGTCGGTGCAATCGGTGGATGTGCAGGCGTCTCCGGCGGGGGCCGAGATGGGGCGGGGCGCGGCGGGGAGCATGATGCTGCATGCGCGGACGGGCGGCGACGAGTTTAAATACTCGGCCACCAACGTGTTTCCCGGCGTCGACATCGGTCAAGGCTTGCGGGTGTCGAGCTGGACTCCGCGCGGCAACATTTCCGGGCCATGGCGCAAAGGGCGCGCCTGGTTTTTCAATACCGCCGAACTGCAATTCATCCGCACCACCGTGCCCCAGCTCCCCGCCAGCCAGAACTCTTCCAAGAGCTGGCGCTTCAACGATCTGCTGCACAACCAGATCAACCTGAGCAACCGGAACATTCTGTTCGTCGGCCTGCTGTTCAATTACTGGTATGCGCCGCGCAACGGGATTTCTTATTTGGACCCTCGCGAAACCACCGTGAACCGGCGCTCCAACCAGTGGTTCGGTTACGTCAAGGATCAGCATTCGTTCTCCCGCAGCTCGCTGGTCGAGTTCGGATTCGCGGTCAGCCTCACGCACAGCGGCGACGTGCCGCAGGGCAGCGCGCCCTACCTGATCACGCCCACCGGCCGGCTGGGAAACAACTACGCGAACGCGCGCCAGGACGCCGCGCGGCAACAGGGGTTGGCCAATTATTTTCTGCCCTCTTTCCACTGGCTGGGCGAGCACCAATTGAAAACCGGAGCCGACATTGTTCACCTGGACTACCAGCAGAACGTCAGCCGCTCCGGCATCGATTACCTGAACAACGCCGGAGCCACGATTCGCGCGATCAGTTTCACGGGACCGGGCCGCCTGGACCGCGCCAACTATGAGAGCGCGTTTTACGTGCAGGATTCCTGGAGAGTGCGGCCGTGGCTGCTGGTGGAAATGGGATGGCGTGCCGACCAGGACTACCTGCTGGGCCGCCTGAACTCGTCGCCGCGCGCCGGATTTGCGCTCTCCCCGCCAGGCATGGAGGGTACGCGCATTTCGGGCGGCTTTGCCCGGATCATCGACCCCACCAATCTGCGGCTATTCACGCGCCCGCTCGATCAATCGGCTATTTCGATTTATTCCGACGCGGCCGGCAACGTGATCTATGGACCGGTGACGTCGGTGTTCACCGTTGGGCCGAACCTGCAGAATCCGCGCGCCGACGTCTGGAACCTGGGAGTGGAGCGCGTTTTGCCTAAACTGCTGCAGGCGAAGATCCAATGGCTGCGGCGGCGCTCGTCGCGCGGGTTCGACTACGTGAACAACCTGCCGGCCGCGGAGCAGTTGCCGGCGATCCTGGCGGGCTGGCCGAATCCCGGTCCGCTCACCGCCGACTACGTGTTGACCAACCAGCGCCAGGACCAGTATGATTCGGTCGAGATTGCGTTGCGCCAGCCGCTCAAGGGCCGCTATGAGTGGATGGTGAGCTACACGCGCAGCCGGGCCCTGTCCAATGCCGTGATCGAGCGAACCATCGACCAGCCTTTGAGCATCTCCCTCGACAACGGCCCGTTGCCGTGGGATGCGCCGAACCGCCTCCTCAGTTGGGGCTATCTTCCGGCGTGGGGCAGAAGCTGGGCGATTGCCTATCTGCTGGATTGGCATTCGGGCTTGCCCTTCTCGATTCAAGATCCGTACGGGCAACTGGCGGGCACCGTCGACGATCACCGCTTCCGGCAGTTCTTCGAGTTGAATCTCTTCATCGAACGCCAGCTTTCCATACGCGGCTATCACGTGGCCTTGCGCGGAGGCTTCAATAACATCACCGGCCACTCCAATCCGAACGTGGTGGACAATGTGGTGGGCGGCCCGACTTATCTGAACCAATACGGCGGCCAGGCGCGCGCTTTGAACTTCCGGCTGCGGTTTCTGGGCCACCGTTGATGCCTCCTGTGTGAATGCGCACGTTTCGTGATTGCGATTCTGGAACTAGCCACGCCATTACGGGTTAACCAAGGCAGGAGGTCCTGGCGGCCTTTGCTCGACTCTTCTACGCGATCCCTGTCCGGGTTGTGGCACGCTGCGAGCGACGTGATAATCGCTGCGGTTGCCGGCATTCCTGTCCTTCTGGTTTTCTACCCGCTCACGCTGTGCGCAGCGGGGGTGAAGGGCTTACTGAGGATTGTGCGGCTGCGGCCCTCACCATCCAGCGATTTTGTCGCTGGTAAACGCAGTGAGCAGCGCGGCTAGACCGAGGAACGTGCCAAACGGCAGTTCGTAGGTGGAAGCGTCCTTGTGGGTCAGCTTGATATAGGCGTANNGCGATCAGCTTTACATCGCCGAAGCCCAGGCCTTCGCGGTGGCGCACCTTTTCGTAGAGCCACGCGCCGCCCCACAGGAGGAGAGCCGGAACCCCGGCGCCGAGGGCCGCTTCCAACACGGAGCGCACGCTATCCGGCGGGTTCACGCCGATCAGCGAGAGAAGCACGGACGCCATGACACCCGGCACCGGGACGAATGCGGCGAACACCAGCGCCACCAGCGTGCCGCCAAGGGTGAATTCATCCGGCAGGATGCGCTCTTCCAGGTCGCAGAAGACCAGCGCCACCAGCATGCCGGTCAAGATGCACATTTTCACCGCCAGCAGAGTGAGGCCGGCTGTGAACACCCAATAGAAAAAGAGCAGGCCCGTGGCCAGTTCCACTACCGGGTAGCGGAAAGAAATGCGCGCGTGGCAATAGCGGCACTGGCCGCCCAGCACGATGAAGCTCACCAGCGGAATGTTGTCGTACCAGGCGATGGTTTTCTCGCACGCGATGCAATGCGAGCGTGGTTTTACCACCGAAAGGTCCAGCGGCCAGCGGTAAATGCAGACGTTCAGAAAGCTGCCGATCAGCAGCCCGAAGAGCAGCGCAATTGAGGCTTCTAGCATGCCAACGCCCGACGGTAAATTTCCATGGTACGGCGAACCATGTGGTCGACGGTAAACCGCTCCATCACGGCGCGCCGCGCGGCATCGCCGAGACGCTGCGCCAAAGCCGGGTCAGCCAGCAATTCACGGATGGCGGCGGCGATCTCTTCCACGCGGTTCTCCACCAGCAGGCCGGTCTCGCGGTGGCGGACAATCTCGCGCAATCCACCCACGCGGCTGGCCACCACAGGCACGCCCGCCGACATCGCCATCAAGGCTCCCGAGCCCAGCCCTTCGCTGTGCGTGATGTAGACGAAGACCGCAGCTTCCTTTAAGTGACGTTCGAGATCGTTCGAAAGTTGGAGTGGGACGCCGGCGAGGCGAGCGGCTTCGAGAGCCAGCGGCGCGCCTTTTTGCGGATCGTCGGCGTATGCCGGCGCCACAACGGCGGTGCCTTTGGCGGGCGAGAGCANNCGGCACGCCGTCGTACACCACGCTGATGTTTTCTTCGGGCACGCCGGCCGATTCGAGGACTGCTTTGACAAATTCCGAGACCGCCAGGTAGTGGCGCGCGCGGCCGTATTTCCAGCGGCTGCCCGGCGCGAAGGCCACGCGCCGCGAAACCACCAGGGCTTCGCTGCGGACCATGGAACCAAGCGTGTGGCTGCGCGCATCGTGCGCATGCAGCAAGTCGTGGCGGCGCGCCAGCAGCACGGTGCGAGCCAGGCCCAGAGGCTCCACGCGGTGACCCTGGCGGCGCGCGGTTTCAAACAGCGGAGAGCCGGCGCGTGCCAGCAGGGTGGACTCCACGCCCGCCGCTGTGAGACCTTCCAACAGGCGAAGCACCTGCCACTGGCCTCCGCGCAGTTCCTTGCCGGCGTCGAGATGCAGAATGCGCATCAGCTCATGTTTCTCGCTTTGGAGTATTTCANNNGTGGTGTAGTGGTCCATGGTCTTGACATGCTCGGAGAGAGAGTCGCAGGTGAAGTGCAGCAGGTTCCCCTGCAAGTGTCCGAGCTTGCCCTGCACCTCAACCGACTCGTGCACAAAATCGCCCACCCACTTGGCCTTGCGGCGGTCGTAGAGGCGGATCTTGCGGTCCGGATACCAGCCGGAGTGATAGATCCAGCGGCCGAGGTAGCGCGCCAGGCGCGGCATGGTGTAGCCGTCGAACCGAGCGCCGCTCTTCTTCAGGTTCCAGATTTCGGCTTCGAGAGTTTCGCTGAGGGTTTCATCGGCGTCGAGCGAAAGGATCCAATCGTTGGCCGCTTCGTCGGTGGCCAGGTTCTTCTGCCCGGCGTATCCGCGCCAGCCGGCTTCCAGCACGCGGGCTCCGAGATTCTGCGCCAGTTCCACGGTGCGGTCCACGGAGCCGCTGTCCACAATCAGGATTTCATCGGCGCAGCGCAGGCTCTCAATGGCGCGGGCGATGTTGCGCTCCTCATCGAGGGTGATGATGGTGGCGGTGATCTTCATGGCCGTCTACAGCCCGCCCGAGCGGAGCGGGACGAGGATGAAGCACAGGCCGAAGATGATCAAGGCCGCGAGGCCCAGCTTGCGCCGGCCAGTGCCTAAATCCCCGTCGTCGATGATCATGGGATGGTGTCGGCCCAGCCACAGCATACCGAGCCCCCAGAGCATCCAGCCCCACCAGAACCAGCACAGGGGCAGCAGCGCCAGCGCGACCAGGCGGGAAATCAGGCGGTGCCGTCCAGGAAAAAACGAATACAGAATGTGGCCGCCATCCAGTTGCCCGATGGGCAGCAGGTTGAGCGCGGTGGTGAACATCCCGACCCAGGCCGCGCGCGCCATCGGGTGGAGATAGATATCCGCCGAGGCCGCGCCCGGAAAGATCAGCAGCTCCAGCAGGCGCTCGAGGCCGGGCACGCCGAACTCCAGGCTGCCCTGATGGGCAATCCCGGGTATCACTTTAGAGAACGCGAGTCCAATGGCCAGCGCGGGCAGGACAAAAACGAAACCGGCAACCGGACCCGAAACCCCGATATCGAACAAGATGCGCTTGGAATAGATGGGTGAGCGTACCTTGATGAAGGCGCCGAACGTGCCCAGGAACGGCGACGGCAAAAAGTATGGCAGGCTGGCATTCACGCGGTGATAGAGGGCGGCGAGGTAGTGTCCGAACTCGTGGGCGAGCAGAATCGTGAGCAAGGTGAGAGAGAACGGAAGGCCGCGGAGCAGGAGCGCGGGATGCCGCCAAATCCACGAATAGAGGGAGAAAGCCCGCTCGACATCGAAAGGAATGTTGTGATCGAAATCCGATTGCATCGCCGCGCCGACCACCGTGGTGGTGAGCAGCGTCAGTGCAAACAACAGACTGTAAAGCCAATATCGTTCGCGCGAGCGGTATCCCGGAAGTTCATACGGTTCTCCCGTACCGGCTTCGGCATACAGCGGATACGGCGCAGGAGAGAAATCCTGGGAGGACACAATAAACCGTCCGCGTGGGCGGGGCGCCTACTGCAGCGTCTGTAACTCCTTGCCGGGCTTGAAGCGCACAGCTTTGCCCGGCGGAATAGATACTTCCGCGCCGGTGCGCGGATTGCGCCCGATGCCGGTCTTGCGAGGCTTCACGTTGAACACGCCGAATCCGCGCAACTCGATGCGGTCGCCTTGTTCCAGGGCTTTCTTCATGGATTCGAAAACCGTTTCGACGGCCATCTCCGCTTTGGTCTTCGTGATGCCAGTTCGGTTAACGACTTCATTGATGATGTCCAGCTTGATCAAAACAGCCTCCTTGTCCGGGGACCGGGCGAATTTACTCACCGCATCAGTCAACTACATGATAGGATTGAATTTATCCACATGTCAAGCGAGGGATTCGGCGGAGAGGCCGCGCCGCTCACCAATGAGGAATTCCGGCGGGCCTGCGGGCGCTTCGCCACAGGGATCACAATTGCCACCGTGAGAGACGCCCAAGGCACTGCCCACGGGCTAACGGTGAATTCCTTTACCTCGGTTTCACTCGATCCGCCGCTGGTCTCTATCTGTCTGGGACATGCGGTGAGCCTGATTGAAACCTTTCGCGCAGCAACTTATTTTGGAATCAATGTGTTGGCTGAGGATCAGCAGGCGCTCTCGGAGCGCTTCGCGCGCAAGGGAGAGGACCGTTTCGAAGGTATTGAGTGGCAGCCGGGGGCCAACGGAGTGCCACTGATCGCAGGTGTATTGGCCGCGATGGAGTGCCGCACGGTAGAGCGGGTTCGGGCGGGCGATCACGACATTTTTTTGGCGCAAATGGTCACGGCGCGCGTTGTGGAAGGAAAGCCGCTGGTGCATTTTGCGAGCCGCTACCGGCATTTGGGGGAATAGAAGGTAGACACTTGTGGCGTNNTTTTCGCCGGGCGTGTCTCCGGATTTTCTCGGACCCAATTACGGGCGGCCGCCAATGGTTTGAACCGCATCTTCAGGGTTAACGACGCTGGATGGCGCCGCGCTCCCCAATTCGATGCTTGATTCTCTGAAACCGTACTCAACCAGGGCAAATGAATTTGCCGGGTGTTTCGGGGGTGTGAAACCGGTTCCCCAATTCTTCCGTCGACCCCCATCGGGTAAACAACCCGGTGATTGCCGCAAGCTTTTAACGGCTCCGGAAGTATCAGTACCACCTAACGCGCAACGCTTGCTGGCCAGCAAGTAAGCAGGCTGGAAAGTTAGCGCCGGGCGCTCTTTCTTACCCGACTCAAAAATAGCATACGGGTGCGTACCAAGCCGCAAGAGAAAAACTGCAAGTGAATGAAAGCAGGGCAAATTTAGTTGAAAGATTTCTGTCACCGGGAGTTTGAGCCGGACCGTTAGGCAATCGAGACCACGGCCGAGGCGCTCATTGTGATTATGAGAAGTGGGTCTGTGTCGATTCCCTGGGAAAAGTATTCCGAGCGGCTTGCCCACGCATCCCTGGTAGAGCGAAATCGGGCGGAACTCTCGCCTTCCGGCTATGGCGACGGTTAGTTGCCGTGGGTTATCACACACGGACCTTTTACTTCCTTGCACGGGTTGGTTCCCTCGTTCATTTCACCGATGGTGAAGAGCAATACGAGGGCGGCAACAAGCAACGGCAGCAGCATCAAAATCGACCGTTCAGCCCTTCGGAAGATCGCCAGGAGCGCAACTATGCCCGCCGCAACTGCCGAAATAGCCGCCGAAATTAACGGCACCCACAGCCTCACGTAATTCCCCGGCAATGAAACGGTTCTCATCAAGGCGAAGAACACACACATCAGGAGAACGAATGCCGCCAACAACCATATCGACCACTTGCCAAACGAAGTATGTGGAGTCGACAAAACACGCTGAGATAACGGTAGCACCGTCGCCGAAGCGGGTCCATCAAGAGACATATTCATGCTGCACCTCAGACCGGACCTTCCATTTTGGACGCCGGATGATTTTANNGTTTTGCGAAAAAGCTACAATCCAGCGGAGTGTATTACACCCGACCCTGGAGCGGTGGGATCGGGGTTCAAAAGTTCCACAAAACGCGTCTGCCCCCTTCTCCTCCTACTCCGCAAGCTCTCGCGGCGGTGAGGAAACACCTTAATTCTCGGAGGGTCTCTCCACGTGATCGATGACGAGCGCCTCGCTAGGTCCCTTGGTTGATTCGAGCTGCAAACCGAGCTTTTGTAATGCGAACCGCACTGAGCTCAGGGGGTCGGGCGTGGGCGTTGTGGCCGTGGGATCTGTTTGCACCTGTGGGCCCGGTGGCGCGGGGATGAGGTCGCGTGGCGACAACTCCAGATGGATATCGAACGTGCCTACAATCCCGGTCTTGTCGATGACCGGCCGACCAAGCGGACCCGCGAAGTATGGACAGAGGCCGGCCAGGGTTTGGCCGTACGTGACAAGCTTACCGTCCGCGCCGGGCATAACGACTCCACAGGATGCATGCTGCCCAGGCGACGGTGGGGCCGGAGGTTGCGCGGGATCGAAAGGAGTGCAACTTGCTTCCTTGGTTGCCTGAAGCTTATGGCCGTCCTTAGCGACGGTGAGCGCGTACACAGGGACCTCCTTCTGCTCGCGACGAATCTTCAAGTGAAATCGATCTTCGAGAAGCGCTTGAAGCATCGGTCCCAACATCATTCCCTGGCTCTGCGGTGTCTCTGCTTTGGCGTCAATCGTGTACCGGTCCGAATCCACCCACCCGGGCCCTCCCGAGATCGGCACCAAGAAGAACGGCGCGGAATTGGGGCGGCCATCGCGGTACATCAGATACGCCGTCTGTATGAGCCTGGTCACGGTCTGGCAAGTAAGAATAAGCCTTCCAGGCGAGCTTGTGTTTCGGCTTCCGCCTCCAACGAAGGCAGGAGCGGTATCGGCCTTGCAAAGCTTGACCGAGGCCACTTCGAACCGCGGCTTGACGGCGGGCACAGATTGAATGGAAGACGTTTGAGCCTGGATCGCGGGCGCTCCTATCATTTCCGCCGCGATGGACGCTCCAAGAGCCGCAGTTCCGGCGAACAACAGGGCTGCTTTGTTCGTGAAGTTCGATGTCACTCCGTTGCGGTTTTTCATAATCACCTCGATTCTCCAGCCACTCGACTCCGCCGCTGACAGGCACACAAGTGGCGATCAGTTCGAATATTCCAGACATTGGACACCGAAATTAAGTCTCGGGTCACGGTTCGCGCCCCAGCCATCCCAAGCCGCACGTGCCCCACAGCGATTTTTCGAGGCTCGTCGTCTGCCAGGTCAATTCCCGGACGGTCGTTCCACATGATCGATCACCAACGTCTCCACCTGGCCCTTCGTCGGCTCCAGCCGCAACCCCAACGCCTCCAGCGCCGCGAAGATCGATTCNNCGCTCGGTAGTATAGTCTTCGCCAGGATCGCCATCGAAATGGCGTAGAACTGTGTCCTGTTTGGGCCTTGCACAGCCATCGTGCCGCTCCCCCTCATCACCCCTCCTCCGGGGTGCTTCCGCCTCAGTTCGGCCGTATCCACAGTCTCCGCCTGTTTGAACTTCGGCCCGCCCTTCGCTATCACCAAGTCATATACCGGCTCATCTTTGCTCCCATAGTGCACCACTACTTTGCACCGTTCGGCCAACATCGCCTGCAGCATCGCGCGGAGCATTGTCTGCCTCATCGCCGGCTTCTGCCAGTCGGCAAGGTCTGCCTGGTCAACCTTCGCCACCACGTCATAGAGTTCGTCAGTCAACCAGCGCGGATCTCCCTCAATCTGGTCTCCACGTAGCAACCCGGGCTGGTTCGGAAGCGCATACGCCCACTGAAAGATGCCGAACATGGGCAGACCGATCGAACGAAACCCGTCGGGCGTCGGCCCAGTCTGTACCGGCCCACTCTCAGCAGTGTGTCGCTTGATCGAGACGACATCGAATTTGGGCTTGGCTGGTGACGACACGGGTTGAGCTTGCAACAAGATACTGGATAACGCAGCGATCAAGAGAGTAGCCTTCATGTCCGTCTCCCCCCGCTCACCGGAGGCCCGCGCGGACCGCCATTTCGAACGGAATCAACTCGTCGGCGGTCAGGTAGCTGTCATGGTTGCGATCGAGCTTCTTCAGCGCCGCGGCAGCGTGATCGATCTCCCAAGCCGAGATCTCGCCGTCATGGTCGGCGTCGAGAGCGGCCAGCACCGGATGATAGCTCATGAACTGCCGGCGAAGTTGCGCCAGTATCGCCGGGGACACGGAATCCGGATCGATGTGCAGGCCGCATTCCTCGGCTGTCACCTTGCCCTCGTGGTTGGTGTCCAGTTTGCGAAGGGCCGCCGGGGCGTTGCCGATTTCCCACGGCGAGAGCGCCAGATCGTGATCGGTGTCGAGCGCTCGCAGGACGGGCATCGAAGCGAAATAGGGCCGGGCGAACTTCAGCCACGCCTCGAAGGGGTCCGGTCGCACCTTGACGGTGGTGTTGAGGCCGCTGCCGGCCACCGAATTCCGATCGATTGGCAAGAGACTGGGTCTGGAAAAATGCGCGCCGATGAGGAACGGCCTCGCGCCGCCGCCGCCCTTACCAATCAGGATCATCGCCGAGAGAATCAAGAGGATGGCCAGAAGTCCGCCATGAAGCAACGCCGCAGGGCGCGGCTTGTAGGACTCGATGGTTTGAAACAGCGGCACGGCCACTGTCTCAGGTACCGCCGTCGCTGCGAGCGCCTCGGGGTGGCGGAATTCCGGGCGCAACAGCCACTGGCGCGCGAGCGACGCCACGGCGTCGGCGAGGTACCGCAGTTTGGCACGATTTGGGCTGCGGTCGAAATCGTCGAGCATGTCGTCGCCAAAACGCCAGCGGAACGGCGCCGGGTGAAGCCAGATTAATTGGATATACAGCCATCGCAGCATCAGGCCCTCCCGGGTTTGAGCGAGCGGAGGCGCATTTTGCCCTCATGCACCACGTCTTCCAGCCGCACGATTTCCTGGGAGAGCACGCCGCGCCCGAGCGAGCTCAGGCGATAATAACGGCGGCGGGAGTTTTCCGCGTCGCGAGGTCCCGCAACTTCCTCCACCATGCGCTGCTTCATCAGCCGCTGCAGGTTGTCGTAGAGCGTGCCGGGCCCCAGGTTATAGCGGCCGCCCGATTGGCGCAGCACCTCCTGCATGATGCCGTAGCCGTGCATCGGTTCTCCGGCCAGCGAGAGCAGGATGTGCAGGGTGGCCGGGGCCAGGGGAAGATAATCGTCGGTTTCCGGTTTCATGATCGGATTCCGTTATATCAGATTCCGATATTCATCGCAAGGCGTCGCCGGGGCGCAACGTCACATTTCCCAATGTAGTGTTATCGGAAACTGCCCGTCCCGGTGCTCGCTACAATATGAGTCCATGTCCTTGCGGCATTTCCTGGAGGGCTACTTCGAGTTCGCTGCGCTCGGCGCTAACTGGCGCACCGAAATCCTGGCGGGCTTCACTACGTTCATGACGATGGCGTACATCGTCTTCGTCAATCCGGCCATCCTCCACGAAACCGGCATGCCGCTGGCGGCTGTCACGGCGGCGACGTGTTTATCGGCTGCCATCGGCAGTTGCCTGATGGGCGCTTTCGCCCGCTATCCTATCGCGCTCGCTCCGGGCATGGGGCTCAACGCCTACTTCACGTATTCGGTGGTCAAGGGCATGGGGATTCCCTGGCAGGCGGCACTGGGCGCGGTGTTCCTCTCCGGCGTGGCCTTTTTTCTGCTCACGCTGCTGGGCGTCCGCCAGGTGATCCTCTCCGCCATTCCGTTCGAACTGCACGCCGCGGTGGCGGCCGGCGTCGGCCTCTTCATCGCCTTGATCGGCCTCCGCAATTCCGGGATCGTGGTGCCCAACGGTGCCACCACGGTGACGCTCGGACACCTCAACGATAAGAGCACGGCGCTCGCGATCTTCGGTTTGCTGCTCATCGCCGCGCTGCTGGCCTGGCGCGTTCGCGCCGCCATGCTGATCGGCATTCTTGCCACCACCTTGCTCGCGCTCGCGACCGGCGTGGCGCATTGGGCGCCGCAGACGTACAGGTTCTCCGATCTTTCGGCCACGGCCTTCAAGCTCGATCTGGCGGCGACCTTCCGCATCGGCTTCTTTGAAATCGTCTTCGTCTTCCTCTTTATCGACATGTTCGACAACATCGGCACGCTGGTTGCGGTGGGCTCCAAGGCCGGGCTGTTCGACAGCGCCCACCGCATCCCGCGCGTCAACCGCATCCTGATCTCCGACTCCATCGCGACGATGGCCGGTTCGCTCGCCGGCACGTCTACGGTGGTCAGTTATATCGAAAGCGCCGCGGGCGTGGCCGCGGGAGGGCGCACCGGCATTCCGGCGATCGTCACCGGACTGTTGTTCGTGGCGGCGCTGTTCCTCGCCCCGGTGGCGGGCGCGATCCCGGCCGCGGCCACGGCTCCGGCGCTCATCATTGTCGGATGTCTCATGATGCCCGTGGTGGCCGAGATCCAATGGAACGATATCGAAGTGGCCGTCCCTGCGTTTCTCACGATGATGACGATCCCGCTGACCTTCAGCATCGCGAACGGGCTGGCTTTCGGTTTCACCACCTACACGCTGATGAAGATTCTGCGAGGCAAGTTCCGGCAAGTGAACTGGCTGGTGTATGTGCTGACCGCTATCTTTATTGCTCGGTTCCTCTACCTTTCGCGCGGGTAAAGACGGTGGTGACTGCTCCCGCTCAGGGATGGAGGCTCAGCGTGGCTTTTCCGGCAGGGCCGCTGTAAATCAGCTCCACCGAATAAATGCCTTTGCTCTGGCCCCGGTAGGAGAAGAAAAGCAGGCCGGCCTGGGGAAGGGCGCGGTCGCCCTCGGGCAGTGCGGCCTTTTGAACTTTCTGTTCCATGGCGTGCTGTAACGGCATCGGCATGTGGACCGGCGCGGGAGGGGTGGAAGCGCCTTGATCACCACCTCCACCGGTCGTGAGGCCGGTTTTCGACTTCGATGACGGCGCCTCGGGCGGCTCCCACGACGGATCTTTGACACTGGAGAGAACCATACCGTAAGGCCGGCTGAGCAAGGGCGCCTTCTTTCCGTTGATGCGGAGCGAAAAGTCGTCGATGGAGAGCTTGAGCCGCGCGCCGGGGGGACCGAACANNCACGGCCGCCGCTTCCTTGGCGGGAGGCTGTTGCTCCTGGGCGCACAGACACAGGGCGACGATCCAGACCGTATTCCTCAACGCTTGGGAAATTCGCATGCCAGCTTTCAAGCTAGCATGGCGGAGGCCCCCCCGGCAGGGCGGCCTCGGCTTCCTTTTCCAGTTCCGCTTCCGAGACCGGGGCGGCAAGAATCTCGCGTGCCCGTTCAGCCGCGGAGGAGGGCACCATCAGGCGCAGTCCGCCGGCGCCGTTCGTCCAAAGCCAATCCATGCGCAGGGCGTTCTCGTTTTGGAGAAAGCAGGGAATCGATTCGGAACGCAGCAGTCCCACCGCAAGTTGGGCCTGACCGGCCCAGAGGAAGTTACCCACTTCGACGAGATCCTGGTCTTCGGGAGCATTGGCTGGCGGCGCTTCCTCTTCGGACCGTGTTGGAGGAATGGCCCGCCGGCCGACTTCCGCGTCATAACACTGGCGCGCCGTGTCGACGAGTTCGTCCCGATTGACTTGCGCCAATCCCTCGTCGGACAGGCTTTCGAAGTGCCGTCTGAATTCGTCGATTGTACCGTGCATCGCGCCCTCCACTCGAATTGTAGTCGTATGCAGAAAGGCATGGGGAATGCTCCGGCTGATTTTCGCCTTACTTCACCGGCGTGCCGTAGGGGATGAGTGCGGGGACACGGTCGGCGCTATCGGTGCGCGCGATCTGCCAGCCGGCGGGGCCTTTTTCGAGGGACACGATTTGCGCTTCGTTGCGGTCCTGATAAATGTATTCGACGCGCAACGTGGCTTCCCGTTCCCCGATTCTCTGAGGGTCGGAGACGGCCACGCCTTTGATGGCGGCATGGGAGTCGCGGAGGTATTTTGCGAAACCGGGTTCGGTGCTTTCCTTGACGGCTTGCCGCAGAGTGGCGTGCATCTGGCCGGTGTAACAGGCGAGGTAGGCTGGCACGTCGCCATTGCGCGCGGCGGCCAACATGGTGTAAACGGCGTCCTGCGGTTCGGAGGGAGCCTTGGCGGTGGGGCGCCATCCCGCTTTGCGCGCGAGGCCGATGCCGAGCGCGGCCACCAGCACTAAGATCGTTACGAACTGGGTTGTGCGATGGCGGGTCATCATTTGCGAATGATGGTCAGGTCCAGATTGCCGTTCTCATCCACTATCACCTTTTTGATGCGCGGCAGAACCTGCTCCATGGTTTCGAGGTACAGGCGCCGGCCGGTGACCTGCGCGGCCTTGGTGTACTCGGCGGCGAGCTGGGTGAAACGAGCGGCGTCGCCGGCGGCCTCGTTGATCTTTTTTTCCTGGTAGGCCTGGGCTTCTTCCAGCGACTGCTGGGCCTGGCCGCGCGCTTTAGGAATCAGGTCGTTGGCGTAACCTTCGGCGTCATTGACGATGCGGGCGGTGTCGGCGCGTGCGCTGGCGACGTCGCGGAAGGCGTCGGCGGCTTCGGGGGGCGGCGTGACGCTTTCGATGTTGATGGTGGAGAGCGCCACGCCCGCGCGGTAATCGTTGAGCAGCTTCTGCGCAGCCGCGCGGACTTCTTCCTGGATGGCGGCCTTTTCGGTGGTGAGCACGGCGTCGACGCCGCGATGGGCGACGCGGCGGGCGAGTTCGGATTCCACGGCCGCTCCGACCACCTGTGCGGGGTTCTGCGCCTGGAACAGGTAATCGGCGGGCACGCTCACGGAGTACTGCACCACCACGCGCATATTAATAATGTTCTGGTCGCCGGTGAGGAATTGGGAAGCCAGCGGCGGCGTGCGTCCCAGCAGGCTGTCGGCGATCTCGCCGCCCACCACCAGGCGCTGCAGTTGCAGCAC
>PLZX01000089.1:18841-34656 GCA_003152325.1 Bryobacterales bacterium | reverse complement strand
TCGACCTGCGGCAGCAGCGTGCTCATTTCGAAGCGGCTTCGCCTTTCATCAAAATCTTCAGCAGTTCCGAGTCCGAACTGAGGATGGCGGTGGTCTTGTCGTCGAGCACCTTCTTATACGATTCCAACGTGCGCGTCAGTTTGTAGAACGCGGGGTTTTGGGAATAGGCCTGGCCGTAGATGCGGGTGGATTCTGCGTCGCCCTGGCCTTTGATGGTCTCGGCCTGCTTGTAAGCCACCGAGAGGATTTCTTCGCGCTGGCGGTCGGCATCGGCGCGAATGCTGAGGGCCTGCTCTTCACCCTCGGCGCGGTATTGGCGGGCGATGCGCTCGCGCTCGGCGCGCATCCGGGCGTACACGCTCTGCTTGTTCTGTTCCGGCAGGTTCAGGCGCTTGATGCGCACGTCCACCACGTTGATGCCGTATTGTTCCAGCGCGGCGTGGTCGGTGAGCGCGGTGAGCGAGTCGAGCATGGCGGCGGTCTGCACCTTGCCGGGCTCGGTGCCGACGATGGCATCGAGGTCGTGCGTGCCGAGCGCCGCGGCCAGTCCGGACCAGACGATGTCGTGCAGGCGCATCTCGCCGGCGGCGGAGTCGCCGACGGTCTGTACGAAGCGGCCGGGGTCGGCAATCTTCCAGACGACGTAGCTTTCGATGACGACGTTCTTCTTGTCGCGCGTGAGAAATTCGGAGGGGCGCGGGTTATAGGCGCGCAAGCGGCGGTCGAAGTAGATGGCGGTCTGGTAGGGCCACTTCGCGCTGAGGCCGGCTTCCGTGATGGTGCGGATGGGGCGGCCGAACTGCGTCACCAGGACGAATTCGGTCTCGCGCACGGGGAAAAAGGTCAGGTACGCGAGAAGCAATATCGCGACCGCGGCCGCGACTGGATAATATTTTCGATAACCTTCCGCCATCATTTACCTCCCGATCTTGCCGGTTGCGGCGACAGCAGGGCCGCTCCCGCGGGCGCGATTTCTACTCCGTCATCGAGCAACAGCAGGTGTCGCCGCCCTTTGCCGGTATCCATGATTAATTTCCTTTTCCCGGGCAGAACCTGTTCCATGGTTTCGAGGTACAGCCGCGTTTCGGTGGGCCCCGGCGCGGTGCGAAAGGCCTGCTCGGCCTGGGTGAAGCGGCTACCGTCGCCCGCGGCCCGGTTGACGCGGCCCGCGGTATAGGCATTGGCGTTCTGCACAAGTGCCTTGGCGTTGCCGCGTGCCAGCGCGATCTGTTCGTTGCGGTAGCCCTCGGCGTCGTTCACCAGACGGTTTTTCTCCTCGAAGGCGGCCGAGACGGCGCGGAAAGCGTCCACCACCTCGAACGATGGATGCACGTCTTCGAGCTTCACGCGCAGCACGCGGATGCCGGTCTGATAGAGGTCCATGCGGCGCTGCAACTCAACTAGAACCTTTTGCTCGATAGCCTGGCGGCCGGAAGTGAGCACGTCGTCGAGCGGCGTGGTGGTGGTGACTTCCTGAATGGCCGATTCGGCCGCCTGACGGATAGTGGCGTCGCCATCCAATTGCAGAAATAGGAAGGCGTCCGGGTGCTCGACCTCATAGTGCACGGCGGCATTGAGTTCGATCATGTTCTGATCTCCGGTGAGCATGAGGGATTCGTCGGGGCGGCTCTGGAAGCGTCCGCTGCGGTGTTGCACGTTCCACTCGTAGGCGGAAGGTTCGGCGGCGCCGCCGCCGGCGCTCGAGCGGAAACCGATCTCGAGCACGCGCACGCGGTGCGCGCGGATGCGGGTGAGGCGTTCGACGGGCCATGGCAGCTTGTAGTGCAGGCCGGGCTGGCTGAAGGGCGTGACCTTGCGGCCGAAGCGTTCGATGACGCCAACCTCGTCCGCCTGGATGGCATAGAATCCGCTGAGCATGACGAGCGCGGCCGCGGCGGCGAGCGCCGGCTTCACGAATTGCCGGCGACGCGCCAAGGCCCAGCGCAGGGCGGCGGCGGGATCGAAAGCTTGCATGCGCTCCCAAGCGGCGGCGGCGGCCTGTGCGCAGCGCGAGCGCGACTGGCGCTCCACGCGTAGCAGCCGCAGCGAGTTCATCATCACAAAAAAGGATGAAAGCTGGTGCGTGAAGGCTGCGCCGATGGGACCGAGTTTGCCGGTGGCGCAGGCCAGCACCGCCAGCGCATTGAGCGCGCCGGCGAAGAGCACGATATTCAGCCAGGCCGTTTGCATGGCGCGCCGGCTGATTTCGAACAGGCGTGGAAGCCTTTCGAGGGAGTGTGGCAGGTAGACCACGTCGGCGGCCTCGGCAGTGATGTCACTGGCCCCGGCCACGGCCACGCCGACATCGGCGGCGGCGAGCCCGGGAGCGTCATTGATGCCGTCGCCGAGCATGGCCACGGTGCGGCCCTGCGAACGCATTTGGCGGACGCGCTCGAGTTTTTGTTCGGGCAGCAGTTCGGCCTCGACTTCGTGGATGCCGATTTCGCGTGCGATCACTTCCGCCGCGCGGCGCCGGTCGCCGGTCAGCATGACGGTGTGGGTGATGCCCATCTGCGCGAGCTCGTCGACGGCGTCGCGAATGCCCTGGCGGATGCGGTCGCGCAGGAGAATGGCGCCCGCGAGGCGATCACCATCGGCCACCAGCACAGCGGTCGCGCCCAGGCGGTCGGCTTCTTCGCGGGCCGATTCGGTGTGCTCGATACCGTGCTCGGCCAGGTACGCCGCGCTGCCGGCGCGGATGGTGCGGCCGGCGATGGTACATTGCGCGCCGCGGCCGGGCAGGACGTGGGCGTGATCCGGCTCCTGGACAGTGAGCGAGCGCCGGCGCGCTTCCTCCACGATGACTTGTGCGAGCGCGTGAGACGATCCGCGTTCGGCCGCGGCGGCCAGCGCCAGCACGTCGTTTTCGGCGCCGTCGAAGGCGAGCACTTTGACGATTTCAAAACGGCCTTCGGTCACGGTGCCGGTTTTGTCGAAGACCACGGTATCCACGCGCGCCATATTCTGCAGCACGGTGCCGCCGCGCACCAGAATTCCGCGGCGCGCCAGGCCGCCGATGGCCGCCACCATGGCGGTGGGCGTGGCCAGGATCAGCGCGCACGGGCAGGCCACAATCAGCACCGCCACGGTGCGGAGCCAGTTGCCGGTGAAGTAATAAGTGAGTGCGGCGGAAACGAGCAGCGCCGGCAGAAAATAGCGCGCGTAGCGGTCCGCCATCCGCTCCACGGGTGCGCGCTGTTGCTTGGCCTCTTCCACCAGTTGGACCACGCGCGCGAGAGTGGTTTCCGCGCCGGCGCGCGTCACGCGGATGCGCAGCAGGCCGTTGCCGTTCATGGTGCCGGAGAAGACTTCATCGCCGGGCTGCTTGTCGGCGGGCAGAGGCTCGCCGGTGATGGAGCTTTGGTCGATGCTGGAGACGCCCTGCTCGATCACGCCGTCGGCGGCGATGCGCTCCCCGGCGCGCACCACGATGCGGTCGTCCGCGAGCAGCGCGGCGGCATCCACTTCTTCCTCGCGGCCGTCTTTGAGGCGCCGCGCGATGCGCGGCAACTGCGCCACGAAGCGGCGGATGGCGGCTTCGGTGCGGCCGGCGGCGAAGCTCTCCAGGCCTTCGCCCACCATCACGATGAACATGGCTTCGGCGGCCGCCAGGTACTCACCCACTGCGAGCGCGGCGATCACGGCCACGCACAGAGCGATGTCGGCGGAAATTCTTTTCTCAAGCAGCGCGGAGATGGAGTTGTAAAAAGTCTTGTAGCCCGCGAGCGCGGTGATGAGGATGGCGGTGTCGATGCCGAAGATGGATTTGAACGTGCCCGTGACGTTCAGCAGCAGGAGCATGCCGACGAGGGCCGCGAAGCCGTATTCCTTCAAGAGTTCCGTGCGGGAATCGGGGGCCGGGTTGTCGCTCGGAGGCTCAGACATGGGTCACGCGAGACTTGTCGTATCAGTATACCGGCTAGTGCTGGACGGTGATCAACACGCCGGACGTCGTGGTGGCCCCGTTGTAGGTCGCGCTCAGGGGGAGATCGCCCGCGGGCGCGGTGGGGGGCACGACGACGTTGAACTGGAACAGGCCGGGGGAGACAAGACCCGCAAACTGCACTACGGCGTTGATCGTGCCGATAGTGACGGTGGGCAGCGGGCTGAGCGTTCCGGTTTGCGTGATCGATCCGCTCACTACGGCCTGGGAGACCGGTCCGAAGCCGTTCGCGTAGAGCACCACGGTCTCGCCCGGCTTGGCGGGCGTGGTGGAGCCGGGGAAGAGGCTGGTTGGTCCAACCAGGCTGTTGTCGGCACCGTGTTGCGCCAGGACGTACGGCCCGGCGGCGATAAAGAACGATGGTGAGAGCGCCTTTGATGACGCGGTGGCCGGCGCGCTGGTCACGCCGTTGTTGTTCACTACCACTTGCACCGGCCCCAGGATGGCATCGGGCGGGGTGAGAATGTTCACCTGCGTCGGGCTGATGTAATAGACGAAGGCGCTCTTGCCATTTACGGTGACGCTGACGCCATCCAGCTGTTCGGGCATCAGACTGCCAAAAAAGTCCGTGCCCCCCTGCCAGATGCGTATATCGCCAGCCGGCGCCAGGCCGGTGCCCTTGATGTCCACCCACGTGTTGGGCGCGATGGTAGGGGCTTCGCCTTCGGCGTTGGCCACCGCGCTGATGACCGGCGGCGGGGCGGACGAGAGCGCCGCGATGGCGGTGTAAGCGGAACCGACTTTGGTTCCGGTGGCCGTCAGGGTGTCCGATGACGTCAGCAGGTTGGTGCTGTCGAAATACACAAGCGCGATGGAGTGCATCCCGGCGTATGTAGTGATGTTGGTGTGGTACGGCTCGCCGTCGTTGCATCCGCCCCATTCGGTGAATGCTACGGCATGGCCGTGCTGCTGCGCATAGGCCACCAGCGGGTCGATCTTCTGCGGCCAGGTGGCGTAGCGCGGCGAGGCCGCCGTGGTACAAGTGCCGGACGGCCCGGCGTAGAGATGGAAATTCCAAACGAGGTTCGCAAAACCCAGGTCGTCGAGCGCGCCGGAGGCGATCGATTCGAAAACCGTTCCGGTGTCCTCGACGAAAATCAGCGACTGCGGGCTGTACGTGCGGATGGCGGCGATCAGCGCGTTCTGATTGTTGCTCCAGGTGGCCATGTCGATTGAGTGCATGTCCTCCCAGGTGTCGTAGAGCACTGCGGGATCGTTGGCATACTTGCCGGTGAAGGAAGCCCAAAAGGAAAATGCGGCGTCAATATTGGCGCCCGTGGTGTCCTGGGCCGCGCACACCGAGGGAGTGTTCTGGCAGTTCAGGTCGCCCTGGTTCGCGGCTGGGCAATTCTTGAGGTCGGCGCCGCAGGGCGGGTCCGGAAAGTTTCCGGCTTTGAGGATGAGCGCGTAGTTGCCGTATTTCTTGGCGCGTTGGATCAGGCCGTCGATATAGGTCTGGTAGGGCTGAGCGGCGATGGGGACCTGCACGTTGTTGTTCCACCAGGTAGCGTTGACGAAAATGCGCACTACGTTCATCGAGAGCAGCTTGTTCTGCGCGGCGTAATCGGCGTCGGTGGAGGTGGCATCGGCATTGCCGCTCCCGGTGCCGCTGCGGTTGAGGCCGCGCAGCAGAACGGGTTTGCCGGTGTCGTCCAGAACGATGCCTTGCGCCGAAACGTGCAAGGCGTGGAAGGACTGCGCGTGCAGGGCCGCAGCCAGAAATAAGCCCAGTGCCAGCTTCATTGCAGGGTCACCCACATGGGGCTCACCCAAACCACCTGGCCGTCGGTCTGGAGGCCGCGCACATAGTAGTAGCTGGTCTTTCCCTTGGCCAGCGTTTGATCCTGGTAGGTGAACGACATCACCCGCCCGGGCGGCGCCGGCGAGTAGATCACGTTCCCGTCCTTCACCAGCACCACGCTCTGGAACGGCGCGGTACCCCACAGGCGCACGGTGAAGACCGGGGCGGTGGAAGTGGTGAAGGCGTCACCCATGAAATGCGTGCCGCTGCGGAAATCGGCCAGAATGTCGTCAGTGGAACCGTAGAGATGGCGGGCCTTCATAGCGGCCAGAATGGCGGTGCGAGTCGGCGCCGTCACCCACACGTTGGTGAACCCGATGTGCGTGGAGATGTGGTCGCTGGATGCTTCAAAGCCAAGCTGGTAGCCCATGCCCAACGCGTTTGAAACGTAGCCGGCGGATTCGTAGCCGGAAATGGAATCGGCCGAGGTGTTGGAACGCGGCGCACCGGGCATTTCGTAATCCTGGCGGTCGCCCTGATAGATTTCGACGAAGGGTTCCACCTGCGGATCGTTATTGCGCCAATCGGTTCCCTGGTCGGTGGCGCTGGTGTGCGGCGCCGAAAGGCCGTTGAAGAAATGCAGGTAGGCATACAGCATGGTGGTGTCGGGAGCCGGCACCGCCGGGGAGCCGGGCTGGGTAGCGGGGAGCCTCGGCAGCGTGCGTACGCCCCGCTGGGCGAACATAATATTGCGGTGTCCCTCGGGATAGCCGACGCTGCGCTCGTAGTAGTACATGGGGACGAATTTGGAGCCGAGCGTGTAAGCGTCCGTGAATTTCTGCATCAGCCACCAGGTGTACTCGCGCGCCTCGCCGTCGTCGTGATCGCAGCAGCCCGACCAGCTAAAGGAGGCCGCATCGACGAAGTAGCGGTATGCGTCGATCAGCGGTCCATCACGGCCGCCGTCAAAGGAGATTTCGGTGTGGCGGTGGAAATCGCCGCGCAGTAGCCGAAGCTGCTGGCCGTTCACGGTGGGCCGGTAACTCCGGCTGAGCAAGGCCGCGGCCGCTTCCGGCGCGGCCGACGGATCGGGCGGGTCCGGCGTAACCTGGCCGATCTTGGTGAGCGCTGGGGCTACCTGCGTCCGCTGTACGGGCAATTCCAACGCGTAGATGTCGGAATCGACGGAATCGGCCGCCGGTGTTCCGTTGGCTCCGGGCGAGAGCCGGTGGTCCATCGACTGTGCGATCAGAAGGCTTCCCGGCCCCACCGCCAGGATCGCCGGACGGTTATCGCTGACCGCATCGGATTCGGCCAGCACGCCCGGCCCGTGCCAGGTGGCTCCGTCGAAATAGACTATCGACCCGATCCAGATCGAACCCGTGCCCGCGCCGCCCGTCGAGTGGTTCGTGGAAAGCGCGTCGCCCGCCGGCTGGCGGAATGCCACGTAAACGGTGCCCTCCGAATCGACGGCCACGCGGGGGAAGTTGTTCTTGGATCCCGGGGGCGGGCCAACACCGTTGTTCGGCTTCCGGTTCTGCGCCAGCGTGGGATCCGGCTGATTCGAGAAAGGTCCTTTTCCCGTAGGCAGGAAGAGCTGAGCGTTGGGCGAGCCCGGCATTACCGTGGAGATATCGTTCTGGGTGGCGTAGAGATCGGTCCCCACCAGGCAGCGCACTTGAATGGAATGGTTGGAGTAGAGCGGGATGCCGGTAGAGTCATAAGCCCCGAAATCCTTGCCCCATCGCGCGCCGGAAGTCTCATAGGCGATCCACAGACGGTACTGCGCGTCATAGGCGATCGAGCTGCGCGCTTCGAAATTCACGCTAGCTGCTACCGGTATGGGTGCCTGCATGGCGACGTGGTCGGTAAACTGCAGGCGCCGCACGTATACGTCGTAATCGCCTTTGTCGTAGGTGTCCCAGGAGATCGCGACTTGGCCGTCGCCCGAGGTGGCGATGGCCGGGTCCCAGTCGCTAGCCGGTGAGGTCGAAACGATGGTTTCGGGCCAGAAGGTGTCGCCGTTTTCAACCGAGGTCAGAACCTCCAGGTTATTGTTGCGGAATCCCTGCCACGCCACCCAGACTTTGCCGGAGGAATCGGTGGCCGCGACCGGAAAAAGATCGGTGCCGGGGTCGCTTGTGATCTGAATTTCCGCCGACAGGGTGCCATCGGGGTGGGCGTTGCGCGCGTAGATATCGAAATTACCGTTGCGTTGCGCCGAGTAGAAGATCCAGGCGCGTCCCTGGCCATCCACGGCCACCGCCGTGCGCATCAGGTCCTCGGTGGGAGTGGTCACCGCAAACGGGCCGGTCCAGATGCGCTGCGATTTGGAATAGTGCATCAGCAGCACCTGGTCGAAGCCGGTGGGCCGTGCCAGGAACCCGAAATCCGTGATGGCCGTCTTGGTGCTCAACGCCGTCGCCAGGGTCCGGTCGCCGTGGACGAAGCGTGTGTACGCCAGGTACACGTCGTCGCCGGACTGCGCCATCGACGGGAAATCCTCTTCCTCAATGGAACTCGTCAACTGAAGCGGCGCTCCCGTCCGGGCCACCAGTGCGCTGCCGCTTAGGAACGACTTGCTGGTACCGAACGGGACGTCGCTCGAAGAGAAAGTGAAATTGCCCTGGGTCGTCTTGACATCGAAGCTGACCGGATTGGACGTGGCGGAAACGGTAACGATCACCCCATTTTCCTGCATCGGCCCGACCGTAGCATTCGGCCCGGGCGGAGACGTGCGGGTTGCCACCTTCCAGCTCTTGTTGCCGGTAGTGGAGTCCGCCGCGTCGAACCGCCAGCCATCCAGGCTCGTAATCGTGGCTCCGGTGGCGGTGATGGAGCCATCCCAGGTGGTGGGGTTTTGGTCGCCGACGCCGAGAATCACCAGAAATGACGCCGACGCGGGCGATGATATGGTGGTTGACGCCAGCGGTGACACCCGGGAATTCAACACACGTTTCCCGGCGACCGCGGCGACCACGGCAAGCGCAAGCAGGAAAACTACCCAGTATCGCCCTAGCGTCATACGATCCCTCCAGCCGTAATCGTTTGATCCCGCGAGTGGTCGCCCTGCCAGGACCCAGCCAACACGAGGATATCTCAATGGCCTTCTGAGGAGAGATTATACAATGGAGTCTCTCGCCGCGGACTGTCAGCATTGCTAGTCACGAGGGCGTGGCCATTCTGTCCAAGATCTCCCAGAGAAACAAGCGATTCCGAGCGTGCCGGGGCCGCGTTCAGCCACTCTTATGTCGCGCACCCCACCCTACCCATCCGCACCCGATTCCGACTAGAATGACTATTCAGACATTTAACTCTTTTATGGCCGCCTCCACCACTACCACCACCTCCAAAGATCGCCTCGCCGCTCTTCAGGAGGCCAAAGAGCGCGTCCGTGCCGGCGGCGGACCGGAACGCGCCGCCAAGCAGCACGGTGAGGGCAAACTCACCGCCCGGGAGCGGCTGGCCGCCCTTCTCGATCGCGATACCTTTCAGGAAACCGGCCTCTTCGCACAGCACCGCGCCGCGCTGTTTGGGATGGCCGATAAACCCCTCCCCGCCGACGGCGTCGTCACCGGGAGCGGAAAGGTAGGCGGACGAACCGTCCACGTCGCCAGCCAGGATTTCACCGTGGCCGGCGGCTCGGCCGGCGAGGTCCATGGCAACAAGATCGCCGATTCCCTCCGCCACTCCCTGAACACCGGCACGCCCTTCGTATTCATTAATGATTCCGGTGGAGCGCGCGTGCAGGAGGGCGTCGGCTCGCTCGCCGGCTACGCCCGCGTCTTCTATCACAACGTCCTGCTCTCCGGCGTCGTCCCCCAAATTTCGCTGATCTGCGGCCCATGCGCAGGCGGCGCCGCTTATAGCCCCGCGCTCACCGATTTCATCATCCAGACGCGCTACGCCTACATGTTCATCACCGGTCCCGCCGTCATTAAACAGGTCACCAATGAGGTGATCACCGCGGAACAGCTCGGCGGCGCCCGCGCTCAGATGAACAATTCCGGCGTGGTCCACTTTATCGCCGAAAACGACATCGAAGCCATCCAGATCTGCAAGCGCCTGCTCTCTTTTTTGCCCTCCAACTATCTGGAAGATCCGCCCCGGGTCGCTCCCGACCGGCGCCACATGCGCGACGATTCGCTCAACCGGATCCTCCCCGAAGAGCCCAAGCTGCCCTACGACGTGCGCGACATCATCGGCAAGATTGTCGACCGCGACGATTTCCTCGAAGTGCAGAAGGAGTTCGCCCGCAATATCGTGATTGGTTTCGCCCGCATCGCCGGCCGCACCATCGGCGTCATCGCCAACCAGCCGAGCGTGCTGGCCGGGGCGCTCGATATCAACGCTTCCGATAAGGCCGCGCGCTTCATCCGCTTCTGTAACGCCTTCAACATCCCGCTGGTCACGCTGGTGGACGTCCCCGGCTTCCTTCCGGGTATCGACCAGGAGCACGGCGGCATCATCCGGCACGGCGCCAAGCTGCTGTACGCGTATGCTGCGGCCACCGTTCCCAAACTCACGGTGGTCATCCGCAAGGCTTACGGCGGCGGCTATATCGCCATGTGCTCCAAGGAGCTGGGCGCGGACCGCGTCTTCGCCTGGCCCACCGCGGAGATCGCCGTGATGGGCGCGGAAGGAGCGGCCGAAATCGTCTTCCGCCGCGAGATCGCCGCGGCCGACGATCAAGATACCCGCCGCCAGGAATTGATCGACGAATACCGCGACACGTTCGCCACTCCGTATGTCTCGGCCGGCGCCCGCCTGGTGGACGACATAATCGAACCGGCCGAAACGCGCGCCTGCCTCGCGGCCGTTCTGGAGTCGCTCACCACCAAGCGCATCTCGCGCCCCGGCAAGAAGCACGGAAACATTCCCCTATGAAGAAGATCCAGCGCCACCAGATCCTTGTCGCGGCCGCCTCATATGGGTTCGCCTCCGCGCCGCGCCCGGAGAGAACCAACATGAGACTGCGGATCAAGCTGGAGGGCGAAAGCTACGAAGTGGATGTTGAAGTCCTGCCGGAACCCGCGGACCTGGAGTTTGCGGTGTCCATTCCCGACACCATCGGCCACCCGCCGCCGCCGCCCGATTCGCGCGAGGAGGACAAGATTTGCCGCAGCCCCATCGCCGGCATCGTGGTTTCGGTGTCCGCCCAACTCGGCCAGCAAGTCTGCCAGGACGACCCGGTGCTGGTGATCGAAGCCATGAAGATGCAAACTACAATCGGCGCCCCGGTGGACGGCACAGTGCAAGAGATCCACGTGAGCCCGGGCGAAACGGTCAAGCCCGGCCAGCCGCTTTGCACTCTGGTGTAGTTCTCTAATATTCCACTTTTCCCACTCGCCCGGCCCACTCCTCAAACGGCCGGGCGGCGTGTGGATCCGCCACCCGCACCATCGGAATCGCGCGCTCTCCCGGCGGCACGCTGAGTTCCTTATAGATGAAACCGTCGTCGAAGCCCGCCGCCGCCGCGTCCTCGTGCGTCGCGGCATAGAACACCTGCGCCGGGCGCGCCCAGTATATGGCCCCTAGGCACATCGGGCAAGGTTCGCAGGAGGTGTAGATGTCGCAACCCGCCAGTTGGAAGTCGCCCAGCACCCGGCAAGCTTCCCGGATGGCGACGATCTCGGCGTGGGCGGTGGGGTCGTTGGAGCGTGTCACCTGGTTGGTCCCCGTAGAGATCACGATCCCGTCCTTCACTACCAGGGCGGCGAACGGCCCGCCGTTCCGCCGCACGTTTTCCACCGCCAGATCGATCGCTTGTTTGAGAAATGTGTGGTTCATGGGTCCCAGGCGCTATTCAATAGCCTACACGAACGGGCGCGGCCCGGGAGGGAGGGGGCTATGGCTCGACGAGGCCCGCGCGGATGGCGTATCGCACCATGCTGGCGGTCTCGTGGACGCCTAACTTTTCCAGGATCCGGCTGCGGTGCGAGTCGGTGGTCTTGTAGCTGATCCCCAATTGCGCGGCGGCCTCTTTGGTCGACTTGCCGTGGGCGATCAGCACCAGCACCTGCCGTTCCCGCTCCGTCAGCGCGAAGACGATCCGCACCGATTCCTGGTCCGGGATGAACATGCCCTTCTTGCGGTCCGTGACATCGGCCACCGTGCCCATGAATCCCGCAAACTCGCCGTTGGCATGGTAGCGCGGCACTCCGGCGCTCTCCATCCAGGAATAGGATTCGTCGGCCCGCTGCAACCGGTATTGCATCCGGAAGGGTTGCCGGGCTTGGAAAGCCCGCAGGTAAGTCTCCATGCACAGGTCCCGATCGTCCGGGTGCAGGCCTTCCACCCAGCCTCCGCCGGTCTCCTCTTCGACAGTCCGGCCGCGGAAGTGGAGCCAGGCGCGGTTCACATAGTCGCATCGGGCATCCGGACCGGAGGTCCAGGTCATCGCCGGGGAGTCGTCCACCAGCCGGCGAAACTGCTCCGCGCCAGAGGTTCGCAGTTGCTCCACCTGCACCTGGAGCTCCGCAACGCGCCGTTTGAGTGCTGTCAATTCATCCACTTGAATTCCGGGCGCCATTGTAGAATAGGACCTGCTCCCAAATCATAGGATAGGAAACGCTAGCCGTAAAGTACCAAAAACAGGTAGGTACCCCTTGACAACCGTCTTGCGGAGCGTAACCGTTTGAGCCACTTAGCTTTTATGGAACTTACCGGGCTCCCTGGGGAATCATGATTCAGAGGGAAATGGCGCACGACTCGACCGAAACCGATGACGAGTTGTTATTTCGTCTGCGGAGCGGGGACGAAGCAGCGTTTGTAATGCTGTATCGCCGCCGCCAGGGCGCTATCTACCGCTTTGCGATGCACATGAGCGGTTCAGCCGCCGCCGCCGAGGATATCACCCAGGAGGTTTTCCTGTCGCTGCTCCGCCAGGGATGCGGCTTCGACCCGGAGCGCGGCACGCTTTCCGGCTATTTGTTCGGCATCGCCAGAAAGTTAGTGCTGCGGACCCTGGAACGCAGCCGGGCGGATGTGGCGCTCGAAAACGAGGCGGACGATGTGCCTAGCCCCGAGTTGGCGGTGATCGACGATCCGTTGATCGATCTCACGCGGCGGGAAGGGATTGATGCCTTGCGGCGGGCGGTGATGGCTTTGCCGCGCCGCTACCGCGAGGTGGTTCTGCTGTGCGATCTGGAAGAGTTGGATTACGCGGACGCGGCGGTGGTGTTGGGATGTCCCATCGGGACGGTGCGCTCCCGCATGCACCGGGCGCGCGCTCTACTGTTTGAGAAACTGAACCAGGACCGGAATCCCCGGCTGGCGGTGGGCCCCTGGAAGCCGATGAGGGTTGCAATATGACGTGCTTGGAATTCTGGGATCACTTTTCCGAGGGAGCCCTTGAGGCATCCCCGGGCTCAGGCCACCTGGCGGAGTGCGCGGCTTGCGCCGCTCGCTGGGATCGGCAGCAGGCGCTCGCGGCCGGGCTGCGGCTGGTCTCCGCTGGAATGCGCGGCGAGGAAGCGCCCCCGCGGGTTGAGGCCGGCCTGTTGGCCGCGTTCCGCTCGCAAGCCGGATTCAAACGGCGCCGGGCATCCTCGTATTCCTGGTGGCCGCCGGTCCTCACCTGGGCGGCCGCCGCTGCCGCGACCGCCGTGGCGGCGGTGGTTCTGATGCATGGGTCGCACCCCGTGCCGGCCTCCATCGCTCCCTTGTCCGCGCCGCACCGCATTGCGCCGCCGGCCGTGGAATCGGCTGACGTGCCGGCTGACGTGGATGAAGAATCCTACGGCCCGGATAGCGATTTCATCCCCGTGCCGAACGCCGCGCGCATCGAGCCCAATGAAGACGTGAACCTGGTGCGCGTGGAAGTCCCGCGCTCCGCCATGATGGCGCTGGGAATTGTGGTCAGCGCGGAGAACGCTTCCGATACCGTGGTGGCCGATGTGGTGCTCGGTTCCGATGGCATGGCCCGCGCCGTGCGACTGGTAACAAACGGCGACAGTTCGCTGCTGGAAGAGGAATAGGAGTATGTCGATTCGGACCCTGACAATCGGCCTGCTGGCAGTGGCGGCGGCAGCTTTCGCCCAGCCGCCGGGCCGCGGCTTGCCGCCCAACTGGGGGCCCCGCCTGGTCGGCGCCGAAGCGGGCCGGCAGGGACCTGTGGTGAAGGGCGCGCCCTTCTCGGCGGACCTGATTACCGAGAGCACCCAGGCGCTCGCCGACGGCAACCATATCCACCAGACCAGCACGTCGCGCCTCTACCGCGACGGCGAAGGCCGCACGCGGCGCGAGCAATCTCTCGACGGCTTGGGGGTGCTGGCCCCCAATGCGAATCTGCCGCCCGTGGTCTTCATCAACGACCCGGTGGCGCACGTGAATTATGCGCTCAGCCCGTCGGCCCACACGGCCACCAGATCGGCCGGCGCCGGCCGCCGTATGCGCGTCCCACAGGCGCTGCCTGGCGGGCAGGGCCTCAAGACCGAATCGCTGGGACACCAGACCATCGAGGGAGTGCCGGCCGAAGGCACTCGCACCACCATGACCATTGCGGCCGGCCAGCTCGGCAACGAGCAGCCCATCCAGATTGTCACCGAGACGTGGTATTCGGCGGATCTCCAGACGGTGATTCTTTCCAAGCGTAGCGATCCGCGCTCCGGAGAGACCGTCACGCGCTACGCCAACATCAGCCGCACCGAGCCGCCGCACGCGCTGTTTGAAGTGCCGGCCGATTACAAAGTGACCGACGCCGGCGGGCGCGGCCCGCGAACCGTCGCGAAGTAATCAGAACGCCATCATTCCCTTCTTGGCTTCCACCTTGGTGGGGTCGATGCCCGGGACCTTTAACAGATCGCGCCACTCCTGGAAGGCCGAATGCTCTTTGCGGTACGCCAGGACGGCTTCGCACTCCGCCACCGCGAAGCCTAGCACCGACTTCAACTCCACCAGCGGCGCGGTGTTGACCAGCACCTTGGAATCCTTGCCGAAGTTCTTGGCGAGGTAAGCCACCACCACCAGGATCTCGTCATCGTTGGCCTTGGCGCCGCGGTCGATCATGT
Source organism: Bryobacterales bacterium (assembly GCA_003152325.1). GTDB lineage: Bacteria > Acidobacteriota > Terriglobia > Bryobacterales > Bryobacteraceae > PALSA-129. Next base: position 19,961 of record PLZX01000089.1, on the reverse strand, counting down.
CGTAGACTTTGTCGGACCAATCGTCCGAGCTGAGGCGCTGGCCGCGGAAGTGTCCTGTGCCGTGACAATCCAGGCAGATCTTGACCACCAGTTCCTTGCCCGCGCCGGCGGGCAGCGCCTTGGCTTCATCATCGCCGGTGAGCGCTACCGCGAGCGAGACGGCGAGCGCCAGCAGAAAAAGTACCCTCATCATAAAATGTTCTTGACTCTAACGTAACGTCACACCCGATGCTGGATCAAGAGCCCATGTATCGAACCAGTCAATTTGCGGAGCTGGCGGGAGTCACGGTCCGGACGCTGCATCACTACGACCGGCTGGGACTGCTGAAGCCGCGCCGCACCGCGGCCGGCTTCCGCGTCTACCAGGCGCGCGACCTGGAGCGGCTGGAGCAGATTATCGCTCTGAAGTTCCTGGGACTGCCGCTGCGGCGGATCGGCTTGCTGCTCGACCGCGAAGCTCTGGCCCTGCCCGATGCGCTACGAATGCAGCGCACCGTGCTGGAGGAGAAGCGGCGCCTTCTGGACCGGGCCATTGCAGCCATCCGGGAAGCTGAAGTTTCGATTCGGGGAAGCCAGCGGGCCGATACCGGGGTTCTGAAAAAAATCATCGAGGTGATCGAAATGCAAAACAATACGAATTGGATGGCCAAATATCAGTCGCCGGAGGCCAAGGCGAAACTGGAAGCGCNNGGAAGCGGCCCTAAGCGAGGACCCGGCGAGCGAACACGTGCAGGCGCTGGCCGCCCGCTGGACGGCGCTGGTGGAAGGCTTCACGAAACGCGACCCCGATTTGACTCAGGCCGCCTCCAACGCGTGGAAAGACCACGACAACTGGCCCGCCGATGCCAAACAGCAGGCCGCGCCGTTCAGCAATAAAGAAGTCTGGAACTTCATGCACAAGGCGCTCGAGCTGGGGAAGAGGTAGCGGCGTGCGCTCCGAACTCCGCGCTACGCCATCTGGTTCAACAGCCAGGAGCGCGCGAAATCCCAGTCGCGTTTGACGGTCGCCAACGAGATGCCCAAAGTCTTGCCGACTTCGTCGTCTGTGAGCCCGCCGAAGAATCTCAGCTCCACCACCTGTGCGGCGCGCGAATCCAACTTCTCCAAGCGTCCGAGCGCC
>PLZX01000089.1:0-18807 GCA_003152325.1 Bryobacterales bacterium | reverse complement strand
AGGTAAAGTTCGTGGACCAGCGCGGTGGGCTGCAGAGTGTGGCCGCCACGTTCGCTTTGAAGATAATGAGCGGCAAGCCGGCGCAGTTCCTGGTAGACAATTCCAATCAGCTCGTTTCCGGCCTCCTGGTCACCCTCGCCCCAGGCACTCAGTATGGCGGATACATCCTTGGGCTCCAGGCCCCCGGTCATGGCGAATCAAGGATATCATAGGGAGCCAGCCAGGAGCCTTGGCAGTCCCGATGACGCCAGAGCGGCTTCAACAGATCCGCGCAGTTTTCGAATCGGTCGTCGAGCTTCTTCCGGAGGATCGCCGTCGCATCCTGGCCGAGTCTCGCGAGGCCGACCCATCACTCGTGGCGGAAGTCGAACTGCTGCTTGCCGCCCACCAGCGGCGCGGCGGCTTCATGGAGCAGCCGATTGCGAATCTCCATTCCCCGGCGTCCGCGGATGCCGGGCCGGATCTCGCCGGATCCCGCATCGGCCCCTATGAAGTCATCCGGGAGATCGGGCGCGGCGGCATGGGGACCGTGTACGAAGCCGCGCGCATCGATGGTTCCTTCCGCAAGCGCGTTGCCATCAAGGTCATCCGTGCCACCCTGTTGACCGAGTGGTTGCAGGAAAGGTTTCGCCGGGAACGTCAGATTCTGGCTGGACTGGATCACCCGAATATTGCGCGGATTCTGGATGGCGGGACGACCGAGGCGGGGCTGCCGTTCTTCGTGATGGAGTATGTTTCCGGGGTTCGCATCGATCTCTACTGCCGCGATCACCGGCTGGATATCGACGGCCGCCTCGATCTGTTTTCGCGCGTCTGCGATGCGGTGCAGTACGCGCACGACAATCTGATTGTTCATTGCGACCTCAAGCCCGGGAACATTCTGGTCACGCCCGAAGGCGGCGTGAAGCTGCTCGATTTCGGCATCGCCAAGATCCTGGCGGACCCCACCAATTCTCAGCCGGCGGTGAGGGCCGTCAGCGCGCTGATTCTGACGCCCGAATACGCCAGCCCCGAGCAGGTGCTGGGGAAGCCGATCACCACCGCCACGGACGTCTATCTCTTGGGCGTGCTGCTCTATGAACTGCTCACCGGCATGCATCCCATGCACGGCAGCGGCGATCTTCCGCATGAAGTGATGAGGGCCGTTTGCGAGCGCGATCCGACGAGGCCCAGCGCCGCTGTCACGCATGCTGTTGCCGCCAACGCGGAAAAAGGCGGCTCTCGGAAATTGCGGCGCCGGCTCAAAGGCGAACTGGACGACATCGTAATGCTGGCGCTCCAAAAAGACCCGCGCCGCAGGTACTCCTCGGTGGCCCAGTTCCGCGACGACACGGCGCGCTACCGCAGGGGGCTCCCGGTGCTGGCGGAGGGCGACCGGCTGAGTTACCGCGCGGAGAAGTTCCTGCGCCGTAACCTGCTCTCAGTGGCCGCCGTCCTCCTGGTGGTGCTCTCCCTCGCGGCCGGCATTTTGGTCAGTGCGCGAGAGGCCAGCCGCGCCCGGCAGGAGCAACGCGTGGCGGATCAACAGCGCGCGCTTGCCGAGCGGCGCCTCGGCGACCTTCGCTCCCTCGTCACCACCCTGCTTTTCGATTTGCACGATGGCATTCGCGATCTGGCCGGGTCGGCCCCCGCCAGGCGGCTGGTGCTGGCCAAGGCCCAGCAGTATCTGGAGAGCCTTTCCCGGGAATCGAGCGGGGACCTGCAACTCCAGCGCGAACTGGCCAGCGCTTACGAAAAAACCGGCGATCTTCTTCACGATGCCATCGGACCGGGTAGCGCCGACAGCAGCTCGCTGGCGAATTACCAGAAGGCTTTTCAACTACGACAAGCCATCGCCCGTCGGGAAAAGCCCAATCTCCCGGCCCAACGCGACTTGGCCTTCAGCCTGAGCAAGGTAGGGGATGGGCAGTTCTTCAACGGCCAGACCGACCATGCCCTTACGGATTATCAGCAGGCTCTGGGGATGCAGGAGGCGGTATTACGGCTGGACCCTGCCGATCCTGAATCGCGAAAGGTGGCGGGTTACATCCAAAACCGCCGTTGTATCGTGCTGGCCACGGCGGGAGATGCGGTTCACGCGGCTGAGGCTTGCCGCGCCAGCATCGCCTACCTGGACCCGGTGGCGCTGGTGCTCAGCGGCGACAGGCTGGTGCGCCGCACCCTGGCCTCCACCTGCGCGGCGTTTGGAAACCTTCTCCGCCATCTCAATCAGGTCCCGGAAGCCCTGAGTTACCTCGCCAAAGCCAATGCGCTGTTCGAAACTCTGGCGGCGGAACAACCGAACAACATCGAGTACCGCCGCCTGATCGCCTACACGCAGATCTATGTGGCGCAAGCGTTGTTGGCGCAGGATGATCGCGCAGGAGCCATGGAGACCTACTCCAAGGCGGTGGCTTCCATGCAGACGCTCATGTCCATCGACCCGTCCGATTCCAAGGCGCCGGCCGGTCTGGCACTCGCGCTCACCAGAATGGCGGCCGAAATGAAAAAAATCGGGGACCTGGCGAATGCCAAAAAGGCCGGAAGCGAAGCCATCGAGCTCATGCGCGCGGTGGCGGAGAGGCCCGGCGCCGGACCCTACGAGTGGAACGATTACGCCAATGCGCTGATGAAATCGGAGATCGAGTCGCTGCGGCAGCCTGCCAAAGCGCTGGAACTGGCCCTCCGGGCTACGCGCGCCACCAAGGAATCCAACCCCACATTCCTCGACACCCTTGCCTGGGCCTACTTTCGCAACGGTGACGCGCCCTCGGCCATTCGAACCGAGCGCCAGGCGTTGAGTCTGGTTCCGGCGAGTAACGCCCTGGGGCAGGGGTTGCGCAGCGAGATCGAACAGGGCCTGGCGCAGTTCGAAACCACACTCAAGAAATAAACTTTGAGCTGATTGCGCCTTCCTTTGCGCTGTTGGAGTAAAGGAGCCTATCGAGTGCCAAGTTTCTGTGGAAGCTGCGGCTCGCCTCTCGGCGACCAATCCGGGTTTTGTGGAAATTGCGGAGCCCGTGCCGGCCATGCGCCCTCGGGCCAAGCGGCGGCTGTGGCAAAGCCTGCCGTCGCACAAACCGCGGGCGTGGGTGGATCGGGGCTGAAGATAGTCCTCATCGTCGTGGGCGTGTTGTTTGTCTTAGGCGCGCTTTCCCTCGGCGGCATGTACTATGCCGCGCATCGCTACGTGAAGTTCGCCGAGGATGTGACCGGCCTCAAAGCGGGCGATGTGGTCCATTCCATCCGCGAGGCGGCGGCTCGCACCGCGCATGGAGCGCCGGAGCCCAAACGGGATGGCTGCTTGCTGCTGTCCAAGGAAGAGGCGTCTGCGATCCTCGGAATCGAGGTTGAAAGGGTTGACGGAAAGCCGAGCGAACAGGAGAGCGGCGAGCACTGCGATTTCTTCGTGAAGCCCGGAACCATCGAGCAAAACGAGGAGAGATTGAAACAGTCCGTCGACGCGATCAAGAGCGACCCCAACTCCCCCTCGAACGCTAATCAACTGCCGCCAGGCGCGGTGGATATGATCAAAAACATGGCTCGCGGCGCGGTGGAAGCTGCGAGAAATGGCGAGGCGCCATACTTCGGGTTCACCGTCGAGCGCGAGAACGGCAAGATCGCATTCAACGCGTTTAGGATGGCGGATCACCTGAGCGGTGGGGACCTCGTCACGGCCTCGGGCGGAAGAGCTTCCGAGCCGCTGGGCGTTGGCGACCAGGCGGCCATGGGGATAGGCGAGTCGCGGCTGTGTGTAGTGAAGGGCAATTCCGCCCTCACGCTCGATCTTACCCAGGTTACCGGAGGAAGAGCCAAAGGGATCGCGCTCGCGAAGACGATTGTCGCGCGGCTGTAGCGCGTACCTCCAGAAATCACTTGTGAAAGGAAAAGCATATGTCATTCTGTCCTGCTTGCGGAGCCTCGGTGGACGGGCGCTTCTGCCCCAAATGCGGTAGCGCCGCGGCGCTCCCAGCCGGAGCCGCGTACGCCGCGGCACCGGCAATGGCCGCGGCTCCGGCTGCCAACGCTGGGTTGACGGAGAACGCCGTCGGCGCCCTATGTTACCTGGGAGGGCTTATCACCGGGATCATCTTCCTGGTGATCGCGCCGTATAACCAGAACCCGCGAATCAAGTTCCATGCTTTCCAGTCGATTCTGTTCCATCTGGTTTGGATGTTGGGATGGTTCGCCATGATTCCGCTGGGCATGCTTCTCCCGTTTGGGCTCTCCCTGGTGCTCAGCCTGTTTAGCCTGCTGCTCTGGGCCGGCGGCTTATTGCTCTGGCTATTCCTGATGTGGAAGGCCTATCAGGGCCAGACTCTCTCGTTGCCGGTGATCGGCGGCATCGCCCGCCACCAGGCGGGCAAATGACCCGTGGGTTCAAATTCAAGTTAAGGAGAAACGTTTCATGATCAAGTTATTGGCTGTTGTGCTGTTGACGATAACGTGTCTAGCCGGCCAGGCTGTGCCGATTTGTTCGGCGGTTACCGTGGACGACGCGCGGACGGTCCTCGGCCCGTCCGCGAAACGGACCAACGATCCCAGTGGTTGCGGGTGGGTGGAGCCGGACCGCAAGAGGGAAATGAACGTGATGAGGGTAGGCACGTCCGCCGCATTCGAGTCGTACCGCGCCCACAGCGCCAAGGAGGGCAAAACCCAGGCCGAGAATGGCCTCGGCGGTACAGCCTTCTCCAGCATCCCCTCGGCCCACAAGGGCGGCCGGGCCGCCATCTACCTTCTCAAAGGGTCCGCGATTCTGGTTGTGGACATTGACGGCTTTTCTCCGGGAGGTGCGGAAGAGCGGTTGCCACAGGTGCGCGATCTGGTACGCAAGCTGGCTCCCAAACTCTGAGAAAAAACCAATGATCAAACTAACTATTTCACTTACTCTTGTCGCAGTGGTGTTCTCCGCGACGGCGTTGCTGTACGCGGAAGACCGGATGCGCGCCGGACTCTGGGAAGTTACCACTACGTTGAACGGAAAGTCATCCGGCAGCCACAACACATGCTTTACACCCGCCATGGTCGCGCTCGGCAACAGTCCCGAGAAAACGTTGCGGGAAGCCACCGAGAAAAGCACCACAAAGAGCGGCTGTACGCTGAAGGATTTCAAGGTGGACGGAAACACAATTTCGATGACGCAGGTCTGCGGCGCCAGGACGTTGGTAGTCTCGAGCACGTATAGTGCGGATGCGTTTGACACCGTGGCCACATCCACGGAGGCGGGCGTCAGTATGGCAACGCGTATGAAGGGCCGGCGGATCGGCGACTGCAAGTAACGGCGGGAAGATAACCAATCGGAGGAGACTACATGTTAAGAAAAGCAGGCGGGACCGTACTGTGTGTGATGAGCGGTTTGCTCACCGGGTTAGCGGCAAGCGGGCAGTCACTGCCCAATCTTTACCCCTTCCCCAATGCATCGGGTTTGCTGGAAACAAACAATGCCGGCAACGGGCCAATCGACCTGACCGGGCCCTTCTTTCAATCTCTCGGGACGAACGGGCGCAGTTGTTTCACCTGTCACCGTCCCGCTCAAGGTTGGGGGATTTCCGCGGACGAGGTGAAGACCCGCTTTGAAATGACTCAGGGCAAGGACCCGATTTTCAGGGCCAACGACGGTTCCAACTGCGACCATAACATCGACACATCCGATGTCGGGGGACGCCGCAAAGCCTATAGTCTTCTGATCGACCGGGGTTTAATCCGCGTCGCGTTGCCGGCGCCGCAGACGGCCGAGTTCCAAGTGGTGGGTGTAATGAATCCGTACGGCTGTAGCGACACCGTGACGCTATCCATGTACCGGCGTCCCCTGCCCTCCACGAATCTGCGATTCTTGAGCACGGCCATGTGGGATGGACGTGAGTCCTCGACGCAGACCGGCACCCAGAAAATTACATTCGCCACAAATCCAACCGACTTGTTGGCGGATTTCGCCCACCAGTCCGTGGACGCGACCAACGGCCACGCGCAAGGCTCTACGCCTCTGACGCCCCAACAGCAACAGGCCATCGTAAACTTTGAGATGGCCCTTACAACCGCACAGGCCGTCGACTATCGGGCCGGCGCGTTGAATACCAATGGCGCAACAGGCGGACCTGTAACACTCGCTTTGCAGACCATGCCTGCGTTCTTTGTAGGTATCAACGACCCTCTCGGGGGAAACCCGCACCTCATTCCATTTACGCCAGCGATTTTTAACCTGTTTGATGCGTGGCTGAATACGCACTCGCACGGCGATGACGGCCACGATTATGGCGACGATCCGTCCGGCCAACGCGCCAGTATTGCCCGCGGCCAGGTTCTGTTCAATTCCAAGCCGATTCAGATCACCAACGTCGCGGGGCTCAACGACGACTTGAATCTGGCGGTTCTTCCGGGCACCTGCGGCACTTGTCACGACTCCCCCAACGTAGGCAACCATTCCGTATCGGCGCCATTGAACATCGGTGTCGGCGATCTGACTAGCCCGCTTGACGTGAGTTATCTCCCCGTAATTACGCTGCAGAACAAGACCACTCACGAAATCAAGACGACGACCGATCCGGGACGCGCCCTCATCACCGGATTGTGGAAAGACGTTGGCAGGCTAAAGGGACCCATCCTTCGCGGGCTCGCCAGCCGCGCACCCTATTTCCACAATGGCTCGGCCGATTCACTTAGTGACGTGGTCGAGTTCTACAACAAGCGCTTCAACATCGGCTTTACTCCTCAGGAAAAGAAGGACCTGATCACTTTCCTGAGTGCGCTGTAAGCCTCTTTATGCGTTCGCAACGGCCCGGACGGTTCTTGTTTTGGCACAGGGCACTGGTCAATACCAAGAGCTTTCGGGTAGGGCCGGGCTTGGTCTTGAGCCGTATCGGGCGGCTCCTCACTCCACGCGCAGGGCGACGATGGGGTCGATGCGCGCGGCTCGCAGGGCAGGGATGGAAGCGGCCGCCAGGGCGACTACCGTGAGTGTGGCGGCGGCGATCGCGATGGTGAGCGGGTCGGCGGTCGAGACGCCGTACATGCTGGCGGCAACGATGCGGGCGAGCGCCATGGCTGCGCCCGCCCCCAGCACTGCGCCGACGGCGAGCAGGATGAGGGTCTCGCGGAGAATCAGCCACACCACTGTGCCGGGTTTGGCGCCGATCGCCATACGGATGCCGATCTCACTGGTGCGGCGTTCCACGGCGTAGGCCAATACACCGTAGAGTCCCACGGCGGCCAGCAGCAGTGCCAGCACGCCGAAAAAGCTGGAGAGTTGCGCGATGATGCGCTCCTGGGTGACTCGCTGGCCCACCAGTTCGGTGAGGGTCTGCGGCTCCAGCGCGGCCACCGACGGGGCGAGCGAGCGGACCTTCCGCCGCATGGCGGCGATCACGCCGGAGGGTTCGGCGAAAGTGCGGATTTCGAAGTTAGCGAAGGGCGTGAGGCCGCCCAAGCCTTGCGTAGCGGGGACGTAGAACCGGCTCTTGATGTCGCCCCGCAGGTTGTGGTCGCGCACGTTGGGGACCACCCCGACGATTTCGCAGGGCGGCGCTTTGGAACCGGGGAAGAGATCACGGATGTGGTTGCCCAGGGGATTGCGGCCGGCGAAAAACTCCTTGGCCATGGCCTCATTGATGACGCAGACGGGAGTGGAAGAGGCGGTGTCCTGGCGGGTGATTTCGCGGCCGCGCAGGACCGGCGCGCCGAGGGCGGAAAAATAGCCGGGGCCGATCTGATCGAAGCGAGCGCCGCTTTTTCCCTTTGCCGGTTTGTAGCCTTCAATGTCGAGTTGTGTGCCGGACTCGGAGCCGCTGAACAGGCCATTCTGCGAATACGTGGCGCTGCGCACTCCGGGGATGGAGTGGAATTCATCGAGCAGCCGCGTGAAGAGATCGATGCCGGCGTGCTCTTTGTATCCCGCGGTGAGGGCGTCGATGGGGACCACGATTAGATTGCCGCTGGAATAGCCGAGTTGCACCCTCTGGAGGTTGCGCAGGGTGCGGACGAAGAGACCGGCGCCGATGAGCAGCAACAGCGAGATGGCGATCTGGGCCACCACCAGCAGCTTGCCGGCAGTGAGGCGCGAGGCGCCGCTGGAGAGGCCCCGGGAGTTGTCCTTGAGGACCGGCGCAACATCCACGCGGGTGGCCCGGAAGGCGGGCGCGAGCCCGAACAGGACGCCGGTAAGGATGGCGAGCGCGGCGGTGAAGCCCAGCACGCGCGCATCCGTGTGGATATCGAGCGCCACGGTTTCGGGGCCGCTCGATACCACCCGCAGCAGGACGCGCGTGCCCCAGGCGGAAACCAGGACGGCGAGCGCGGCGCCCACGGCGGAGAGCAGCAGACTTTCCGTCAGGAACTGGCGGATCAGCCGCCAGCGGCCGGCGCCCATGGCCAGGCGGATGGCGATTTCCTTCTGACGCGCAGCGGCGCGGGCCAGCAGCAGGTTGGCGATATTGGCGCAGGCGATGAGCAAGACCAGGCCGACCACCGCCATGAGGACGTAGAGAGGTTGCGAAAAGTCGTCGCGGAAGGAATTGGCGCCGCGTGCGCCGGAGCGCACTTCGATCTTCTGATCGAGCATGCTCTTGTGCTGATCGGCGCTGAGGCTGGGGATGTTGTAAGAGGCCAGCATCTGCTGGAAGGCGACGCTCATGTTGGCCTGGGCCTGCTTGAGGGTGACGCCCGGTTTGAGGCGGGCCATCACCTGGAGCCACATCACGCGCTCCACGGCAGCTTCGTCGTCATGCAGCCACTCGCGGCCGGGGTTGATGTCGGGCTCCATCATCATGGGGACCCAGACATCGGGCGCGGAGCCGACGGTCTCACCGAAGAAGCCGGGAGGCGCGACGCCGATGATGGTGAGCGCGGCGCTGTGGATGCGCACCACCTTGCCCAGCACGTCGGCGCTGCGGGAGAAACGCGAGAGCCAGTAGTTGTAACTGATCACCGCATAGGGGGCGTTGCGCTCGACGCGGTCGTCCGGTTCGGTGAAGGCTCGGCCGATGATGGGGGCTACGCCGAGAACGGAGAAGTACGAGCCGCTGACGAGGCGTTCGTGGAGGTTCTCGGGAGCACCTCCGTCGATGCTGGCGCTGACCCGTTGGGCTTCGCTTTCGGCGGCGTACATGCCAGAGAAGGCCTGCTGGCGGTCGCGGAGGTGCTGGAATTCCTGGAAGCTGAAAAGCGACCGAACGCCGCCCTGGGAACCCTCGGAGACGCCCGAAGCCGTGGGGTCGGAGAGCAGGACCAGCTCCTGGGGATTGTGGACCGGAAGGGATCTCACCAGAACGGTATCGATGAGGGAGAAGATGGCGGTATTGGCGCCGATGCCGAGGGCCAGCGAGAGGGCCGCGATGGCGGTAATGGCCGGGTTACGCGCGAGCGCGCGAACGCCGAAGCGCAAGTCCTGCCAGGTATTTTGGAGCATGGGCGTAGGAAATCCCCCCGGGAATCAGTTTAGACGGGTAAGAAAGGAAAAGGTTGGCTGCGGAGGTGGCGCCGTCTCATCGGCCATGCTGGAGCAGGCCGATGGCTTTGGCCAGATCGGCGGGAGTGTGGACCACCAGGGTGCGACCCTTCAAACGGGCTACGGCTGCGTTGATGACATCGGTATCGTGCTGTCCGGTGGGCGCGCTGACCGGAGGGGGAACGCCACGGCCTCCGCGGCTGCCACGGCCTCCGGGTGACGACGCGGTACTGCCGTCGGTCGACTCGTTGGTATGTTGTGGCGGTGAAGGCGCCGCCGAGCCGGAAGAATTGGAGCCCGTCGAACCAGCGGAGCCGGATTGCGAGCCGGCTCCGGGCGTGGCCGGTCTGCCGCGGGCGATGGGCACCTCATCGGCGCCACTATCCGCCGGCGGCAGGATGCGGCGCGGATTGGGTATGTACTGCACATAGAAGAAGCGCGAGGCGGCGGGGCGCTTCTCCAGGGAGCCCTCGGGGATTTTGCCGTCGAATCTCGAGACCGGGCCAAGCAGGATGATGGCGCCGGCAGGCGCGGGCGAGCGCAGTTCCTGGTTGATGAGGCTGGCGAGGAGGTCGATGTGGCCCGAGGGGTTCTGCAGGACATGGACATCCACCGTGGAGAGTTCGAGCGCATCGATGGCCCTGGCGACTTGACCGATGGCGCCGAGGGAGAAGCGATCACTGCGGAACAGTTCTTTCTGCGCTTCCAGACTGAAGACCACCAGGCGGACGGAAGCGGCGGGGACGCGGCCGACGATGGCGGCGAGGGCGGAAAGCAGGAGGTTGCGGTCGGCCGGGCGCAGGCGGGCGCGGCGGGGCGAAAGCGGCGCTGCGTTGAAAAGGATGGTGAGCGAGGCGGAGCCGGAGGGGCGGTTCCAATCGGACGAACGGAGGCCGGGGAGATCGCGGACAGTAAAGGGCGGGAGGGAGAGTTGCACACCGCGCTCGTTACGCGCCAGCGAGGCATCGATCTGCCATTCGTGCTTGCAAGTACGGTTGCTGTCGTCGTAGAGAGTGGCTTCGGCCGCGTAGCGGCCTTCGCCCAGCAGATAGCGGCCGGTGACCTCGAAGTCGAGGTCTGTCTTGACGATGTTGGCAGAATTGGTGCGGGCGAAGAGGTAGGCGGGCTTGCGGTCATCGCCCAGGGGAGTGATTTTGGTCAGGACGAACCACGTGTGGCCGAAGGTCTGGTACTGCGCGGCGGGCAGGCGGAAGGTGTAGCCGGCGCGGAAGCGGAAGGCGAAATCGAGCATCGGCACCGCGGGGACCACCTCGCAGCGGAGAAGGACGTCGCCGGGGCGCGGGGCGAATTCGCCGAGCGCCGCGGAGACTTGGCCGGGGTCGATGAGGCTCTGGGCGGAGGCGCCGGCGGCGAACATCACGGCGATGAGTGCGCGGCGCATTGCTCCATTATGCGCCATGGGACGCTGCGCGATAATCGAAGGAATGCCGGTTTCCGCGGATGTGTTACATAGCCACCTCGACTATACGGCCAGGGCCGAGAAGGGCTGTTAGGGGACCGGTCTCCATTAATGTCACTTCTTGCCAGTTGCGCTTCACTTTCCAAAAGCTTTGGCTCGCGCGCACTTTTCGAAAATATCTCGCTGGGGATTTCCGAGGGTGAGCGGCTGGGGCTCATCGGGCCCAATGGCGCAGGCAAATCGACGCTGCTGCAGATTCTGGCCGGACGGCTGGAGCCCGATTCCGGCTCAATCTCGCTGCGGCGCAACACGCGGATCGGCTATGTGCCGCAACAGACCGATTTCCCCGGGGACCAAACTGCCGCCGGGATCATCGGCGAGGCTATTGCGGGGGAACGGCTGGAGGATCTGGAGCGCGCCGGCCGGATCAGCCAGACACTCGGCCGCGCCGGATTTACGGATGGCTCGGTGCGCGCCGATTCCCTCTCCGGCGGCTGGCAGCGCCGCCTGGCGATCGCTCGCGAACTGGCGCTCGAGCCCGACCTGCTGTTTCTCGACGAGCCAACCAACCACCTGGACCTGGAGGGGATCTTGTGGCTGGAGAAGTTGTTGGCCGCTGCGCCCTTCGCCAGCGTGGTGATCAGTCACGACCGGTATTTTCTGGACAACGTGGTGAACGACATGGCGGAAATCGACCGCATCTATCCCGAGGGGATCTTTCGCGTGGAAGGCGGGTACAGCCAGTTCCTGGAAAAGAAGGAGGCATTCCTGCTGGCGCAATCGAGCCGCCAGGAATCGTTGGCGAACCAGGTGCGCCGCGAAGTGGAATGGCTGCGGCGCGGGGCGAAGGCGCGCACCGGCAAGTCGAAAGCGCGCATCGATGAAGCGGGCCGCTTGATGCGTGAGCTCTCCGATCTGGAATCGCGCGGCGTCAAAGGCGTGACGCAAATCGATTTCACCGGCACGGACCGCCGCACCAAGCGGTTGGTCTCCGTGGAAGCGGTCGGCAAGGAACTGGGCGGGTGCCGGTTGTTCCGCGATCTCAGCTTCACACTGACGCCGGGGATGCGACTGGGCCTGCTGGGGCGGAATGGAACCGGCAAGACCACGCTTCTGCGCTTGCTGGCGGGCGAACTGGAACCGGACGCCGGGGCGATCGAACGCGCGCCGGCGCTGCGGATTGTCTACTTCGACCAGGCGAGGGAACAACTCGACACGGAGCAAACGCTGCGCCAGGGACTGGGCGCGCACGGCGACCACGTGATCTACCGCGACCGGCCCATCCACGTGGCCGGCTGGGCCAAGCGCTTCCTGTTCGATGCCGGGCAGCTCGACCGGCCGATTTCCAGCCTCTCCGGCGGCGAGCAGGCGCGCGTGCTGATCGCGCGGCTGATGCTGCAGCCGGCCGACCTATTGCTGCTGGACGAACCGACCAACGATCTGGACATCCCAACGCTCGAAGTGCTGGAGGAGAGCCTCACCGAGTTTCCCGGCGCCCTGGTCCTGGTGACGCACGACCGCTACCTGATGGATCGTGTGTCGACGGCGGTAATGGGCCTGGACGGGCAGGGCGCGGCAGTGATCTACAGCGATTACTGGCAGTGGGAAGCGGCCCAGGGGCGCGACCTGCCCAAAGCGGAAAGGCCCGCGCCGCCCGACTCCGATCCGAGCCGCGACCGTAAGGGAGCGATCTTCAAGAAGAAGCTCTCTTACCTGGAAGCCCGCGAATGGGAACAGATGGAGACGCAGATTCTGGAAGCGGAAGGGGAACTCGCAGCCGTCCACGCGGAGATGCAATCCCCCGAAGTGGTTTCGGATGGTGTGCGGTTGCAGGCCTGCTATGCGAAATTGCAGTCCGCCGAAGCACGCGTGGCCGGCCTCTATGCGCGCTGGGCCGCCCTGGAAGGTAAGCAATAGCGCTCAATCGTGGCTCCACGGGGCAGTGGGGCTATAATGAAGGTGCTGAAAATTAAGACAATTCTGTATAATTATCTTGAAAGGATCTGATATGACTATCCGTCCTGAGGATGCCCTGGAGTATCATTCTTCCGCTCCCGCGGGCAAAGTTTCGGTCGTTCCCACCAAGCCTTGCCGCACGCAGCGCGATTTGAGTCTGGCCTATACCCCCGGCGTGGCGGTCCCATGCCTGGAAATCGAGCGCGATCCCAGCCTCGCGTACAAGTACACTGCTAAAGCGAACCTGGTCGCCGTGATCAGCAACGGAACCGCGGTGCTCGGCCTCGGGAATATCGGCGCGCTGGCGGGCAAGCCGGTGATGGAAGGCAAGGGCGTGTTGTTTAAGCGCTTCGCGGATATCGATGTGTTCGATATCGAACTCGACACGCACAATTCCGAGGAGATCATTCGCACCTGCCAGATTCTGGAGCCGACTTTCGGCGGTATCAACCTGGAAGACATCAAGGCGCCGGAGTGCTTCTACATCGAAGAAGAACTCAAGAAGACCATGAAGATCCCGGTCTTCCACGACGATCAGCACGGCACGGCCATCATTTCAGGCGCGGGATTGCTGAACGCGCTGGAGATCAGCGGCAAGAAGATCGAGGACATCAAGATCGTGTTCAACGGCGCCGGCGCGGCGGCGATTTCCTGCGCCGCTCACTACGTCCGGCTGGGCGCGCGGCTTGAGAACATCGTGATGTGCGACACCAAGGGCGTGATCTTCGAAGGGCGCACCGAAGGCATGAATCCCTACAAGGCGCGATTCGCCTCCAAGACTTCCGCGCGCACGCTGGCGGAAGCCCTGGTAGGGGCGGATGTATTCTTCGGGCTTTCGAGCGCCGGGGCATGCACGCCGGAGATGGTGAAGGGCATGGCTCCCAATCCGATCATCTTCGCGATGGCCAACCCGGATCCGGAGATTGCGTACGATGTGGCGCTGGCCGTTCGTCCCGACGCGATTGTGGCCACGGGCCGCTCGGATTATCCGAACCAGGTAAATAACGTTCTGGGCTTCCCGTTCATTTTCCGCGGCGCGCTGGATGTGCGGGCCACCACCATCAACGATGAAATGAAGCTGGCGGCGACCCGCGCGCTGGCCGCGCTGGCCAAGGAAGATGTCCCCGATTCGGTGCTGCGCGCCTACGGAGTGGAGAAACTGGAGTTCGGGCGGGATTACATTATTCCGAAACCGTTCGATCCGCGCGTGCTCATTTGGGAAGCCTCCGCGGTGGCGCAGGCCGCCATGGAGACGGGCGTGGCGCAACGGCCGGTGGATCTCAAGCAGTATCGCGAAGAGCTGGAGAAGCGCCTGGGCAAGGCCCACGAAGTGATGCGGGGCATGATCCACAAGGCTCAAATGCAGCCCAAACGCGTGGTCTTCCCGGAAGGCCAGGAGGGCAAGATCCTTCGGGCGTGCCAGATTCTGCTCGATGAAAAGATCGCCGTGCCCATCCTGCTGGGGGACGAAGAGAAGATCCGTGCGCGGATCGAGGAACTGCACCTGCATCTGGAGGGCGCGCAGATTGTGGATCCGCTGAAGTTCCCGCGCCTCGCCGAATACACCGAGGAGTTTTACAGCCTGCGGCAGCGCAAGGGTATAACGCGCTCGGAAGCCGCCGAGGCGCTACGGAACCGCACGTCGTTCGGTGCAGTCATGGTGCGGTTGGGCGATGCCGATGCGCTGGTGGGCGGAATCGCGACCCACTATCCGGACACCATCCGCCCGGCGCTCGAAGTGATCGATGTGCGGCCGGAGTTGCGCAAGGTGGCCGGCGTGTATCTGCTGATCTCGGCGAAGGGAGATATGTACTTCCTGGCGGACGCGACGGTGAACATCGAGCCGACGGCCGAAGACCTGGCGGAGATTGCCATCCAGGCGGCCGAAAAAGCCTGCCGGTTCAACCAGGAGCCGCGGGTGGCGATGCTGTCGTTCTCGAATTTCGGGAGCACGCGGCATCCGCTTTCGGACAAAATGCGGCGCGCGGTGGAACTGGTGCGGCAGCGGGCGCCGGGACTGATGATCGACGGCGAAATGCAGGCCGACACGGCCGTCGTGCCGCAGATTGTGGATGAGACCTACCCCTTCAGTACGCTCAAGGGCGGGGCGAACGTGCTCGTGTTCCCCAACCTGGAATCCGGGAATATCGCGTACAAGCTGCTGCACCGCATCGGAGGCTGCGAACTGATCGGGCCGCTGTTGACGGGGTTGTCGAAGCCGGTACACGTGTTGCAGCGCGGGTCGGAAGTGAACGACATCGTGCACGTGGCGGCGATTGCGGTAGTAGATGCGCAGGAAGTGGGGAAGCCGTACCGCACACTGGTGGGGGCGGCGGAACAGCACTAAAGAAGCTCGGGCGGGCTAAGCCGGTCTTCGGGCCGGCTTAGCTCCGCGCCAGGTGCTCAGCTTTCGTTCCAGTTCTTGGTCGCGAAGACATTCTTCATCGCGCTGAAGACGGCGTTGACGCCGTTTTTGTTGGCCTTCTGTGTATCGTCGAGACTGGCGTAGATCTTGGCGAATGTATGGATCTCCAAGGCGCTCATCTGGGTGGCTAGAGCGGCGTAGGCGTTGACGGCCTGGGCGATTTCGTCGTCGCTTTTCTTGGCCTGGATGGCGTCGGCAATCGCCGTGCGGGTTTTGGAGAGCTGATCGCGAAGCGGAGCAGCCTCCTTGGCGGCGTCATCGAGCATCGTCTTGACGGCCTTTTTCTGATCCTTATTGAGACTGAGGGCGTTGCTGATTGTGTCGAACTTGTTGGCCGCGCCCGCGAACGGGCGGTCACCGCCAGGATCCCCACTGGCGCCGCCGCCACCCCGGTTCCTTTGCGCAAAACCGATGCTGGCCAAAGCGAAACCGACTATCAATAGTTTTCGAAGCATGAAATCTCCTTGAACGATTACCTGCCGCCTCTGCCTCTACCCATCCCGCCCGGGCCGCGGCCGCCGGCTGCGGGGTCCAGGATGCCGGCCATCAGTTCGAACGCCTCGGGCGCGCGGCTGGTCTGGTTGGGCTTGAGAAGGGCATAGATCTTTTGGAAAGCCTTGACTTCCAGGCCGGTCATTTGGGCTTCGATGGTGGTGTAAGCCTTTGTGATCTGGGCGATTTCGTCGGCGCTTTTTCCCGCGAGGATCGCGTTGGCGAGGGCGCTGCGCCCCTGAGCCAACTGGCCGCGGACTTGGGTGGCATCCTGGTAAGAGACTTCGAGGATGCTTTCGAACTCGGTTTGCTGATCCTTGGAGAGTTTAAGCTTCCCGATGATCTGGTCGGCTTTGGATTCCTTTTCGGGACGAACGCCCGGGGCGCCCATGCCGCTCATGCCGCCGATGTTGCTGCCACTGCCGCGGCCGCTCCCGCCGCCGCTCCCGCCGCCCATCCCACCCATGTCGCCGCCACCTTGGGCCAGCGCCAGAGTCGTCACCGCGGCTGCTGTTAAGAGCACTTTCAGAAACATGGAATCTCCTCTCATTTCGCGATGCGGGACGAACCCGTGAGGGCAGACCCCGCGCCCGCGCACTTTCAACTCGATGCCTCATTTAAGCACGATTTGACTGGGAGTGGGAGACTGAAAACGTGCAGAATGCTCTGTATTGGGGCGACAATCTGGAGGTCTTGCGGCGGCACATCCGGCCGGGGTCGGTGGACCTGGCGTATATCGACCCGCCGTTCCACTCGGGGCGGAATTATGGCGCGGCGTTTGAGGACCGATGGCGTTGGGACCAGCGGGCGTCGGACGGCTACGGCGCCATCCTGACGGTGCCGAAGTTGGGCGGCCTGATCGACGGGCTGGTGTCGGTGGTGGGGCGTGGCAGTCTGTTGGCGTACCTGGTTCACACCGGGCTGCGCATCGCGGAGATGGAGCGGGTGTTGAAGCCGGCCGGGAGTTTGTTCGTCCACTGCGATCCCACCGCCAGCCACTATCTGAAGGTGATGCTGGACGCAGTCTTCCGTGCGCGGGGCGGGGGATTCCGCAATGAGATCGTGTGGTGTTACAGCCACGGAGGTCGGAGCAAGCGGTGGTTCGGGCGGAAGCACGACATCATTTTCTTCTACACCAAGTCGGCGCAATACCATTTCGACGCGGGTGCCGTGCGCGTAGCGATGCGCAGCGGGAAGGAGAGTTTCGGCGGGCGGATGGAGACGGACGAGGAGGGGCGGAAGTACCGGCTGGTGTATGGCACGCGCAACGGCAAGGGTGAGACGCGCTACTACAAATATTATCTGGACGAGGGGAAGGCGCCGGAGGACTGGTGGGTGGATATCAATTCGCTGCAGGCATCGAGCGGGGAGCGAGTGGGATACCCGACGCAGAAGCCGGAGGCGCTGGTGGAGCGGATTATTCGCGCGTGCTCGCGGGAGGGCGACACCGTGCTGGACGCCTATTGCGGCAGCGGGACCACCATGGTCGCGGCGGAGCGGAACGGCCGGAACTGGATCGGGATCGATATTTCGCGAGCTGCGGTGGAGCTGGCGCGCCGGCGGATCGAGCGAGTGGCGGGTAGAAAATACGCGATCGAGTCTTGAGGCGATCGATTTCCAAGGCGTGCCGCAAAGCCAGTCCACGCTGAATCGCGCCGTGGCCCTTTGGGCGTCGGGCAAGTCGATGCGGCCACCGCGTATTCCGTACTTGCTCTCAGCGGCCGGTAACCGGCTGAAGATTAAGACTGCTGTGACCCCAGGCGGTCAAATGACCAAATATGGTCGAATCAGTACGTCCGGCGGACTGCGAACTGCCTGAGGACGACAGGACCGCGGAGCAACTCTCGAAGCCCGGGCCGGCCTGACAGATACCGGTGCGAGAGTGGATCTCCGCGTGCCCTAGTCGTCGGACTCTAGTCCCAGCGATGATGCCCGTTCGTCCAGGTGAGAAGGGTAATGGTGGCGTGTGGCAAAGAAGACCGGTAAGAGTCGGCCAGGCAGGGTCACACGTTCTCGAGCCTCCGAGGAGCGCGACAAAGACAGTTCCCTCCCCATTGTTGTTGGCGTAGGCGCCTCTGCCGGCGGACTGGAAGCATTCACGGAGTTGCTCAGCCACCTGCCGGACGATACCGGCATGGCATTTGTGCTGATTCAGCACCTCGATCCGAAACACGAGAGCCATCTGACGGAGTTGCTTTCCAAAGCCAGCAAAATGCCTGTCTCGGAAGTGAAAGGCGAGACTCGCGCCGAGGCCAATCATGTCTACGTGATTCCGCCGCGATGCAATTTGGGCATTTCCGGCGGAGTCATTCATACGCCGGCCCGGCCAGCCAGTGGCCGCAACATGCCGATTGACTCTTTTCTGCGCGCCTTGGCGGCAGACCGCGGCGAGAAGGCCCTGGGCGTCATTCTGTCGGGCACCGCGTCGGATGGGACGCTGGGGCTCCAGGCGATCAAGGCGGCGGGCGGTATCACCTTCGCTCAGGAAATGCGCAGCGCGAAGTTTGACGGCATGCCGGGAAGCGCCATCGCTGCCGGTGTGGCGGATTTTATCCTGCCGCCCGCCGGAATCGCGCGGCAACTGGCGGCCATCGCGCGCGATTCTCAGGTTGGGACCGGGCCGCCGGCGGATCGAGAACTGGCCAAGATCCTCCGGCTGGTGGGAAGCGCCACCGGCGTGGACTTCACGCACTACAAGCACAACACCCTGGCGCGGCGCATCACGCGGCGCATGGCCCTCCGCGGATTCGAAAAACTGGAAGACTACAGCCGGGATCTGGAGAAAAATCGGGAGGAAGCCAATGCGTTGTGCGAGACCTGTCTGATCACGGTCACGGCATTCTTTCGGGAACCGGATCTCTTCGCGGAGCTGAAGAAGAAGGTGTTCCCCGCTCTGATGGAGAATCGAGGGCCCGAGGACCCGATCCGGATCTGGGTGCCGGGGTGCGCGACGGGCGAGGAAGCTTATTCGATCGCCATCTGCTTGATGGAATTTCTGGAAGAAACGAAAGCGAGCGTTCGGTTCGAGGTTTTCGCCACCGACATCAGCGAGACGGCGATTGAAAAGGCCCGCACCGGTACCTACAAGGACGCGGC
>PLZX01000002.1:2491-3255 GCA_003152325.1 Bryobacterales bacterium | reverse complement strand
TGCGGCGGCGGGCGTCGGCGCTCGCCAGGCCGGACCATGGGCCGCTGTTTTCGAGGATGCCGTAATCGAGAAACGCCTCTTTCAAGCCGGGCTCGACGCCCAGCGGGCCATTGCCCGGGCGGATCACGGGGCGGACGGCGATGGCGTATTTGCGGCAGAATTCGAAATCNNGGCCATGATGGCGCCGGTGCCGTATCCCATGAGAACGAAGTTGGCCACCCAGATGGGGACCTGTTCGCCGCTGTATGGATTAATGGCGAAGTGGCCGGTAAAGAAACCTTCCTTATCGATATCGCCGGGGCCGCGGTTGGCGCGTGCGTCCACCATGGCCTTGGCGCGGGCCTTGGCGTCGCCGTCGAGAAGCGTTTCGTTGAGAGGATGCTCAGGCGCGAGGATGACGCAAGTGGCGCCATAGATGGTGTCGACGCGAGTGGTGAAGACGCGGATGGGCTGGCCGGACGGGGCAAGGTGGAAATCGATCTCGGCGCCTTCGGAGCGGCCGATCCAATTGCGCTGCATGGTGAGCACGCGCTCCGGCCAGCCGTTTTCGAGCGAGGCCATGCCGTCGAGGAGCTGGTCGGCGTAATCGGTGATCTTGAGGAACCACTGTTCGAGGGCGCGTTGTTCCACGGGCGTGGTTTCATGGCGCCAGCAGCAGCCGTCGACCACTTGTTCGTTGGCCAGCACGGTGGCGCAGAGGGGGCACCAGTTGACCAGCGCCTTCTTGCGGTATGCCAGGCCGCGTTCCAGCATCTTGAGGAAGA
>PLZX01000002.1:0-2461 GCA_003152325.1 Bryobacterales bacterium | reverse complement strand
TGGCGATGGCGGCGTTTTCGGCGGGTAGGCCGAAGGCGTCCCAACCCATGGGGTGGAGCACGTTGAAGCCGCGCATCCATTTATAGCGCGCCAGGGCGTCGCCGATCGAATAGTTGCGGATGTGGCCTATGTGGAGGGTGCCGCTCGGGTAAGGCAGCATTTCCAGCACGTAGAATTTGGGCTTCGACGAGTTCTCCTCGGCCTTGTAGAAGTCGGCGTCCTGCCAACGGTCATGCCACTTGATTTCGATCTGGTTATGGTCGTAGGGCTTTTCGGGCATAGTGCTGTACTTTTGGGGGGCTGATTTTCTATGGTAGCAAGCCAGGCCGGTCCCGTACCGCCTCTCTCTGACTTCTCCCACTTCTCCCATCCGTGATTGCGCGTGCTGGCCGGACGGAGGTATAGTCAAAGCACCTGAATTCAGAACGCTCAAGGAGAATGTATGAAGAAACTGCTTGCTGTGTTTGCACTGTGCGCGGCCTCGGGAATGGCGGCGGACTGGACGGGCTACATCATCGACAAGACCTGTTCCAGTAAGAAAGAAATGTGGGGTGACGAGGCCTGCGCCAAGCGTTGCCTCGCACGAGGTGACGCAGCGGTCTTGGTCACCGAAGACGGCAAGATCTACAATGTCGCCAACCAGGATAAAGTGAAGGAATCCGCCGGCAAGAAGGTAACCATTACTGGCAAGATCGACGGCGATACCATCACCGTAGAGAAGCTGGTGCCGTCCAAGGACTAGTTCTCCGACCGGTTGGTTTGGCGCCTTTCCCCGGTCGCTCACCGCCGGCGGGACTCAATTTGCCGGCACTAGGCGGCGCAGTTCGTCGAAAAAATTCAGCAGGATGGTTGCGTGGACCGTGGCCGGCTCCGCGCTGCTGAATTGAGGCGGAGCGAGCACTACAAAGCGCCGGCCGTCCGGTGCGATGTCCAGATTCCAAAGGGCGTTGTAGGTTGGCCGGAAGAGCGGCGCCGGCGACCACAGCCGGGGTTTCTCCGGGAGGAAGGAGTGCTCGTTGGCCGTGTAGCGGGCGACCATGATGCGGTTGTCGGAATTCACGTAGAACAGTTCCCTGCGATTGCGCGACCAGACGGGGAACTTTGCGCCGCTTTCCGATTCCGATACCTGCCACCGGCCCGCCGCAGGCGCAGACGGAAACGGGCGCACCGTAATTTGGCCTCCCCTTCCGGCGCCATTGGTAGATACGTATGCGATCCAGCGGCCGTCGGGTGAAATGGCGGGGTCTACCTGGCTGGAGAATTCGTGCTCGAATGGCTCGGGCTTCCCCGATCTGGGATGGTCCGAATCGGTCAAATCCAGCGGGAGCGTCCAAATTTCATGCCCCCTATCCCCGCCGGTCCGAACAAAAGCTATCGTGCGTCCATCGGGGGAAATCGAAGACACTTCAAGCGGAGTTTTCTCGCCGAACAACCTCTCAGGCTGGCCGGAACCATCGCTGCGGATCCACCAGATGCCGAATTCACCGTCGCCCGCTGGAACATCCGAACAGTAAACAATATGCTGTCCGTCCGGCGTCCAGACCGGTTGCCGGTTCAGGGCGGCATCGAAGGTCAGCCTGGTTACTGTGCCGCGTTGGAGGTCATGAACGAAGAGGTCTCCCGCCGCCGACAGCGCCAGCCGGCTGCCGTCCGGCGAAAGGCGAGGAGTCTCGGCCCCCCGCGATACGCTGATGGCTGGGCTCACAACCCGCTGTGACTCTCCGGCGCTATCCAGCCAGGCAACGGGGGCGACTCCGCCTCGTTGAGCCGCGCTCCCGTACAGTAGAATCCCGGTCAGGGAAAAAGAGACCCTGTCAGAATCGGCTTCCAGCAACGGCACCGGCGCGCCGTGTGTCTCCAGACGCCCGAGGTCGAAGGGTTCGCCATAAAGCGTTCCCTGACGGAAATAAATGAGGTGGCCGCCAGGCAGATAGCGCCCAAAGTAACCTCCGCGCCGGACCACCTTGACCCGTCCCGACTTGAGCGAAAGAACTTCGATGTTGGCGATATCGAGAGCGGGGCCGGAAGCTGCGACGAGGCCGGTGAACAAAACATTCTCACCCCCGGGCAGAACCTGCGGCCAACGCCAGGTCCGCTCGCCGTGCTGCTCCGGCTTGCCGATGACCTGCGGTTCACCCCCGATCTCAGGCACGCGGAACAGATGGTAGGCATCCAGACTGGCAATGATCGTGCCGTCCTCTCCCCAGGAAGCGCCGTGCTCCGGTCCGGCAGTATCGCACAGGGAAACGACCCCGCCACCCTGTAGGGGGATCTTCTTCAACTTCTTGCCGGCGAAGAATCCGATCCACTGGCCATCCGGAGAAAAGAAGGGATCGACCGCTCCTTCGGTACCTGCGAGTATGGTGACTCTGGACTGGTCGAGGCGGCGGATTGCCAGTTGCTCACTGCCATCCGCCGCCTTCGCGTGGAAAACTAAACGCGTTCCGTCAGGCGAGATTAC
>PLZX01000017.1 GCA_003152325.1 Bryobacterales bacterium | reverse complement strand
ATCCTCGTTGAGGCTGGTGATGCGGGTGTATTTGATGCCGGCCTCGGGTTTGAATTCGAAAGTGGTCACCACCGGGCCGGGGTTGATCTGCACCACGTTGCCCAGGACATTAAACTCTGCGAACTTGGACTTGATGCGGACGGCGGTGTCTTTGAGTTCCTGCTCGTCGTAGGCGCTGCGGGCCGGGATTTCGTTGAGCAGATCGGTATTGGGCAAGCGGAACACGGCGTGGAAAGCCGGTTCGGGCGCGGCCATCGAAACAGCCGCCGGCATGGGAGGCTCGACCGGCGGCAGCTCTTCCACCGGGCAAATCGGGATCTCTTCGATGGGAGCGTATCCGGCGCCGGCCGGCTCTTCAACTGCGGACGTTTCCCATGGCGGCGTATCGATTATGGCGGCGGCTGCCGGCTCGGCCATTGGCTCGCGTTCGCGGGCGGCAATCAGAGTGCGGGTCCGCTCCTTCTGTTCCTTCTTTTGCTCGCGGCGGCGCCGGTCGCGTTCGCGCGCCTTTTCCACCGCGCGGGCCTGCATGCGGGCGCGCCAAGCTTGCCACGCCGCTCGACGGCGTTCGCACCAGGCGATCGGCGAGGCGAACCATTCCGAGAGCTTCGCCAGGGTAAAGGAGGAAACCAGGTAGATGGAAACCACCACTGTAGTGACGGTGGCCAGCAGGGCGCCGGCCAGGTTTAAAGTCTCGACGAGGTATCGTGCTAGCACCAACCCGAGCGCGCCGCCGACGGTGACACCGCCGCCGAACATCCTCCAGGGAAGGAAGGAAAGCGCGGCGCAAGCGCCCAGCGTGAGCAGAATCGAGCCGGCCATTTTCACCGCGCCGGCTTCAATTTGTTCGGAGCGGATCCATCGCCACGCCAGCAGAAAAATGAGCAGAGGGAAGAGAAGTGCCGCGGCGCCAAAGGCCTGGAACAGAATATCGGCCAGGTAGGAGCCTGGATAACCAATGAGGTTGAGAGGGCGCGAACCGGCGGCGGTATTCCAGGAGGGGTCCTGGGCGTGATACGACACCAGGCTGAGCAAAATCACCAGACCGGAAGAAAGCAAGAGGAACCCGGTGACTTCGTTCCACCTCTTGTGCTGCGTCGGAGATAAGAGCTTCATCACGCTGGCCGGCGGATGAAAGCCAGAGCAAGAACTATTATGCCAAAAACCACGCGATAAATCACGAAGGGCCGCAAGCTATTGCGACGCAGATAATGCAGAAACCAGGCGATGACGGCGCAGCCGGTGACGCCGCTGACCATCACGCCGATCAGAAACGCGGGCTCGGCAAGGGAGTGCAACTGGTGCTGTTTGTGCATGTCCCAGAGCGCCTTGGCCACGGCGCCGCCGACGGCCGGGGCTGAGAGCAGGAAGGAATAGCGCGCGGCGGCTTCATTGGTCAGGTTACGGAACAGCCCCGTTGAAATACTGATGCCGGAGCGCGAGGTGCCCGGCACCACGGCCAGGGCCTGCCCCAGGCCGATGACCACGGAATCGGCCAGGTTCAAAGAAGCCAGGTCGCGGAGCTTCCGGCTGGTATTCTCCGCCAGCCACATTAGGATGCCGACGGCGATCAGCATGGTGCCCATCACCCACGGCGTGCGCCAGGTGGTTTCCGCCTGCTTGTTGAACAGAAACCCGACCACGCCCACGGGAATGGTGCCGATGGCCAGCAGCCACAGCAGCATGTGGTTGTGGCGGAGTTCGTTATCGTGGCCGACTTGCAATCCAAAGCCCTGGCCGATGATTTGCAGCCAGTCGCGCAGAAAGTAGAGCAGCACCGCAACCAGCGTGCCCAGGTGCAGCATGATATCGAAGTTGAGCCCCTCGGTATTCCAGCCAAGCAGCCAGGAAGTGAGATAGAGGTGAGCGGTGCTGGAGATGGGAAGGAACTCCGTCAGGCCCTGGACCACGCCAAGGACGATGACCTGCAGAATGGGCATAAAGGCTAGCGTGAGGGATGGAGCGGAGAGATGTCAAGTGGCGTGGAGCGGGCAGGTATTATAGGCCTATGGCCCTCACCTGGCTGGTGGTTGGAATCGGCGATATCTCGACCAAGCGGATTCTTCCCGCGATTCTGGCCGAACCACACAGCCGCCTGGCGGGAATCGTGACACGCGACCGGGCCAAGGCAGCGCCTTATGGCGTCCCCGGTTGGGAGAGCCTGGAGGCCGCCTTGGCGGCTTGCCCGGCTGAAGCGGTCTACATCGCCACACCGGTCTTTGTCCACGCCTCGTTAAGCATCGCCGCGCTGCGCGCCGGCCGGCACGTGTTGTGCGAGAAGCCCATGGCCATGGACTACCAGCAGGCCCTGACCATGCAGCAAGCTGCCGAAGAAACAGGGCCTACTCTTGGCATTGCCTACTACCGGCGCATGTATCCGAAAGTGGAACGGGCGCGCGAACTGGTGGCAGCGGGCGCCATCGGGCGTCCGGTTTTCGCGGAGGCCACGTGTCACGATTGGTTCTATCCGGCAGGCGCGGCGCGGGAGTGGCTGCTTGACCCCGCGAAGGCCGGCGGCGGCCCGCTCTATGATATCGCCTGCCACCGCATCGACCTCATGAATTATTTCTTCGGCCGCCCGATGCGGGCCACCGGATACCGTTCCACGCTGGTGCATCCCATCGCGGTGGAAGACAATGCCACGGTCCTGACCGAACACGATTCCGGCGTCCGCAGTCTGGTGGATGTGCGCTGGCACTCGCGAGTGCCGCGCGATGAGTTCCGCATTCGAGGCGCCGAAGGCGAGATGGATCTGACGCCGCTCAACTCCCCCGCGCTGGTGTATCCCGGGGGCGCAGAAGAAGTTCCGGCGGCCGCCAATCTGCATTACCCGTGCATTGAGGATTTTGCCCGCGCTGTGTTGGAAGGCCGCGCGCCGCGCTCGAGCGGCGCGACCGCCCTCGAGACCGAGTGGGTGATGGCGCAGGTCCAGGCGAAACTCTAAATGCTGTCACATTCCACAAGGCGGGAGCGTTATCACTAACATGGTCTACTCAACAACCCTGGGACTCCTGATGGCTGCCAGTGCGGCAGTCGCCCAGACCGGCGGCCAGCCGGCGTTTGAAGTGGCCTCCGTAAAGCCGATGGAAGTCCTGCTCATCGATCACGCCGAAAAAATCCCGACGGCGAATTAGCCAACCGTTATTGAATCGTCCAATAGCCTTGGCGGGTCTTGACGTGCAGCTCCGGCCGCCCTCTTACCTCCACCCGGAGCTTGTGAAACAGCCCCGGCGTCGAAACCGGTGGTTGGAAGCTCAGAATGTACTGTCGGTGTACTTCGTCGCCGATTGCGTGGATGGCCTTCTCCAGTTGGTTCTTGGAGAATGAATTGATGGAGCTGGCGCCCGTCGTCCGCGTAAGAAGATTGGCGATGTTGGCCTTCGGTAGCCGCGCTAGCTCCGTGATGCCCGCCAGTAAGTCCCACGGTATCGAGTCATCCGGAACCGGCGTTTCGTCGTGGCCCTTGTCCAACCCCTTGTCCTTTTCGTCCTCAACGTCGCCGTAGGTCTTCCGCTTGCGGTCGAAGTACGGCGACAGAAAAGCCGAATAAGTCAGCCAGTAGACCGCCACATTCTGGCGTTCTACCTCGCGGACCACATCGGGAATCTTGATATTGCTCGACCGGTCGCGCGTTTCGCCAATCACGCAGATGATCGGCCGGCGTCCCGGCGGACGGTGGCTCAGCATATCCAACGCCGTGTTGATGGCATCGAGCGTGACCCCCGCATAGCCGTCCGCCTTGATCTTCTTGAAGGCCTTGATTAAGTCGTCGGGCGATTTAGTGAAATCCACCAGCCTGTGGACCTTGTCGCTATAAGTGAGGAGGGCCGTCTCGCCCTGGTCGGCCGCGAGCAACTGTGTAAAGAGGATACCGCTCGATCCCAGCTTGTTGAGAATGTGTTCGGCGTTTTTGCTGGTCTGCACCGCAACCACCAGCGAAATCGGATAGACTTCGCTGTCCACCTGTGTGCGCTGGCGCACATTGTTGTCGTAGAGGATCAGGTCGGAAGGGTCCAGGCCGTCCACTAAGTTGCCTTTGGAATCGGTGACCGTGACCGGCGCAACCACCAGTTGGACGGTGCTGCGAAACTGCGGCCAGGCCGCGCAGACGCTCAGCAGGCAGAGGGCGGCGAGGCGCATCGTGGGAAGCATAGCACCTGAGGGGCCACCCCATGTCCCAGCCACGCCCTCCCTAACTACGCGGCCGCGGCAGCCGCGCGATCAACTCCCGCATCAGTATCGATACCACGCGCCCCGACGGCTTTCCGTTTCGCCACGCCACGGCCTTCACCACATAGACTTCTTCCGGCACCGTGACGGAAGCGCCGGGGTACTTCAGCAGGAAGGAGTCGGGATTCGTGCCGTCGATCGTGTAATAGATATCGGTGCCGCCGATCTCAGAACTCATGCGCAGGGTTAGCTTGCCCGAGCTGTCGCGCGCGGGGGTAATCGCCACATCGTAGACCGAGCGGGCGTAGTTGACCTGAGCGTTGTCGAGGCGTTGAAACTGAGCTTCCGTGCGCCGCATGAAATCCGCCCAGTTCCGCGTTGTTTTCGGAGACCACAAGGTTTCGGCCAATGCGAACGCGCGCGGCCAGGTCATGTACTCGGCGTGGCGTGCGTTGGGCACCGATTCGGTCCACAGATTACCCTGGCCGCCCAGAATGTATTTCGCGCCGACGCCCTCCGGTTCGGGCTCGAATTTGTACACGGTGCTCAGCAGCAGCCGGCCGAAAGTAGTGGGTTCGAGCGCCGGGTCGCCCTGGTAGTAATCCAGATAGACGAAGCCGGTGGGCGACATCACTACAGGGTGATTCATTTTGGCTGCGGCGATGCCGCCATCCATGCCGCGCCAGGACATCACGGCTGCGTTCGGGGCTAGTCCGCCCTGCAGGATTTCATCCCAGCCGATCAGCTTCTTCCCCTTGGACTCGAGAATCTTTTCGGCGCGGCGGACCAGGTAGCTTTGCAGTTCCTCTTCATTGGCGAGGTGCTCCTCGGCCATCCGGCGCTGGCATTTCTCGCAGATCTTCCAAAAGCCCTTGTAACATTCGTCGCCGCCGATGTGGACGTATTCCGATGGAAAGAGCTTGGCGACTTCGGTGAAGACCCTGTCGATGAACTCGAAGGTCTTTTCATTGCCCGGACAGAAGGCGTTATCGACCTTGGTATAGAAACTCGTGCCGGGATCGACGTGGAACGGTCCGCCAGTGCAGGAAAGCTCGGGGTAAGAGGCCAGAGCCGCCAGCGAATGGCCAGGCATTTCGATCTCCGGGAGCACGGTGATGAAGCGTTCCCTGGCATAGGCCACCACTTCGCGGATGTCGTCCTGCGTGTAGAAGCCGCCGTCGGTGGCCGCTTCGCCGTCTTTGACGGGTTCGCTTTGGCCCCAACGGCCGAGGCGCGGCGCGCGCCACGCCCCCACCTGGGTGAGCAGCGGCAGCGACTTGATTTCGATGCGCCACCCGTTGTCGTCCACCAGGTGCCAGTGGAACAGGTTGAGCTTGGCGCGCGCCATGCGATCGATGTAGCGCTTGACGAAGTCCGTAGAGAAGAAGTGGCGGCTGACGTCGAGCATGAGGCCGCGCCACGCGAAGCGCGGGTAGTCCACGATGTGAAGGCACGGCGCGCTCCAGACGGCGTGCTGGAGCGCCGAGCTCTCGATCTCCGGCGGAAGTAACTGGAGCAGCGTCTGGACGCCATAGAACAGTCCCGCCCCGGTGGCAGCCTGGATGCGAACGCTGTGCGCGGTGATGGTGAGGTTATAGCCCTCGGGATGAAACTCGCCCTTGATGAGTTCCAGCGCGATGCCATTGGAACGCCCAGCCGGTTTGGGAGTTTCCGTGATCTTCCACTTCCAGCCGGTGGGCGCGGCCACGGCATTCGCCAGGTAAACGCCCACCTGTCGCGCCTCCGGTTTGCCAGCCGTCACCGTGATGGCCATGCCGGGACGAAGCCGGAAAGAACCGGGCCGCATTTGCACCGACACGGGTTGCGGGATCACTTTCAGCGTGGACGGCTTCACCGCGGTCGCCGCGGCAGCCGCGGCAGCAACCGCCGCGGCCAGAACTGTGATCTGGAGAACGCTCCTACTCATAGCGCCCCCCTATTTTCCATTTCTCTCGCGCCGCTTTTTGGCCCAGCCCTCTTTGACCACCTGTTGGGCGCGGCCGATGGCCAGGGCGTCGGGCGGCACCGCCTTGGTGATGACGGAGCCGGCGCCGACATAAGAGCCCTCCCCGATTTCGATGGGCGCCACCAGCGTCGAGTTACTTCCCACGAATGCGCCCTCCCCAATGGTGGTGACGTGCTTGCGAGTGCCGTCGTAATTGCACGTGATGGTGCCGGCGCCGATGTTGGAACGCGCGCCTATGTGCGAATCGCCGAGGTAAGCCAGGTGGTTGGCCTTAGCGCCGGCGCCCATGTGGGTTTTCTTCAGTTCCACGAAGTTGCCGATGCGTGCGCCTTCTTCGACGTGATTGTTCATCCGCAGGCGCGCGAAAGGGCCCGCATGCACGCCGCGGTCGAGGCGTGAATCTTCCACTAGCGTGAAGGGTGCGATTTCCACCGCCTCCCCCAGTTCGCAATTGCGCACAACCGAACAGGCGCCGATGCGGCAGTTCTCGCCGATCCTGGTGTGGCCCAGGATCTGAGCGAAGGGTTCGACCACCGTGTCGATGCCGATCGAGACATCGGCGTCGATCGAGACCGTCTCGGGCTTTTCAATCGTCACGCCGGCCAGCATGAGCTCGCGCAGCTTCCGCCCGCGCAGCAGCGCGTCCACTTGGGCCAGCTCGATGCGGGTGTTGATGCCGAGCGCCTCACGCGCATCGTCGATGCGGAGCGCTTCCACGACATGGCCGGCGCCGGTGAGGATGGCCGCCATATCGGTGAGGTAGTACTCGCCGGCGGCGTTGTTGGTGCGGAGCTGGTCGGCGTGTTGCCAGAAAAGATCGGCGCGGAAGCAGTAGATCCCCATGTTGGCTTCGCGAATGGCGAGTTGCGCGGGGCTGGCGGCTTTCTGCTCGACGATTTCAGTTACCAGTCCGCGCCCATCGCGGATCACCCGGCCATAGCCTGTGGGGTCGGCCATTTCCGCCGTGAGCAGAGTGGCGGCGGCTCGAATGGTAGTTTCGGCGTCGATCAGGCGCTCGAGCGTATCGGCGCGGAGGAGCGGAGAATCGCCGTACAGCACCATCAGGTAGCCGCCGAGCGATTCCAGCCGATCGCGGCCCACCATCACGGCGTGGCCNNTGATGTCCCACCACCACAAAAATACGCTCCGCGGGCGCGAGCGAAAGCGCCGTGGAGACGACGTGTTCCACCAGCGGCTTGCCGCCGGCGCAGTGCAGCACTTTGGCCCGGCGGGATTTCATGCGCGTGCCGAGACCGGCCGCGAGGATCACAACAGTAACGGGAATGGCCATCTATTCTATTATGGCCGCCCGAGTTTGCGGCGTCTTCCCTCTTGCGCCAGTTTGACGGCCACCGCGGCGGTGGTCGCCGGATCGTGCCGCACCTTTTCTCCACGCCACACCAGGTTCCCCGCCATCACCTTGACGCCCATTTTGACGATTGTCTCGGCGTCGTTCTCGACGGGCGTGGCTTCCTGCCGCGCGTAGCGCTTCTTCATCGCCAGAGCGATAGGAGCGTTGTTGATCACCGCGTAATCCAGAAGCCTCGTCCTGGCGTGCTGGTGAATCGCGCGGATGTGGTCGGAGGCGCGAAAATGGGTGGTTTCTCCGGGCTGCGACATCAGGTTGACGAAGCAGGCCTTGATGGCCCCTGAACGGCGAATGGCCGCAGGGATGCCTTGCACCAACAGATTGGGAATGATACTGGTGAAGAGCGATCCGGGACCCATCGTGATGACGTCGGCTTCGGCGATGGCCGCCAGCGTCGCGGCCAGCGGACGCACGCGGTGGGGAATGAGCTGAACGCGTTCAATCCGATGCCGGCTGCGGCTGATGCGCGTCTCACCCACCACGTGCGCGCCGTTCGCAAGAGTGGCTTCCAGAGCCACGTTGGCCGCGGTGGCCGGATAGATGCGGCCGGCGATCTTCAGCACTTCGGCGGAAACCCGAACCGCTTCGGCGAAATCGCCCATGATGTGGGTCAGGGCTGTCAGAAAAAGATTGCCGAAACTGTGGCCTTTGAGGCCGCGCCCGGCCGAGAAGCGGTACTGAAAGAGACGCGCGAGCAGCGCGGAATCCTCGCTAAGCGCCACCATGCAGTTGCGGATATCGCCCGGGGGCAGGACGTCGAATTCGCGGCGCAGGCGCCCGGAACTGCCGCCATCGTCGGTGACCGTGACAATGGCGGTGATATCGAGCGCGGGAACCGCCGGGTCTCCGCCCTTCGCGAAAAACTTGAGCCCCTGGAGCACCGCCGAGAGCCCCGTTCCGCCACCGATCGAAACCACCCGCAGTGGGGAAGTGTCGCCCACTACCAGCCTTTCTTTTCGGGATAGATCAGGGCGTCGAGAGGCGGCTGGTGCGCCAGAGGGGCGAAATCGGCGTCCTGGCGCGCAAGCAGGCGGTTGCGCGGTTCCAGTTCGATGGCGCGTTTGAGGTTGTCGTGGGCTTGGGCGAAGTCGCCGCCCAGCGCTTGTGCCAGGGCCAGCGCGTAATGGATGTGGTCGGAAGCGGGGGCGATCTCCAGAGCCTTCTCCAGGTGCGTGCGGGCTTCGGTCACGTTGCGGGAATTGATTAGTGCGATGCCGTAGTTGTAGTAATCTTCCGCCGAACGCAGGTTCAAGATGGTCTGCTGGAGGCGCCGGTCGCACATGGCGATGTGCACGCGGGCGCGATTGGCTACGTCGCGTTCGGGCCCCACCGCCGCCAACTGGAACAGGTCGCGAGCTTCCTTGAGCCGGCGCACGTGGAACAGCTTTATGGCCGCTTCAAAGTTACCCAGTTGCTTGAGCCCGTCGTCGACCGACGCCCCCGCGCCGCGGGGCGCGGGGGTCCGCACCGGCTCGGTAGCCTTGGCGGTTTTGGATGCCTGTGGTTTGGTCATTCGCCTTTCGATGTTCTTGTGAACGGTGTGCGGCTTCTTCTTCTCGGGCATAACAGCCAGCTTAGTTCTCGTACAAAGAACGATTAGCGTTTATACCAGACCGCGACGCTGGTGCGCAACTTGGGCTCTCCAGGGTGTTACCCCAAGCCGGCTTCGCGCAGGAACCGCGCCGACTCTTCCGGCGGCGTCGGATTGATATAAAAACCCGTCCCCCATTCGAAGCCCGCCACCTTCGTGAGCTTGGGGATGATCTCCAGATGCCAATGATAATGCGGCAGGGACGCTTCCTGCGACGGAGCGCTGTGCACCACGAAGTTGTAGGCAGGCCGCTCCAGTGCCTTGTCGATCTTTCGCATCGTGGTGCGGAGCACGGACGCAAAGGCCTTCAACGTGGGGGCGTCCGCATCCTCAAAGTGGGAGGCGTGATGTTTTGGCAGGATCCAGGTTTCGAAGGGAAAGCGGGGTGCGTAGGGTTCGAGCACCGTGAAGCGCTCGGTCTCGGTCACCAGGCGCACNNACCGGCAGCGCGATCAACTGCGAGTGCGGATGTTCGAGCGATGCGCCGGCCGCCTCGCCGCGGTTCTTAAACAGCAGGATGTAGCGGAACCGGCGGTCTTTCTTGAGATCGTTGACACGGTCGCGGAAGGCCCACAGGACTTCTTCGATCTGGCCATCGGACATGTCCGAGAGGCTGGCGCCATGATCGGGAGTCTCGATGATGATCTCGTGGGCTCCCACGCCGTTCATCTTGTCGTACATGCCTTCGCCCTGGCGGTTGAGGTCGCCTTCGATGCCCAGGACGGGAAACTTATTGGCCACCACGCGCACCCGCCAACCCGGCTGGTCGCGACTGCCGCTGGTGCGGTACGCCAGGATTTCGGGCGGAGTCTTGCTCTCATTGCCGGAATCGAACGGGCAATGGCCGTTGGTGGCGACAGGCACCGGCTGCCGGATGAAATCGGTAGGCCGCTTGGCGCGGTCGGTGGCAATAATCACCCACCGGCCGGTGATGGGATCTTTACGCAATTCAGGCAACTGGGGAAAAGCCTCCGCACTCGGGGGATCGAATCAGCAACAGACGATTATAGCGTCTNNCCCGCGCGGCGGGCATAGTCGCGGGCGGCCGTGCGCAGGTGCTGCTCTTTCTCGGCATCCACGGCGCGGTCGGGCGCTCCGAATTCCTCGGAGCTCCGGGTCTTCACTTCGACGAAGACAAGTGTTTCGCCTTGCCACGCCACCACATCGATTTCGCCCGATCCGGAGCGCGTCCGGTAATTCCGCGCCACAATGGTGCAGCCCTTGCGGCGCAGGTATCGGTGTGCCAAGTCCTCGCCGATGCGGCCGTGGTCGCCCGCCATCGTGCGACGGCGGAGCACGCCGGCAGCGCGGTAAAGCAATCCCATCATTTGAGCACTTCGAACTCGAACGTCATGGCTTTGCCTCGCACCACATAGCACAGATAGTGTTCCCAAAAGCGCCGGTAGCGCGGGAAGTGGTTGACCAGAAATTCAAAGCCCAGCCACCTCCAGAAAGCCAGTAGCCTGACCCGTACGGAAATCTCACGAAATTTTACCGGGGAATAATAGCCGAAGCCGGCGTCGTCTTCCCCGAAGTAGCGGAAGCTGAAGCTGTTCAGGTGGCTCTTGTGCGTTGGATCGCAAAACGAGCTGAAATCCGTATAATGCGGGGTCTCGATGCGCACCGAACCGCCCGGCCGGACCAGGCGGTGAAACTCTTCCATGGTGCGGATGACGTCGTTCACGTGCTCAATCGTGTGGATGCAGGTCAGGCGGTCGAAAGAGTCTGCGGCGAACGGGTAGGGAAAGCGATCGAGATCGGCCAGGACATCGGCGCGGCTGGCGGGATTCCGGTCGAGCCCGATGGCTCCAGCCTGCTTGTGAATCCCGCAGCCGACATCGAGGATACGCAGAGGTGTTGAGGCGCGACTCATGTGAGTTCACTCATTGGCGAGGGTTTTCAGCCAGGCGCAACCCAGAAGCTGTGCGTCGGCCGTGACCAGCGTCAGGTCAAATACCGTTGCGGTTGCCACCAGGAAAACATCACCCAGGTCCATCTGCGGCAGTTGAATCCGCGACGCCTCGGCCGCCACGGCGAAATTAAATGGCGCCTCCCGCATGGGCGCCCGTGTGAGAGAGGCTTCCAGCCATTCCGAAAAGCCTTGTTTTAAGGGTAGTTTGCCTCGCCGCTCCAACAGGTGTGCTTCCCACACCGAGATGGGAGACAAGTATACTTCGTTTTTCGGACTCTCGATCTGCCGCCGAACTGAGCGCGAGATCCGCTCCGGGCGCAGAATAGCCCAAATCCAAATGTGTGTGTCCAGCAGTAGCTTCATTTCCGCCCGGCCGTCCAGCCTTTGAACGCCCCGACCGGTTCGACCAGATCGCCGAACGATTCGCAAGAGTCCCGCATGCATCCCAGCCAGGATGTCGCAGGCGTGGCGCTGGGAGGTGTGATTTCGGCAACCGGCCGGCCGAAGCGCGTGACGCGCACGGGGGTTCGTGTCCGGCGAACGTTCTCAAGCACCGCGAGACAAGTCGCTTTAAATTTCGAAATGGCGATCTCTTGCATGCTTCAGATGTACCATAGTCAAAGACCATAGTCCACATGCCGGCAGCCGCCGGGAGTTGGCTCAAACCGCCAGTTTCAAGCACTCCTCAAGCGTGTCGACTGCGAAATCGCACTGCTCCCGCGTCACCACCAGCGGCGGGCACAGCCGGAGGGAGTTCTCGCCGGCGCCCAGCACCAGCAGCCCGCGCTCGAAAGCCAGGTCCACCACGCGGTCGCGAATCTGCGGCGCCTTCTCGCGCGTCCGCTGGTCGCGCACCATTTCAATTCCGATCATCAAACCGAGCCCGCGCACTTGCCCCACCGTGGGGAACCGGGCCGGCCAATCGTCGATTCGGCTCCTGATGTGCGCACCCATGCGGGCGGCGTTTTCCACTAGCCCTTCTTGCAGCAGCGCGATGGTGGCCAGCGCGGCGGCGCAACAAACCGGATTGCCTCCGAAAGTGGAAGCGTGAGCTCCCGGCGGCCACGTCATCAGATCTGCGCGCGCCACCGTGGCGCCCAACGGCATGCCGCTGGCGATTCCTTTAGCCACCGCGAAAATGTCCGGCACCACATCGAAGTGCTCGGCCGCCCACATCTTTCCCGTACGGCCCATGCCGGATTGCACCTCGTCGCAAACCAGCAGAATCCCATTCTGACGAGCCACGCGGGCGAGCTCATCGAAGAACTTCTTCGGCGGCACCACGTACCCGCCTTCGCCCTGCACCACTTCCACCACAATGGCCGCCGTCTCCTCGGGCGGCGCGATGGTTTTGAGCAGCGTCTCCTCGATGTGCTTCACGCATTCCACCGCGCAGGTCTCTTCCTTCTGTCCGAACGGGCAGCGGTAGCAGTTGGGATACGGCGCGTGCACCACCCCGGGAATCAGCGGACCGAAGCCCGCGCGCTGCACGCTCTTGCGCGCGGTGAGAGAGAGCGCACCCATGGTTCGGCCGTGGAAAGCCCCAAAGAATGCGATGATCTTGTCGCGGCCCGTGGACCAACGGGCCAGCTTGATGCACCCTTCCACCGCCTCGGCGCCCGAATTGCCAAAGGACACACGCCGCTCCACGTCGCCCGGCGCGATCTCGGCCAGCTTCTCGGCCAGCGTGACCATCTCGTCGTAATAAAAATCGGTGCCCGACATGTGGATCAGCCGGGCCGCCTGCTTCTGGATGGCATCCACCACGCGCGGATGGCAGTGCCCGGCGGCCACCACCGCAATACCGGCATTGAAATCGAGGAAGCGGTTGCCATCCACGTCTTGCACCATGGCGCCCGACGCGCTCTCGGCTACCAGCGGATACCCCCGCGTGTACGAAGACGACACCGCCCGGGCATCGCGCTCCATAACAGCCTTCGCCCGCGGCCCGGGCAGAGGACCGGCGAGATGGGGCAGGTCCATGCGGACCGGTTCCAAGATCTTATTCATATAGAGACTCCTGTCGTGTGTTCTTTGGGTTGAAGGGTTGAAAACCTGCACGCCGGATGGGCGCGCGCCGCTGGGTGCGCGTGGAACCTAGTCGGAGCCGAAAAGCCCCGGTCGGGATGTGGAGGGCGTACACTCCATGGCTACATTCTAACCCCTGTGCGGGTGCGCGTGCTTGTCACTGCTCCCCAAAAACCCGCGCGAAGATCTTGTCGACGTTGCGGAGCTGACGGTCCAGCGAAAAACTTTCGGCAATCTGTTCGGGTTTCAAGATGGCGCGGACCTCCGGGTCGCCTTCGATGGCCGCGCGGAAATCGCCTTCCTCTTCCCACGCGCGCATGGCGTGGGCCTGTACCAACCGGTAGGCCTGTTCGCGCAGCATGCCGGCGGCCGCCAGATCGAGCAGTACTTGGCCGGAGAACACCAGCCCGCGGGTGAGGTTGAGGTTTCGGCGCATGCGCTCCGGATAGACCATCAGGGTATCCACCAGGCGGGTGGTTTTGTCGAGCAGATAGTCGGCCAGAATCGTGGAATCGGGCAGGATCACCCGTTCCACCGAAGAGTGCGAAATGTCCCGTTCGTGCCAGAGGGCGACGTCTTCGAAGGCCGCCTGCACGTTGGCGCGCACCACCCGCGCCAGACCGCAGATCTGTTCGCACGTGACCGGGTTGCGCTTGTGCGGCATAGCCGAGCTGCCTTTTTGGCCGCGCGCAAAATACTCTTCCGCCTCGCGGACCTCGGTGCGCTGCAGATGCCGCACTTCGAGTGCGATTTTTTCGCACAGCGCCGTGGCCAGCGCCAGGGCCGAAACGAAGTTGGCGTGGCGGTCGCGCTGGATCACCTGCGAGGTCACCGGCGCCGCCCGCAGGCTGAGCCGTGCGCAAATCAGCTCCTCCACATCGGGACCGATGTGCGCGAACGTGCCCACCGCTCCCGACGTTTTTCCCACCCGCAGATCTTCCGCGGCGGCGCCCACGCGCGTCAGGTTGCGGCCGGTTTCCTCGTACCAGATCGCCAGTTTGAGACCGAACGTGATGGGCTCGGCATGCACGCCATGCGTCCGCCCGATCTGGACCGCATGTTGGAATTCCACGGCGCGGCGTTTCAGCACGGCGCGCAGCTCTTCCAGGCCGCGCAGGATAATCGCGGCCGCCTGCTGCAGTTGCAGCGCCTGGGCGGTATCCACCACGTCGTTCGAAGTGAGGCCGTAATGCAGCCAGCGCGAAGCCTCCGCGTGCCCCGCGCCCGCCATGCGTTCCGCTACGGCGGTGGTAAAGGCGATCACGTCGTGCTTTACCTCTTTTTCAATTTCCAGAATGCGGGTCACGTCGAAACCGGCGTGCTGGCGCAGCAGTCGCGCCGCATCGGCGGGCACCACCCCCAGCGAGGCCAGCGCTTCGGAGGCCGCCAGTTCCACCTCTAGCCACTGCTGGAATTTATTCTGGTCGGTCCAGATCCTGCCCATTTCGGGCCGCGTGTATCGGGGAATCATAAGCTCAGAATTGAAAGACCGCCGACGGCGTATGTTGCGATGCGATCGATAGCCGCGTTCGCAGGCCGCGGCCCTCCAGCGCTTGCGTGGCCATCATGTTCACGATGGCCGGATGATTGTTCTGTTCGCTGAGGTGGCCTAGCACCAGTTGGCAAGTGGCCGCGTCCAAATCCTGCTCCAGGTAGTCCGACATCACCAGGTTGGAGAGATGCCCCACCCGGCTCATCACCCGCTGCTTCACGGCCCAGGGATACGGCCCCACCTTCAACATATCCAGATCGTGGTTGGCTTCGAGCAGCAGCAGGTCTGTGCGCCGCAAGTGAAATTTGACGGATTCGGGAATGTAGCCCAGGTCCGTGGCGATCGCAATGCGCACGCCCTGCGCTTCAAAAGCGAAACCCACCGGGTCCCTGGCATCGTGCGGGATGGTGAAGCTCTGCACTTCGATGTCGCCGATCTGCAGCGCGGCGCCCGCCTGAAAAGGCTCCAGTCTCACCGGCGCTGTTTCACCCCAACCGATGTCCGGCGCCGTGAGGTGCGTCATGTGGATCGTGGCGCGGATCTTCTTGCTGCGCGCCAGCACCGGCAGCGCCGACACGTGGTCGGAGTGCTCATGCGTGATGAGGATGGCATCGAGGCTTTCCAGCGTTTCGCCGATCGAGGCCAGCCGCTTGCCGAGTTCCCTCATGCTCAGACCGGCATCCACCAGAATGCGCGTATTTTCGGTGGCCAGCAGGGCGGCGTTTCCGGAACTGCCGCTGGCCAGCACGCAGAACTTGACGATAGTAGCCTCCCCTGACTCTTCAGAATACACGAACGCTAACGCGCTTCGTGTGTCCGTATCCGCTCACCGTGCTCCCATGCCCACGGCGATATTATGCTAAGCCGTTACCTTTCAATGCATCCAGCGTGGCTCCGGAAGTGCAATTGCAAACCCCATGAAGACGCTTTCGATGGTCCTGCTCCTGGCTGCTTCGACCGGCGCTTACGGGCAACCGGCGGACCCGGCTCAAAAACTGTTCGACACTGCCGTCCGCGACGAGGCGCATGGCAAATTCGACCAGGCCCGCCTGGTACTCGTCACTCTGGCCACCACTTATTCGGACAGCCCGCTGGCTGCCAGGGCCAGAACGGAAGTCTTCGCCCTGGACCTCTTTCTGGATGCCCGGGAGAAGCAGCAGACCGGCCATGCCAGGTCCGCCTTCATCGCCTACCGCACCGTCGCACAGGTCTATCCGGAAAGCCCTCTGGCGCAGCAGGCGGAGGCCACCAGTCGCGCACTCGAGCCGCCGGCCAAGGCCCCCGTTATCCGGTCGATTTTCTATCGCGGTTTTTCGCCGGTTTCCTATGAGCAGATCCAAGACCGCCTTACCGAGCGGGAAGTGCCGATGGCTGTGGAGCGGCCCTACGACCCCGAAGAGGTGGAACGCGCGCGCAAGGTTCTGGTGCAGCTCCTGACCGACAAGGGCCACGCCGATCTTGACGTGAAGGTCGAAACGGAGAACATCCCACCACGCTCGATCGGCATCACCTTCACCGTGGGGAAGAAGTAAACTGGACGGGTGAAAGCCGCGCGCATTCACCAGCACGGCGGCCCGGGCGTGCTGGTGTATGAAGAGGTGCCGGAGCCCGCAATTCGCGCCGGCCAGGTTCTGGTGCGCGTGCGCGCCTGTGCGCTGAACCACCTGGATCTGTTCGTGCGCGCCGGCATTCCCGGAATGAAGTTTGACATGCCGCACGTGCTGGGCAGCGACATCGCTGGGGAAATCGTGGCCGTGGGCGATCTGTGCGAGCGCGTGCGGCCGGGCTGGCGTGTCCTGCTTTCGCCGGGCCTGAGTTGCCGCCAGTGCGAGCCGTGCCTGGCCGGCCGTGACAACCAGTGCCGCCGCTACTCCGTGTTCGGCTACGGGATTGACGGTGGCAACCGCGAACTGTTGGCCGCGCCCGAGTACAGCGTCATCCAAATACCCGACACGTTGAGTTTTGAAGCAGCCGCCGCGGTCCCCCTGGCCTTCCTCACCGCGTGGCACATTCTCGTCACGCGTGCGCGCCTGCAACCGGGGGAAGACGTGCTGGTGCTGGCAGCGTCGAGTGGCGTCGGGTCGGCCGCCATCCAGATCGCCAAAATGTTGCAGTGCCGCGTGATCTCAACGGCCGGCGGCGACGCCAAGCTGGCTCGGGCGCGCGAACTCGGCGCCGACCACGCCATCGATCACTATCGCGACGATATTTCCGCCGAAGTGCGCAAACTCACCGGGAAACGCGGTGTCGACGTTGTGGTGGAACACGTGGGCGTGGCCACCTGGCCGAAGAGCCTGGAATCGCTCGCTCCCGGCGGCCGCCTGGTCACCTGCGGCTCCACCACCGGTTACGATGCGCACGTCGATCTGAGATACCTCTTCAGCAAGCAATGGAGTCTGCTCGGCTCCTTCATGGGCACAATGGCCGAGCTGCACCAGGTCCTGCAATTCGTCTTTCGCGGACAACTCCGGCCAGTGATGGATTCCGTTTTTCCGCTGGCGGAAATCCGCGCCGCGCACCAACGCTTGGAAACCGGG
Organism: Bryobacterales bacterium; assembly: GCA_003152325.1. Classification (GTDB taxonomy): domain Bacteria; phylum Acidobacteriota; class Terriglobia; order Bryobacterales; family Bryobacteraceae; genus PALSA-129. The sequence goes on along the minus strand of PLZX01000017.1, from coordinate 11,053 downwards.
TCGCAGTTCGGCAAGGTTGTGTTGAGTCTGCCGGTTTACTGAACGTCGGTCACCTTCCCATCCGTGAAGATCACCTTCATGTTCGCGCTGGTGTAGAAGTACGTCTTCTTGGATCCCAGGTCGGCGATTCGCTCGGGCTTGCCCAGCGCGGCCACCACATCGTCGATGCTCATCCCCAGGCTGATGTTGACGGTGCTCGTGCCGCTGTCGGCGGGCGCGGCTTGCTGCGCCTGGCTGAGCGCATCGCTTTCCGCTTGGGTGGACGCTTGCGCCTGTTGCGTGAGTTCGGCCGACACGTTGGCGTCGGGCGGCGGTGCCGCAGTCGCATAGGCTGCCTGTACGGGTTGCGCTTGGGCGGCGGCGGGCGGTGCGGGAATCCCGCCCTGACCCTTCTGCAATTCACCCAGCCCCTGGTCGATGGTGGCGCGCATTTGGCTCTGCATGTCCGCCAGATCCGTGATCCCCACGGAAACCCTGCTGCCCTTGCGGCAATCCTGGCCTTTGGACGCCAGAACCACCACGTCGACGGATGCCGACCCAGGCGCCGGCGGGTTGGTCATCTGCAGTACGTCGCCTTCCGTCACGGGGCATTCGCCGCCGTTCGACATTACATCCAGGCCGGTCGACACCACGAACACGTGAGAGGAATTGTCGGTGAGGAACGCGGGAGCGCCGCCCGNNAGCGTGAGCGTCTACGCGGTCCTGATACGCCTGCTGCAAGGTCATCGCAATCATGTAGTCCGTCAGCCAGAAAGTGGCGTTGGTATAAGTTGGGTAAGGTGTGAACCAACCGCCATAGTACGCGTACCACGGGCTTCCCCCCCAGCCCCAGCGGTAGACTACCGGCGTTGCCCAAGGGTTATAGGCCCACGAGTAAAACCCGGGCGCGTAGTACCGTCCCGGCACATACACGTTCAGCGAAATGCCTCCGTATACATAGGGCCGGTAGACGCGCGTATAAGAGACCCCGCCAACATAGTAAGTGCGCTGTACATAATTCACGTTGTGAACCACGTAGGGCCGCTGGACGTAGCCGTGCCCGGCGCCATTAGTCACAATCACCGTGTGGTCGGGCCGCTCCACCACCACGCGGCGCGCGCCCGATGGCGTATGCACGATGGTCATATCGCGCGCATGCACAACCGCCGGCTGCCCGTTGGAGCGATAGTGGACCTGCGTATTATTGGTACCGTGAAAGTCCGCTGGCCGGTTATTGCGGCCGCCATTGGCATTTGTCATTCCCGCCGGTGGAACCGCGTTCTGAATGCGGCCGCCGTTTACCGTGCCCGGTTGGCGATCCCGGTTCTGAATGCCGTTTACCGTGCCCGGTTGCCGAACCGGTGTCTGGTTGCCGTTTACCGTGGGGGGTTGATGGACCGGATTCGGGTTGGAGGTCGGTGTCACGCTCTTCCGGTCCGGCGGCGGCGCATCGGACTTTTGTGCGGGCGGAGTCGTTCTCTGAGCCCCTTCAGACTTGTGTGTCGCTGGCGCCGCTTTCTGAGGCGCTTCAGTCTTGTGGGCCGGTGGAGGGGCTTTCTTGGCCTTTTCCTTCTCCTCGTTAGTCTGGGCGTAAACAAACGCCGACGAGGCCATCACCACCCCGGCAACCGCCAGTCTGCTCCATCTCGAAAAACCAGTGCTGCGAATGCTCATGGTGCTCATTGACTCCTCCCGTATCATCTAAATGGTACTTTGGGGTCCCGAACAATGCAAACTGCTTCCCACCCCGGCATGCTATAACCGATCCATGCTCAAAAGTCTCCTGACCTTGCTCGTAGCGTCCACCGTTTGGGGTGCCGGCGCCAAGCCCAAGGTCAGAGCCATCACGGCCTTTATCGACATCGACGCCGCCGCTTATTCTTCTCAAATCGGTGACGCCGTGCGCTTCCTGACAGCCGCGAGAGAAGCCTACCGCGGCGCCGGTTTCGAAGTGGAAACCATCCGCATCGCGACGCAGCCGTTCCCGCGCTACACAACTGGGATGACGCGCGCCGACGCCGTGGCGTTTCTTCTGAAACTCGATGAACTGGCGTCTAAGCTGGGCTTTTCCGGCAGCATTGGGCCGGCCATGCTGAACGACGCGGACGACCCTGCGCCCGTCGCCCTCCTGGCCGAAGTCCTTCCCCGCGTCAAGCTGAATGCCAGCCTGGTGGTGGCGGCCGAAGACGGCATCCATTGGAACGCCGTGCGCCAGTCGGCGCGCCTGATCCAGTCACTGTCGGAACACAGCCCGCACGGCCAGGCCAACTTCAACTTCGCGGCCATCGCCATGCTCAAACCTTACGGGCCGTTTTTTCCCGGCGCCTGGCACCTGGGCGGCGGCCGCACGTTTTCGGTCGGCCTCGAAAGCGCCAATGTTGTGGCGGACGTCCTGGCCGGCGAACGCGATCCTGGCAGGGCCGAGAAGGCGCTCGTCGCGGCGCTGGCGCAACCCCTGAGCGCAGCCGAGACCATTGCTATCGGAGTCGCCAAGTCGAGCGGCTGGACTTACGCCGGGATCGATCCCACGCCCGCGCCCCTGGGCGAGGTTTCGATCGGCCGCGCCATGGAGTCCTTCACCGGCGCTCCTTTCGGTACGAGCGGCACCATGACCGCCGCCGCCATCATCACGCGCGCCGTGCAGGCCGCGCCCGTCAAGCGTGTCGGCTACTCCGGACTGATGGTCCCTGTGCTCGAAGACGCCGTACTCGCCCGGCGATGGGCCGAGGGCGCGTACAACATCGATTCCCTGCTGGCATACTCGGCCGTCTGCGCGGGCGGCCTCGACACCGTGCCGCTGCCCGGCGACACCGGCGAAGATCGGCTGGCGCGCATCGTCGGCGATGTCGCCACGCTGGCTTTCAAATGGAATAAGCCTCTCGCCGCGCGATTGCTTCCCGTGCCCGGAAAGAAAGCCGGCGACCGCACCGAGTTTGAAGATGCGCGCATGGCCAACACCATCCTCCAGGGAGTGAAGTAAAATGCCGTCCCGCACGATTAGCCTGGAGCTGATCGTATGTTGGATCGTGTGGTTCTATCCGTTTCTCTTCCGCGCTCCGCTTCATCAGAAGCGCGCCTCCACCACGGTTTCCGGCCCCACCCTGGCCGGGCTCTTCTTTGAGATCCTCGGCATTGGGTTGGCCTTTTCGCTGCGTCTTCCTCCCACGTCTCCAGCAGGCGCCGCGCGCATCGCCGTTTCATGGCTCTTCGCCGCGCTCGCAGTTGGGATCGGGTGGGCCTCGGTCACCCACCTGGGCCGGCAGTTTCGCCTCCGCGCCGGGCTATACACGGACCACCAACTCATCCGCACCGGCCCCTACGCCATCGTGCGGCACCCCATCTACGCTTCGCTGCTTTCGATGCTCCTCTGTACTCTGCTGGTACTCACCCCGTGGCAGTGGATGCCGCTGGCGCTCGGGGTCTTCGTGCTGGGCACGGAAATCCGCGTCCGCTCCGAAGACCGTCTGCTGGCTTCGCGCTTCGGCGATCAGTTTCGCGAATACCAGCGCAGCGTACCCGCCTACATCCCTTTCGTGCGTTGACCCTCCGCCTCGCTGTACCATGTCATTTATGACTTGGCGCACTCCCGCACTCGCTTTGCTTTTTCTGGCCGCTTCCACCGGCTTCGCGCAGGACGCTTCTTCCAGCCTCACCGAGCGCTACCGCGCCACCGCCGACAAGCTGATTCAGGCGGCTCTGGCCGATACAGAGGGCTACGACCGTCTCGCGTATCTCTGTTACCGCATCGGCAACCGCTTGAGCGGTTCGGCGTCGCTTGAAAATGCCATCGCCTGGTCGGTGGAGCAGATGAAGGCTGCCGGGCTGAGCAACGTGCGCGTCATCCCCGCCAAAGTGCCGCACTGGGTGCGCGGCGCCGAATCCGGGCGTATCCTCACACCGCTCGACCGGCCGCTCCATATGCTCGGGCTGGGGATGAGCATCGGCACGCCCCCCGGCGGAATCACCGCCGACGCTGTGGCGGTCTCCAGCTTTGACGATCTCGCAAAGCTCGGGCGCGACAAAGTGCAGGGCAGGATTGTGGTCTACAATTACGCCTTCCAGGGTTACGGATCGGGCCGGAATTACCGCCAGAGCGGCGCATCCCGCGCCGCGGCGCTGGGCGCGGTGGCCGCGCTGGTGCGCTCCGCCACCCCGCTCGCCATGCAGGCCCCGCATACCGGTGCCATGGATTACGACGAGGCCCAGCCGAAGATCCCTGCGGCCGCTATCTCGCCGGAGGATGCGCTCATGATCGGCCGCCTGTATTCCGAAGGCGTCCCCGTGAAGATTCATCTCGAAATGGGCGCGCAGATGCTCCCCGACGCCGAAAGCGGCGACGTCATCGGCGAAATACCCGGCAAGGAGCATCCCGAAGAAGTCGTCGTGATCGGCGGTCACATCGATTCCTGGGATGTCGGCCAGGGAGCTCAGGATGACGGCGCCTCCATCATCGCCTGCCTGCAGGCGTTGACCCTGATTCACAAGCTGGGCCTCCAGCCGCGGCGCACACTCCGAGTGGCCTTTTGGGTGAACGAAGAGAATGGCGGACGCGGCGGCGAGGCTTACCGCGCATTTGTTGGTGACCAGCTCAAGAACCAGGTGGCCGCGCTCGAAATGGACGGTGGGGCCGAGACGCCCCGCGGCTTCGGCGCCGGCGTCGACGCCAAATCCATGGATATGCTCCGCCAGATCGCCAAACTCCTCGAGCCCATCGGCGCCGGCGAAATCACCGGCGGCGGCGGTGGCGAAGACATCACCCCGCTCATCCGCGATGGCGTGCCCGGCTTCTCCGAACGCGCCGCCGGCACCCACTATTTCGACTGGCACCATTCCGAAGCCGATACCCTCGACAAGGTCAATCCCGACGATTTTCGCAAGAGCGTCGCGGCCCTGGCCGTCTTCAGTTATGCGCTGGCCGACATGCCCGAGCGCGTCACCGGCGGCGCAGGAGCGGGACGAGGCCGCTGATCGCACGTCTATACTGGAGGTATAGATGACGCGAGGTCAGATCTTAGCCGCGTTCGTGGGCTGCGGGCTGGTGGTTTGCACGTTGTGGGCGCAGGACCCGTTCCGCGAGTATCCCGCCTGGGAATACAACAATTTCCCTTTGCCCCCGGACTACAAGGTCCCCGGCGAGTGGACCTTCGCGCGCCTGATGTATCCCACCACGCCCCTGAACATCGATCCGCAGGCCTTGTATAAACGCGGGTACGACTGGCATTTCGGAAATACCAACTGGACCATCGACTACCCCCGGTCGGACCGTCACCTCGCGCTGGCCATCCGGCGGCTGACCCGCATCGACGGCAAATCGGCCGAACAGCCCATCAATCTCGAACAGGACGACGACGTGTTCAACTACCCGTGGCTCTACGCCGTGGAAGTGGGCCATTGGGAACTGACCGACCAGATGGTGGCGAAGTTTCGCGAGTTCCTGGATCGCGGCGGTTTCTTCATGTGCGACGATTTCCACGGCACCGACGAGTGGAATGTTTTCATCCACTGTATGAAGCGCATCGAGCCCGATCGCGAAATCGTCGACATCCCGAACAAAGATGCTATTTTTCACACCGTCTACGACCTGGACGACCGTTACCAGGTCCCCGGCGCGCAGTTCATTCAAACCAAGAGCCTCTGCGAAAAGTGCCCCGGCGATTGGGGAAACCCCGGCTACGGCGGTGAGACTCCCCACTGGCGCGGCATTTATGACGACAAAGGCCGCCTGATCGCCGTCATGACCCACAACAACGATCTCGGCGATTCCTGGGAAAACGCCGACGACCCCGCGTACCCCGCCCGTTTCTCCGCCCTAGGCATCCGCATCGGCGTAAACTACATCGTCTACGCCATGACGCACTAGCCTGTAACCCCCATCCTTTCTGTGCGTATAAACTATAAGCGGAGATCCCGATGACATCACGCCCAAGCCTTCTGGCGCCCCTCGTCCTCCTGGCAACCGCCTATGCCGGCGATGGTGTTCCGCCGCGCGGCAGCGGCGCCGATTACCCCGCCAGCCAGACCATCGGCGACGTCACCCTTGCCGCCGCCTGGGTTTCCGCCTCTACCGCCAAACAGATTTTCGGCGAAGACCTCGATAAACACGGATACCTCGTCTTCGAAGTAGCCATCTTCCCGTCAAACGGAACCCAGCCCGACATCTCTACCGGCGATTTCCGCCTGCGCGAGGGCTCAGAACCCACTACCGTGCGCGCCGCCACTCCCCACGATGTCGCTGTCGCCGTGTTTCCCCAGAAATCGTCCAAACCGGCAATACCCGGCAACGTAAACGTCTACCATTCGGAGACCATCGGTTACGAATCCGGCGGTGGAGGCCGCGGCGGCGGTGTCTATACCGCCAGCAGTGTGGGCGTAGGCGTCGGCCCCAACGGTCCCCCTTCGTCGCCGCCCAACGGTGGGACGGCTGGCCTGGAACAGAAACTCGAAGACCAGGCGCTGCCCGAAGGCAAAACTCCCCGCGCCGTAGCCGGCTACGTATTCTTTCCCAAACCGTCGAAGGATAAACGTGGCGTCTACAATCTGATGTATTTCGGCAAATCCGGGCAGTGGACCCTGAAACTACCGCCGCGGTAGCACCAGGGCCTTTTCGCCGGACGGAAGCGGGCCGGCATGGGTATGCCGGCCGTCCCGCCCCGAGTTGACTAGCTGGACTGCGTGAGGGCGTTCGCCAATTGGGTATTGGTGTTCTGCCAAATGCCCTTGATGCTGCCACCGGCGCCCAAGAAGAGAGCGGCCGATGCCAGCGCTACGAACGCCATGAGCAGGGTATACTCGATGAGATCCTGCCCCTGTTCGTCATTCCAGAAATTACGCAAAAACGTCATTGTGTTCGCTCCTAAGTTTTTGTTTTCTTCTCTGTGATCGCTTGATCACTTGCCTGTGTTTTCGTGACCTCGCGATCACGGCCTGCTCCCCAGTCGGAAGGGATATAGATCCGATTCTCACGGCTGGGCCTAATCCTAAGTTCTGCTTGCACCAGCCGAGGATCTATTGTGGCCACGATTCTCATCGGACTTAAAGTACCGTTAATCACAGGGTTAGTACGGTACCAGGGGTATCGAGGGCGCAACCCTCGCTTTTGCGATATCATTTTTTCTTGGCCCGAAAACTCATCCTCCCGTTCAGCTTGGCGCTGTTCTTCGCGCAGGCGCAGACTCCTAAGTTCTCGCTCACCATCGACAGCATCATGCGCGGTCCGGAACTCGTCGGCTTCGAGGCCACGGCCGTGCGTTGGTCGCACGATAGTGCGCACGTCTACTTCCAGTGGAAGCAGTACACCGACAAAGACGCCGCNNCCCGCCGGGGGCGATACCACCCATGACAAGCGCCTCACCGTCTATTCTTCGAGCGGCGATCTCTACCTCTTCGACAACACTACCGGCAAGATCCAGCAGCTTACGAAGACCACCGACACCGAGGCGAATCCCCGCTTCCTGTCCGACGGCAAACGCATCGCCTTCACTCGCGGCGGCAATCTCTACGTAATGGCTCTCGATTCCGGAATGCTTGTGCAGATGACCGACATTCGCGCCGCCGGCGCAGCCACTACCCTGGCCGCTCCCGCGGGCGGCGGCGGTGGGGGAGGCCGCGGGCAGGGTGGCGGGCGCGGCGCGGCGCCTCCCACCGGCGCTGCCGCGACTGGCGCCGCGACCACCAGCGCCAGTCAGGATTACCTCAAGAACGAGCAGAAAGAGTTACTGGACGCCGTCCGCGAACGAGTGGCGGTCCGGGAAGACGCCGACGCGCGGCGTAAGAGGGATGAGCCGGCCCGCAAGCCCTTCACTCCCACCGGGCGCGAGACCGTCGGGCAACTGCAACTTTCGCCCGACGAGAAGACCGTCTTCGCCAGCGTCTTCCAGCCGGGCAGCCCGCGCAACACCATCGTTCCGAACTACATCACCGAAAGCGGGTACACCGAAGACATCAACGGGCGCGCCAATGTGGGCGATAGCCAGAACACCTCTCGCCTGGCCATGATCGACGTGGCTACCGGCGAGGTCAAGTGGGTGGATCATGGCCAGCGCCGCACGCCGCCGGCCGCAGCCGCCGTGCCGCAGCCGCCGCGCGAAGGCGGCCCGCCGGTTCGCACACCCGCCCCGCAGGATCGCGATGTGCAGCTCGGCATGCCCCTCTGGTCGGAGGACGGCGCCAAGGCCGTGATACAAGCGCGCGCCGCGGACAACAAGGACCGCTGGCTGCTGGCGCTCGACGCCTCCACAGGCAAGACTCGCGTGCTGGCCCACGATCGCGACGACGCCTGGCTGGGCGGCCCCGCCGCCAACACCATCGGCTGGATGAAGAACGACCGCGAAGTCTATTTCCAGTCCGAGCGCACGGGCTACTCGCATCTCTACGCCGTCGCCTTTGACGGCGGGGAACCCCGCGCGCTCACTTCCGGCCAGTGGGAAGTCCTCAACGTGCGGCAGTCGCGCGATAAGTCGATCTTCTATGTCACCGCCAGCAAGGACGGCCCGTTCGATCAATTCCTATACCAGATGAGCGGCGAGGGCGGCCCGCTCACCCGGATCACCCAGGAGCCCGGTAAGCACGTCACCACTCTCTCCCCTGACGAACATTGGATCGCCGACATCTATTCCTATACCAACAAGCCGCCCGAACTCTACATCCGCGGGAACGATCCCAAAGCTGTCGCGAAGCGAATCACCACGTCGCCCTCGCCCGAATTCGCCCAATATCCCTGGCTCGACGTCCCCATCGTCATGGTGCCCGCGCGCGATGGCGTCAAAGTGCCGGCCCGCCTGTTCCAATCCGCCAGTTTCAAAAAAGGCGGACCCGGTGCGATTTTCGTGCACGGCGCCGGCTATCTGCAAAACGTCGATCACAAGTGGTCGTCCAGCTATTACCACGAGTACCTGTTCGACCACATCCTGATGGAGCGCGGCTTCACCGTGATCGACGTGGATTATCGCGGCTCCGCCGGCTATGGCCGCGACTGGCGCACCGCCGTCTACGAGCACATGGGCGGCAAAGACCTCGACGATATTGTCGATGCCGCCAAATACATGGCCGCTCAAAAGGGGGTCGACCCGAAAAAGATCGGTCTGTGGGGCGGCAGCTACGGCGGCTTCATCACCCTGATGGCCATGTTCACCCAACCCGATGTCTTCGCTGCCGGCGCGGCCCTGCGGCCGGTCTCCGATTGGGCGCTTTACAACCAAGGCTATACTTCCGAGATCCTCAACCTTCCGCAAACCGACCCGGAAGCCTACCGAAAATCCTCGCCGATTTTCTTCGCGCAAGGCCTGAAGGGTTCCCTCCTGATTTGCCACGGCATGGTGGACACCAACGTCGAGTTCGAGGACACCGTGCGTCTGGTGCAGAAGCTGATCGAACTGCGCAAGGAGAATTGGAACTTGGCCGTCTATCCCGTGGAAGATCACGGTTTCCGCCAGCCCGCCAGTTGGGCCGACGAATACAAGCGCATCCTGGCGCTGTTCGAGAAGATGAAGTAATTAACCCGCCAGAATTTTCTGCGCCGCCAGTCTCCCCATCCTGATGCAATCCGGAATCCCGATCCCGCTATAAGCGTTCCCCGCCAGGTGCAGCCCCGGAATCCCACCCACGCGCGCCTCCAACTCCTCGATTCGCTGCGCATGGCCCACCGAGTATTGCGCCATCGATCGCGGCCAGCGGGCAATCCGCGTGAATCGCGGTCGCGCGGTGACGCCCGCGATCTCTTGCAACTCCGCGGTCACCATCGCAGCGATGGCGTCGTCCGGTTCGTCGGATGCGGTCAGGAAACATCGCGCCACGATCTTGTCCTCCGGCACGCGATACGAAAACTTGGTCCCCACCCAGGTGCAGGCCACGAGCCGGCGACGCTCCTTCTTCGGCACCAGGAAACCGAAGCCTTCCGGCCGGCGCGCGAAGTCAGCGGCGTTGAACCCCAACGCCACCGTCATGGACGACGTGTAGGGCACCATGCCGAGCAGTTCCGACGCCCGCGCGTCCACTGCGCCCAGCAGCCTCGAACCGCTGTGCGCTTCGCACGCTACCACCAGGGCATCGGCTTCCAGCCAGTCGCCGTCCATCTTGACGCGGAATCCACCGCCNNCGGTCCACCATCTGCCCCAGCCCGCCCTTCAGGGTGCGGAACAGCGGCGGAGGTGCGGCCTTTGTACGGTGCCCCGCAGCCTTGGCGCGTTCCGCCAGCACCCCGCGCGTCAGGCTGCCGTACCGGTTCGCCAGCTCGACGAACCGCGGCAGCACGCTCTTGACGCTCAGTTCGCTGGGGCTGCCGCCGTAGATGCCGGAGAGCAGCGGCTCGGCCAGATAATCCACCGCTTCGCGGCCGTAATGCTCTTCCACGAATTCCGCCACCGATTCGTCGCCCGGCTTCGGCTGAGGCGCGCGGAACCATTCGAGTCCCATCCGCAGCTTGGTGCCCCAACTCACCAGGCCGGTTGTAATCAGCGGCAGAATCTTGGTGGGCACCATCATCATCAGGCCGTCGGGCAGCGGGACCAGGCGTCCGTTCTTGCGCACGAAGGTCACCCGCAGATGGTCGTTCGAGCCGATCACTTCGCTGGCAAGCCCCAGGTCGGCGATCAATTCGAGCGCTGCCGGCTTGGTGGAGAGGAAGCTGTCCGGCCCGGCTTCGAGCGTGCAGCCCTCTACGTGCTCGGTCTGGATCACGCCGCCGAGCCGCGGCCGCGATTCCAGAATGGTCGCCCCCGTACCGCCCTTGGCCAGATAGTATGCCGTCGAGAGGCCCGAGATGCCTCCGCCAATGATGACTACGCGAGGCATCGCTTTGCCACTTCGGCCAGCGCCGCGGTGAACGTCGCGGATCCGTTCAGCGATTCCGGCCGCGTCAGCGTGATGCCGCGCTCCCGCGCATAGCCGCGGAACAGGATGTCGATGTCGAAGAGCACTTCGATGTGATCGCAGACGAACCCGATCGGGTCCACCACCACTTGCCGGATGCCCGCGGCGGCGTAGCGGTCCAGGCAGGATTCCACGGTCGGACCTAACCAGAGGTCGTCGGTCATGCCCTGGCTTTGATAGGCGAAATCCCATTCCATGAGGCCCGCCC
>PLZX01000363.1 GCA_003152325.1 Bryobacterales bacterium | reverse complement strand
GGGATTCCGGTGCTGAAGAGCAACAAGTGATGACTACTCCAGGGCTGGCCAAGCATGGCCGCCCTGGAGGCCTTTTCCCGCCAGTGCACCACCTCCGAAGGCCAGCGCCAGCCTTTCCATTTGTACGCATCCCGAAAACCAGTCCACCCGGCGGACCTCTAATGGGCTCGCTGGGGATTCTGACTGATCCGGCAAACAGACTGCGACTTACGTGCGGGTACAGGCACTTCCACGAGTCGGGGACTATTCGGCCAAGTGCCGACAAACGCGTTCTCGTTACTAATAGTTGAGCGCGGTCCCGCGTTAGCGGGATTCGCCCAAAACATTGTCCTAGAAATTGCTTTGGGTGTATCTGTGGTCGAAAGGCGCTATCCTTTGTCCTTGAAACCCCGTCGGCACATCCCGGTTAAGGTCAAAGACCGCCTGATGGTGGCGAACCGGCACGCATGCTGTATCTGCAATCAGCCCCGCCAACCTGTCGAGAAACACCACATCAACGGCGATCCTGCCGACAATGCGTGGAACAATCTCGCCGTCGTTTGCCGCAACTGCCACGGCCTCGTCACGCAGAGAGGAAATCTGGGGGCACAGTATTCGGAAGGCGAAGTTCTGCTGTTCAAGCTCCAATGGGAGGAACGCTGCAAAACAGCCTCGGTAGATGAGATTGAGTCACCGCTGGAGGAACTGAGCGAAACCATTGTGATCCGGGGCGGCAAGCATGAAGAGTATCCGTTCGACATAAAGCGCGGACAGGAACTCGTATTTGCCATCGAGGCGAACGACGAGCTGGATCTGGTTATCTGCCTTGAAGAGGACATCGAAGAGTGGCTGGACGCTGGCGACGACGAGGAAGAAAGCGATGAGGATGACTTTGAAGATGAGGATGACGACGAAGACGATGAACGTCCGCTTCCCGAAGGGCTTTGGCAGAAAACAGGAGTGATCGAGTGCAGCGACAGAAGTTTTATCGCGCCCAAGACGGGTAGCTACATCCTGCTGCTTGTGAATTGGGATGACGATCCGACCGAAGTCACCGTGGATGCCGCGGTGTGGCGTGCCAGGAAGTAGCCCGCTTCCAATGCTTACCTGCCGACGATCCGTTCACCGTTCTGGTGCAATGTGGTGAATACTTTAAAGAGAACGATTATGGCAATAGCAACGACAGCCCAACAACGTGCCAAAGGGCGCGGCGCGAGGACTATCAGAGCCTCGAGCAGCTTTCCTACACCCATTTACCGGAATCTGGAGAGGATCGCGAAGCAGAAGAGAGTCTCGCTGGCTTGGGTAGTACGGGAAGCTGCCGAAAGCTACGTTGCGGATCAGGACTTGCGAGGACGCTTGGAACAGGGCCATGCCACGGTTTTTCGTCCGCATTCAATCGGTGTTTCTGCCTGCGCTGCGCCCGGCACGGACTGTAGTCAGTCGCGGAGCCGATTCGACAGCCCCGTCGTCATCATTGCTATTGCCGGAGCCGCTCGCTAACGTGTTGACAACAGCCATACGCAAAAAGCCGGGCACCCCGACTGGAGGTTCGTAATGACGCCTTTCATTCTACGAGGACGCAAGCAGTTACCGGCGGAAGCCGCACCTGACGCGCAGCATGTTTACGACGCCGACCTGCAAGTATGGATCGAGACTCGCGAGAACCTGCCGTTGGTTGAGTGCCTGCGCAAGCACAACGCTGAACCTACGCGATTCGGGGAAACCACATTCACNNGAGTTCGGAGAAACGATCCAGACCCGGACGCGTGAGGGCGTGGACCAGACGGAAAGCTCTGGCCTGCAAGCCTCCCAGCTTGGCGAGACGACTCTCACGAAGACCCGCGAGGGAGCGGATCAGTCGGAAGGATCGAGAGCAGCGGAAATCCATGCTTCTTATTCTCACTTCTGACAAGGATCTGACAGCCGATTTCCTCATCGTTGAACTTATTCGGCGCAGGTTGCCTTATTTCCGCTTGAACAGCGAAGAGCTGACGCAGGCGCAGTTCTCGTTTTCACTGGATCAGGAAACCTTGTGCCGCGAGATCCGCGTCGCGACCCGGGCCCTCGATCTCGGTTGTGTGAAATCCGTCTGGTATCGGCGCGCCATTCATCCGGGACCGGTCCCGAATTTCTCGCGGAGCGAAAGCGCCTTCGTCGCGGGGGAGCTGCGCCACCTGACCATGGGCCTGGTGCTGAACCCGGATCTTCTCTGGGTCAATCCGATCGACAACGTTTCCATCGCCGAGCACAAGCTCTATCAGTTGCAAATCGCCCGGGAGTTGGGATTTCGGGTGCCGCGCACGCTTGTTTCCAGCGACCCACTGGCGTTGCGGCAATTCGCAGAAGAGAACCGGCACGGGACCATCTGCAAGCCCATCTTCCATGGGATGTTCATTGATGGTAACGCTGCTTATTCCATTTACACGCGGCGGGTGGCGGCAGAATCCTTTGGAGACGACGCCGTCGGCTGTCCGGTGTTCCTGCAGGAAGAGATACCCAGGAGCGCCGATGTGCGCGCAACGTTCATCGGGCCCAACTCGTTTGTCGCGGATATCAGGGGCGACGCTGGGATCGTTGACTGGCGAGACCCGGCATTGAGTGTCACATACGCGCGGTCGGAGCTTCCTGCCGACGTTGAACGCCTGTGCAGGACGATGCTTTCGCGACTGGGGTTGCGATACGGTGCTTTCGACTTTGTCCGGGCGCCGGACGGGAGTCTCGTTTTCTTAGAGGTCAATCCCACCGGCGAGTGGGCATGGCTGGAGGATCGGCTCGGTTTCCCGATGCGCAGCGCCTTCATTCAACTGTTCTATGGGGGCCAATGAGTTTCCCGTATATCGCTGAACCTCCCCGACCTATCAGGCACCGCGAGCTCGCACCCTATATCCGCCAGGTACTCGTTCGCTTGAGGTTTATCGTGTGGCAGATACTCGTGCCGTTTCGGTCCAACCCTGAGGAAATTCCTGCCATCCCGGAACCTAAGAACGAAATCGATCCGGAACAACTGGAACAGTCGCAATGGCTGTTCGACCAGGCGGAAAAGCGCCGCGTTCATCTTGAACAGAAAGCGCAATCGACTTTCGGACTGATGACCTTCCTTGTGCCGCTGCTAGCCTCGTTGTTTGTATTCCTGATCAGCAAGACGGCGGGCGTCAGCACCGTGAGCCGATCGTTTGTCTTGACGCTCCTGACTCTCGCCGCCGTGCTGCTTCTGCTCGGCTTTATCTCCGCCGTTCGCGCTGTCTCTGTGAAGGCAATCCAGTCGCTCTACCTGCAATCCGTCGTTGATGAGACGGGCGAAGTCCGCAAGTTCGATAAACCCTTCCGTCTTCGTGGGCTTTTGTGGTGCACCTCCATGAACGAGGCGATGAATGATCATCTCGCGCAATTTGTGAAGGGCGCGCACCTCATGACTGCCGGCGCTGTCATTCTGGTGACAGTCGCCGCGGTCCCGGCGGCAATCATGCTCAACAACCTGCCTACAGGGCCGACCGTGACAAAAATCGTCGGCACGGTGGATGTTGCTTCGGGAGAGTTGACGAGGCTGCGGGCGGAACTGACGACCATTCGGCGCGACCTGACGGCGCTGGAAAGGAGCAGCGTGTCGCCGAAGGAGATCGTAGCCGTGAAGAACAAAGTTGCCGACCTTGAGTTGAGTTTGAAAAAACTGCAAGACCCCGCGGCCCCAAGAGCCCCCCGGCGCTAGGTCCTGCGAGGCGTTTGGCGAGTAAGCCGCGCGGGCGGAAAATGAAAGTGAACGCTTTGGCTTGAGAGCTTTTTATGAGTGACGCGACAAGCCCGGCATCGAGCGGACCTGCCGGAAGCCATTTCGAAGGCCAGGTGGGAGCGTCCTATTTGCTTTCCATGCTGGTGGGCGCTGAACCCCGCGGAATACCCGGAACCGTCATTGATCGCGTTGCCTTCCAGAGAGCGGCGGAAGGATATCCGCTGGATGACGTCATCGTGCACGTGCATGATGCATCCGGCAACGCTGCGTCTCTCGAAATCCAGGCCAAGAGGGACATGACCTTTGCCCCGAAGGACGAGGTTTTTGAAAAAGTCGTGGGGCAGATCGCCAAGGCATCCGGCATGGCGGATTTCTGGAACCGTCGGCACGAGTTGGGAATTGCGATTTCGCGAAGCTCCCGCAAGATCGACGGCTCGTACCAGGATGTTCTAACCTGGGCCCGGCAACTGGGAGACGCCAAAACCTTCTTCGACCGGCTTGAGCGTCCCGGCTCTGCAAACCCGGACATGCGCGAGTTTGTAAAGACCTTCAGGAATCATCTGGGCGCGGCAGGTGCCCAAAATGATGACGAAACAGTCTGGAAGCTCTTGCGCAGGCTTCAGATTCTTGTCTTCGACTTTACAGCAAAGGGCTCGGCGTCGGAGGCACTGGCGAAGGAACGCGCGGTCCGCGCGCTTCACGCGGCGGACGGCGGACGGGCCGCCGACCTCTGGAGCGTCCTGACCGAACTGGCCATCGATATCGCCAAGTCCGGCGGCGACTCCACACGCGACCATCTGATTGCCGACCTGAACCAGAAATCCTTTCGTCTGGCCGGAGATCGGCACAACCTTTCGGCGCGCCAGACTTTGGCTGAAGCGTCCCGCAACACGCTCGCCGACATCGGAGACCGTGTCGGCGGCGTGATATTGACCCGTCAGGAACGCGTGAGCGCGGTCCATCAGGCTTTTGACGAAGGCCGTTATGTGGAAATTAGGGGCAATGCGGGTGTCGGCAAGTCAGGCGTGCTTAAGCATTTTGCGCAGCAGGTCTCGGGCGAGGCGGCAATCATCGCGCTCAATCCCGCCCGCACGATGCCGAGGGGTGGGTTGGCTTTGCTCTCCGCGCTCTCGTTTGACGGCACCATTCACGACCTCCTCTCCGAACTGGCCGGGAGCGGCGGCGCGATCCTGTTCGTCGATGGCCTGGATTTTTTCGGCGCGGAACAGCGATTGACCGTGATCGATCTCGTCCGGGAAGCAGCGACAGTGCCCGGGATGTGCGTCCTGGTCACGGCGCGACGCGATTTTGGGATCGCGGAAAAGAACTGGCTCCCGGCGGACGCGCTCGATATGCTGGGCCGGGCGACGCCCGTTGTTATCGAGGAGCTGAGCGACAACGAAGCAGACGAGCTCCGCAGTGCCGCACCGCAGTTGAGGGCGCTTCTGTCGGATGACCATCCGGCGAAAGAGGTTGCGCATAACCTGTTCCGCTTGTCGCGGCTGGCCAATCGCGCGTCAGGAGCACCTACGCTTCGCACTGAAGCCGAAATGGCCGAGGACTGGTGGCAATCGGCTGACGGTGCAAGGGATGCAGGGCATCGCGACCGGGCGCGTGTGCTGAAGGCGCTCGCGGAGCAAGCGCTCTCGCGTGCGGATCACCTGACCGTGAGCGGAATGCCGGCCCAGGCCGTGGATGCCCTCATTGCAAGCGAGAGCCTGCGTGACCTCGACAATGACCGCGTTGCGTTTCGCCATGATGTTCTTCGCGAGTGGGCCATCGCCAATCTGTTGTTTTCCGATTCCGCACTCGTCGAGCGATTGCCGCTGGACCGGCCCGCACCTGCCGACCTGAGCCGGGGTGCAGAGGTCGCGGCGCGGCTTGTCATTGAACGTACGCCCGACGCAGTGCGCTGGCAGGCCCTCCACGCGGCCGTCAGCAAGAACGGCATGAATGAGTCATGGGCCCGGGCGGTGATGCTGGCGTTTGTTCGCTCCGAGATTGCGGTCGAGATGCTCGGCAAGGCCTCCGCTGTCCTGTTTGCGGATCGCGCGAAAATGCTGCGGGAGCTCATTCGGATCGTCTCGGCTGTGGAAAGCGAACCTGCCGGTAAATACTATGCGGCAGCGGGCGTCGATCCGAGTAAGATCCCGGCGGGCATTATGATTCCGTCTGGCCCATCCTGGGGACGACTGATCTGGTGGCTTCTCAAAACGGGTACTGGTATACCGGCCCCGGCAATCCTGGACGTGGTTTCGCTCTATACGAATTGGTCCGTCGTTTTCGGCGGCAAAGACCCTTTTACACCCAGCATGGTTCATTGGTTCTATTACTGGCTCTTGCAGATTGATTCACCGCGCGAAATCGTCAGTGCCGAAAGGCGCGCACAGCCGTTTAACGGCGAGTTGACGTCTAAAGAAATCGGCGCGCTGGCGGAAGAACTCACAACGAGCTTCCTTTTGTTCTGCAATCATACGCCGACGCTGGCGGCTCAATATCTTCAATCTCTCGGCAAGCATCCGTACCGCGATCAGGCATTGCGCGCGCTGCTCAAGTTCCGCGGTTCGCTGGCCCAAGCCGCCCCGAAGGAGCTCGCTGAACTGACCGCCGACTACCTGATGCCGAAGGTTTACGAGGATGAGGACGACCGTCGCAGCCCGTTCCGGGAAGCGTTCGGCCACCGGGACCTCGATTTTGTCCCGGCATCACCCGCGCAAGGTCCTTTCTATGATTTGCTCCTGCATGCTCCTGAGCATGCGCTGCCGTTGATCCGGCGGATCGTGGATTACGCGGTCGCTTTCCAAAGCGGCGGTAGGGAATTTGGCGATAACGCGATGTCTGTTGTCTCGCCGGATGGAAGCGAGAAAGTGTTTTCCTGGCATCAGACCTATGGCTGGTCGAGAAATCTGGGGGCCGGACCATCCGTCGTCGCCTCTGCCCTGATGGCTCTGGAAGCCTGGGCGCATGCGCGCATCGAAAAGGGCGAAACAGTCGATGCCGTGGTTTCGGATCTCATCGGACGGTCGCCCGCCCCGGCGGCTTTTCTTTTGGTCGTCGTCGATCTGTTGTTGTCCCATTGGCCGGCATCCCGCACGGCGGCGATACCGTTTGTCGCCTGCCCTGAACTGCTATGCATCGATCGGGAGAGAGTCTTAGCCGATAACATCGAGATCCCCGATATCTTCGGCCTCAAAGAGATTTCCCGGGAGCCGATGGGTCTCGTCAGTATTGAGAGCCTGAAGGCCAGGCCTTCCCGCCGTGCGTCGCTCGACCGCTTGGTCGATTTATACGCATTGAGCGAGGAAAAAGGCGAACGATCTGTCTTGGAGGACCTGCTCCAGAGGGCGGCCGCCAGGCTGGGTCCTCCGCAGAAAGAATCGAACCTGGGTGATCCCGCGTTCATGGTGCTCCACGCACTCAATCGCTGCAATCCGGACAACTGGCGTACGGCGACAGTGCAAACGGCGCAGGGTTCCAAGGAGGTTTGGGAGTACTTGTCTCCCGCAGCGGAAACCGAACATCTGAAGCCCCAGCAGGACGAGAGGCAGGAGCGCAATGCCAACGCCAACATGGAAGCGTCGATCCGGACCGCCCTGAATGACCCAAGTCGATTTTCCCCGGATTTCGCAGCAGCCGCGCTCAAATGGGCTCAAGATGTCGCGAACAAGCTGGCCGGGAACGAGACGCAGCAGAAGATGCGCGAGGAAGCCATCGTGACTGCCGCCCTGATCGCGACGCGCGACGGCGGCGCGGAGCTGATTGCTGCGCATGGCGACTGGATTCGCGAAACGTTCAAGCGTGCTTTCAAGGGAGAGCACGATCCAGTGCACAGGACGCGTGACGGCCTGCAATTCAACCAGATCGCCATCGCGTTCGCCGGCACGGCCTTGCTGGTGAAGAACCGCTTCAGAATGGCGGACGTCCGCACGCTCCTCGAAGCGGCGGGCGATAACCCGGCTTCAGCGCAGGGCTTCTATTATGTTGCCGACACTCTTGCCGATATCGATGAGCGGTTGCCCCGCGCCGTCCTGCGCAGCGCCTTCTCCGCATGCGTTCAGCCGTGGCGGCAATGGAACAGGCCGGAAAAGGAACATAAAGCCCAACTCGATGCCAAGCAGCGGGAGGTCGCAGGGGCCATCGTAGCTGAGTTGTCCTGGTTGGCCGGAAAACAGGACGAGCCTGCATGGCCTGCGTTCGAGCCGACCGAGCCTCATTCTCGGCATGGCTATTCCTTCGGCGCGCAACGCCGTGACCGGCAGGAACGGGACGCAAGGCCCGAATTCTACACGGACCATCAGGCCGCAGCCCTTTGGCTCCGCAAGGCTGTAAAGGTTCTTGATGTCATCAAGCGGCCGTGGTTGCGCGACCTGGCAACAACCTATTCAAACTGGACTGCGGTTGCGAGCGGGTCGGAGATGGAGGCGGATGATGATCCGGGCAGAATTCCGGATGAATGGAACAATGCATATTTCGACCTGCTGGCCCGGTGCCTGCCGGGTTTGACAGTTCCTGAAATCGATGAGAGCGCCTTAGGCCTCATTCTCGGACTGCCGGGCGAGGCCTTTCTGGATGTCATGACGATCTTCTTGCGGAGCGTCGACAACGTCTACTTCAACGGCACCGCCCTTCGGGACGCCGAAGCTGTTCACATCCGCACGGTGCTGGCCCGCCGCTTGATGACGTCAAGGCAATGGAAGTGGCAGCGGCGCGACCTGTCAGACTCCATCACCACCCATTTGGGTCCCGCCATCGCCTCTCTCGCCTTCAATGACTTCGGACATTTCCAGCCCGCCAAGTCTTATCTGTTCCAAAAGGGCATTGATCGTCTTCCCCCTTTCATCCCGGTCTTGTCAGAGCTGGCAGAGAGCGGACCTTTCCTCTTCGTCGCGACGGTGGTGCTTAACCTTCTGGAAGTTTCGCCGCGAACGGCTCACCTGCGGCTTGTCTGTGGAGCAGCGCAGAAGTGGATATCCGCTCACCCGGAGAGCAGGGAGTTTTGGGTCGGACATGCGATCGGCCGTCGCGTGTGCACCCTGCTCGCGGCAATTTTGGCTCTTGATCCGAAGCTGTTCGGGACGGACCAGCCGGTGCGTCGGGAGATCGACGCATTGCTTGGCAAATTGATCCGACTTGGCGTCTCGGAAAGTCACGGGCTCGAAGAGGCGCTTCGCAGACTTGGCCCGTGCAGTTGAACTAGACGCGGCTATCTTGTGCCCTGGCGAGCATAATGGCGTTCGGGCTGGCCATCGCCTGTTTAACTGGCTCTGGTATCCGTGGCGGATGATCGCCTACTGGCCGAGATCATGACCGATCACACGGCAAGCCACACGGCTATGCGACTCCTGAAGGCCTGCTGGCCGACAGGTGGATTGCGTCTCCTCCACTTGGCCGTGTAATGCCCTTTGCTGACTTGTGGCAGGTCAACTGCTATACAGCCGCGCATCGCCACGGGGATATCACATGATGCGCGAATGCCTGCAAACACGGCATTTAGACGGTGTTTGATGTCCCTTTAATTATGCGCGG
>PLZX01000041.1 GCA_003152325.1 Bryobacterales bacterium | reverse complement strand
ACCATCTCATTAGCCCCGCTGCCAGCCAGCCCCGACGAGGGTGGGGTGGCGGGGGTATACTGCGAGCATTGTGGGCCGGATGGTTGAGAACCTGGCGGGGCTGGTGATCGTGGCCGCGGACCTGTTCGCTTACTTCATTTCGGTGCGGTATTTCGAGCGGCCCGGAGACGCGGCGCGTTGCACTGCGCCGATTGCCACGGCATTACCACCTCGCCGCCGTGAATGCCCGTTTGCCAGCCCTTAGCCGGGTTTCTTTGCGTCCATTGGCGGAGAAGGCCTAGTGCGCGTACTTTTCGTACTTCAGCGTCACCAGGGTCTGAATTCCGGGAACAATCTCCGGATTGCCGTGGGTTCTTCCGTTGCAGAAATCACACGAATCGATGTATTCCTTGTGCCGCACGAATTGAACCAGTTCATGCTTCACGCTGATGTCCGATCGCGAGAAGTCGACATAGTCGCCCTTGAAGTCCGGGACGGCATGGAGGCGGTAAGCATTGGCGGAAAACGGGCAGTGGAACAGCAGGTTGCCTGCAATGGTGAAGATATTCTTAACGCAGCATGTCCCGAAGATGTGTTTCTGCTCTTCTTCGGTGCGGTGATGTTCATAGATTTGCCCACAATCCGTCCAGTTGCTGGCCGGGGACGAAATGTAAGTAATCTGGTTGCTCTCCAGCTCTTTGATCAGCCGGTCCCGGTTTCTTGAAAGCGAACCGTAGTCGGTAATGAAGAACAATACCTTGCTGCTCCTCATGGCGGCCATCTGTTCCTTGTTCGGAACGATGGTGGCGTTGCTGTAGACCACAACCTTTTTCACCTTCGGCACGTCAATCAGCCGCTTGATGATGATATGGGCGTCCTTGTTCATGAACGCTTCACCACCGAGAACGCGCATCTCGTTCACTTCGTCAACAACGCTGCAGAATCGATCGATGGAGCGAAGCATCTCCGCGGTATCGTCGTTGACCGGATTCTCATAGTACTGCATGAGGTTCGCGCAGTCCTTGCACTTCATGGAGCACTTCTCGGTAATCATCAAATCGACGCAGCGCAGGAACAGTTTGTCAGGCGTGGTGTAGCTGTCCTGGCACAAGAGGGCGGCGGCAACCGTGTGTGCCACAAAGTCATGGGGCTTCAAGTAGCTGTACGGATAAATATCGAAGTTTCTCAGGAGCTCCGTACAGGGGTGCCATCTGGAATATCCCATCTCTTCCAGTTGCCTGACTACGTCCGCGATGTCGGCGCAGGAGATGATGATGTCAGCTTCGGGAAACCTTCGCTTCAGGTCGCGAGCGGGAATGATCTCCAAATCGAAACGGCGCTCGCGCGCCAGGTTGGCATTGTTGTCGCAGAAGGCATCAACCGTAATCCCCGCCTCGCGACACGCGTGAAAGATTGCCTGCCCCACGGATGCCGCCCCGAAAATAATGACGGGCATTCCGTTCTGCCCAATTGCCAACGGTTTAGAATCTGGCATTTTCTAACTCTCCTTGTTTGCTGACATACAACTGCGCAGCGGCTGGCGCCGCGGAACGACGCCTCTTGCGGGCCTTGTACAGACATACGGCCATGATGATTGCGGTAAGCTTGAGCCGGACAAGCTGGGGGATGATGCGGCTGTCGCCATTCGCGGGGCTGTAATATTCCAGATTGCTCCTCAGATCGGGGTCGTTCGCAATGGTGGAAATCAGACGGTGCGTTTTCCACAGCGAGATTCGCTGGCCGCGCGGGAACAGAGCGATCATGATTCGTATCGCAAAATAGACATGCGCGTTGCCGATCTCCCTCTGAACTGAGGCAGCCGGGACGCCGGAGGCGCTCAGGAAGGTTCGGATGGTATTCAGAGCAGGCGTGTACCCCAGCGGGTAAGCGTGGATTCCAGAAACTGTTGCGCCGGTGTTTGGGTAACTTGTATAGATATACAGCTTGTTCTTGATATAGGAAACGGAATCGGCATAGCGCAGGTAGCGGACATTCAAGTCGATGTCCTCGAAGATGCGCAACTCCGGGTTAAAGAGAACGTGATTGTCTTTGATGGTGGATGCCCGGAACAGCTTCCCCCATACGTAAGTCAGAAACGCATACGCCGTGGGCTTCTTCAGGTATTCCAGCGTTCGGGCGATGACATCCTCTCTGACCAGCAGGGTGTCCTGCGGAAAAAGGAATCTTGAATCCGCATCCTCCACCCCGAAGCGCTTGATCGTAAAATCGCCGATCACCAGGTCCGCCTGGGTTCGCTTCTGACTCTCCGTCAGCAAACGAATGGCATCCTTCTCAATACGGTCGTCAGAATCCAGGAAGAACAGGAATTCGCCGTTGGATCTCGCGATTCCCGTGTTTCTGGCCGACGCAGGTCCTTGGTTGGAGCAGTGTTCGACGTGGATGCGGCTGTCCCGGCGAGCATAGTCATCGCAAAGTTTGCCGCTGCCGTCGGTGGATCCATCGTCAATCAGCAGCAGTCCGATGTTTTCGTATGTCTGGCCGATCGCGCTTTCGATGCACGAGGCGAGGTGACGCTCGCTGTTATATACGGGGACAACGATGCTGACCAGGCCGGGTACCATTGCGGAGTTCCTACTCCCGGCTCTTGACTGGCGGCAACCAACCGGAACTCGCCCTTCTACGCAATTGCCCAGCGTTGACCTGCCAGAGATGTTTCAGGCTGGTGCCTGCGCAAATCGGGCACGCGGTGTGCATACGCGCGTTTCCGATTACAGGGCTGTCTGTTTCAGTTTGGGCCCGCGTCGCCGTATCGAGCATAGTTCAGTCTGCAGATCGGATTATGACGTGGCCCAAGCATGCCCAACAAGACTGGCAATAGGTGTACCGGAGTGATTAACTTCGGTTATCGGTACTAGCGCGGACGCCCGGTTGTTGCGACTTCAATCCGGGCCAAAAGTATATAGCCCTTCAATGAGATACGGCGCGTGTTGAAGCAGCGCGCTGCCATATGCCTTTAGTTAGCCATAGGCAGGATGGTCGTTAGCGGCGAGCCATGGCTCGGCGAAATCAGTCGAGATGGCGTCGAACTCCAGTTCCGTCGCGCGAACATCCTCACTCGCGTTAGCCACCCCGCAGGCCACAGCAAGCACGGAGTCCTTCGCCGCCAAGTCCGGGATCCAGGGGTCCTTCTTTCTAACCGCCATATTGCCATGGTCCCACACAAACGAACACCTAAAGTTGCAACACATACGCCAACCAGGGTCGCCGCCGTGAGATCAACGAGTTGGGACGGCGGTGCCGCCCGCGCTCCCGGTTCTTTCACGCCTCGTTACGGTCTACCGGACTCGCGTCAAGCCTCCCCGCTTCACCAAGCTATAATGCAAGATTCCCTATGATCCTGCGCGACAGCCTCGCGGAAGCGGCCGGCGTGTTGAACCATGCCGCCGAAGCCATCGACCCACGGGTGATGGAGTCGGCCATCGACGCTATCGTCGGTGCGCTTTCTTCCGGCAAGGCGCTGCTGGTCTGCGGCAATGGCGGCTCTGCGGCCGACGCCATGCATATCACCTGCGAACTGGTCGGCCGCTTCCTCGAAGAACGACGCGCCTTGCGCGTCATTTGCCTCTCTGAAAACCCGGCCGTCCTGACCGCCTGGAGCAACGATCACTCCTTTGACACGGTCTTCGCGCGCCAGGTGGAAGCCTACGGCGAGAAAGACGCCGTGCTCCTGGGCATCAGCACGTTGAACATCACGACCAATTTTAGACGAACCGCAATGCGGGAGGTCAGCGATCCCGGATCGCCGGCCATTATTTCTTCATCCACGCGAAGCGGCGCACCCGTTCCAAAGGAGCGTTATGTGGGGATATCGCGAGCTACCGCCAGCGCCCTCCCTCGCTGCCAGGGCCGTCAGGCGCACTTCGTAGCGAACCGGTAACGACGTTACCGCAGCGTTTCCTTGCCTGCGGCGAACGTCGGGTACTTGAGTTGGGGAAGTAGCTCCGCACGCATTTAGGCCCAGACGTCTCTCGGCATCACAGCCAAATGTAGATGCTGATTCAGATCGTCAATGAAAGCGCACCAGTCTGCACTTGCAACGCGCCGGAAACAAAACGCCCCAGCCGCAATCAGGAACGCCTTCAATACGGCCTGCAGGTCATCGATGAACCCGTCGAGTACAGTATCCACTTGCGCCTCGTATGTGAGGAACAACGCATCGCGATAATTAGCCTTGCCGCGGTACCGGAACGCCTGGTGCAAGAACCCTAGGCTCTTACCCTGAAGGCGGGAATCCCGAAGTTCCTTCGCTGGTTTACTTCGAAAGTCTGACAGATTGAGCTTCTTGAGTTCGCGAGTCTTCAATTCCTCCGTAATCTGCCATTCGCGATAGGTGCGTGTACCGCTCAGGTACGAAACGCAGGCTCCGATTGCATCGTCGACGGTTGTCGGACGGTTGTTGACCACGAACTTGCTTCCCTTGCGCAATTCTGCGACCTCAGCCGCCGCGACTTTCTTGAGCATCGTGGTTAGCCTGAAATCAAATGGTCGCGGTATCAGGCCGCATGCTGCAATTTGCCGGTCCCATTGATTGGCCGTACCGGTGTGGTCGTCTTGCAGCGAGCTATCTTTTGCTGCAACCATTGCGCTCGCTGCACAATAGATCCCGTAGTACCAGGTCATCACCGCGACCCGAGCAAAGTCACGATCGCTGTCGGCATTGACCATGGCGCGCAAAGCCGCCAGATGATGGAGGCTCATCAAGAGTTGTTCAAACACGGTGTTTACGGTGGGTTCGGAAAGACTTGGCCTCTGGACGTTAACATAAAAGGCACCCATCGAGGCCCAGTCAATTCCTTGATCATTTGCGAGGATCGTCAACGCCCGCATCCAGTTTACGGTTGCTTGAAGCGCAAAGCGAGGTTCTGGCGTACCGTCTGGTTCGAAAAGGGTCCCGGTGCTCCCTGGAATACCAACAACCAAACGTCGATACAGGAAAGATGCCGCCATGGTTACGCAATGTTCATACTAACGCACCTGTTGAGGCCAAGACCCGTTTCGCCCGCTCCGATCCAGTCGTCCCACACTCTCGGAAACGATCCACCTGGATGGGGTTCGCAGAGCGGCGGAGTCACGGGGTACGAAGGCGCCGTTCCATGCGAGCGTTAATAGCTGATATCGGTAGCGACTCGGCAGGGAGGCCGGCCAAGGGGCCTGGATGTCATTTGCCTTCGGCGACGCCTACCTCTGAGCGGCGGAAAGAGTGAAGTGGATGGCTGCTACTGCGCCCGCGGGATCGAAGGAAGCGACGTGTTCGATGAGACGGATCGGCAGCGATGCACAACGCTTGATAAAGGCGTCCTCGTCGCCAGGGACTGTTGGTCGCGTCCCTTTGTGAATCACAACGCCTCCTTTCGTCACCATCGCCTTCATGTGCAGCAATCCGTTTCTCCGGTCGTGCAGTAGCTTTAGGTCTTGTGCCAGTGTCGAGCCTTTCGGAAAGACGTAGCCCTGGAGAAAAAGAGTTGGCAGCACCATCCATTTTTCAATAAATGCGGCTGATTCGAGGACCGCGAACTGTTCTGGGGTGGTTTTCATCGCCAGATAAACATTGGCTATTGCCTCGACGCAGGCAGCAGCAAGTAGAATTACTGTGGCGCGCGCTTGATCGAGGGCATAGTAAAGCCGAATAAGGTCTCCACCGGTCTCTTCAGGGACTGGCGGGGACATCTCTGTCCTTCGCTTGCGTTGCTGATATTCTTCGACTGCCTCCTGGAGAGCAAAATAGAGGTAGGCGTAGTTTGCGCCAAAACCACCCACTTCAGCGACTTCCATATCGGCTTGCTCCATTGACCTTTTCTTGATTCAGATCCCACCTTCTCATACGCGAGGAGTCGTCAGCAATTCCAATCTCTATATGGGACTGATGCTGTACGGCGCGCTCCAGACCACGGTCTGCTGGCGTGGGACGACGCGGGCGCATGCCATCACCAGTGCCTCGGCACGATCTGGCGATGACTGCCCTCGCTTCTTGGCGTCCTCCTTGCTCTCGATCTCCACGCGGCCCGCGGCTGTGTGCCGGTACCGGATGCCGGCAAGCTGAGCCTGCATCTCTTCGTCCGTCAGGCCCGCAAGCCCACCGCGTTCCAGCCACTCCCGCAGGGACCAGTACGCCTCCGCCTTGGCATTGACGAAGTGCTCGCCATCGAGTGGGGCGCTGCCGGCGTTGAATCCGTACACGTCGTAGCCCTGGTCCGCCAGATGAGTCGCTACGTGATATCCGATGCCGACCGCATCCACCACAACTGGCCCTATTTGGAGCCCGCGCCGCTGGCGCAAGTTGCCG
This sequence comes from Bryobacterales bacterium, assembly GCA_003152325.1. GTDB lineage: Bacteria > Acidobacteriota > Terriglobia > Bryobacterales > Bryobacteraceae > PALSA-129. The sequence continues at coordinate 51,077 of PLZX01000041.1, read as the reverse complement.
AGCGCCGCCGTCAACACGCCGCGCGGATCCGGCAACGACCATGCGTGCTGGGCGATGATGACGCCGCCCACACGCGCCACCAACACGGTTTCATCTTCTCCCGGCCCGGCAACGTCGATCCCGACCTGAATCACGCGAACCACTCCATCGTTCGGCAGGGCTGGCGGCTCCTGGCTGGCCGCCTCGATCCAGGCCAACGAGTAGACGCTCACCTCGGACTGCTCCGGGAACTCGCCGAGCACGCGCGCTCGGTACATCGGGTGGTTGGGTCCCCACCGCAGGTAACGCTCCTTCACCCACCGTCGCGTTACCAGGTATGGCGCAGGGGCGATTGCCAGGTCGTCGTCCGACATCGTCAGCAGTTGTTCGATCGTCACCCCCTGCAGGTTCGGTGTATCGAAGGCGGAGATGGTGAAGGTCTTCCAGATGGCGCGGCTGCGGCCGAAGGCGTCCTGGTAGTGGCCGCCGGTGACCGTAGGGTTGCCCTGCATCAGCACGCGCACATCGCCGCCGGCCCGAATGCCCTCGACCGCTTCCCAGATGGCGCTCAGGATGCCCTGCGCCTCGTCGGCGAGGATGAGCACGTGGGCAGCGTGGTAGGACTGAAACTTGTTCGGATCGTTGGTGGAGAGGCCGACCGCATAGCGCTTGTCGCCCAGCTTGAGTTCGGTGGCGTTCGGCTCCGGGAAGGCGATTCGGGACCGCTTGCGGGCTTCCGCGATCTCGCCCCACAGCACTTTCACCTGACGGAACGTCGGCGCCGTGGTGATGACCAGTGACTCCGGCCAGCGGGCGAGCGCCCACATCGCGACCGCCGCGGCGTTGTACGTCTTGCCGGAGGCGTGGCAGGACTTGACGGCGGTCAGCGGGTTGGTGGCGACGGACGCCAGGATTTCCTGTTGAACGCGCCACGGGTCCTGGCCAAGAATCCGCCGCGCGAAGACGATGGGGTCGCGCTTGGCCTCACGCACCACGGATAGGTCAGCCGGTCGCCCGATGTCCTTGATATCAAGCATTATCGCTAGCGGCCCCGCCCCCGGCGGTCCCTACGGCCGCCATCTGCGCCAGATCATGGGCGACGGAGCCAACGTTTTGCTGATCGTGTTCGCCTCGGCCTGGATTGCCAACGGCGTCCCAAACCTCAAGTGGGATGCAGCCCGGCTCGCCCGGCTCCTCACCGCTCAGGATTCTCGTCAGCCTCTGTTCCCAGTGGGCTTGCCACTCCGGGGAGTGCGCCTTCAAACCGCTGCCATCGGTGAGTTGCACCTCGAGCCTTTGGACGCGGCGTACCAGGCGTAACAATCCCGCTACCCCTTCCCTTTCTTTTTCGAGTCGCCCGCCCTCTCCAACTCAGCCACACGCGCTTCGAGGTCTTCGATCTGGACCGCCTTGGCCGTGTGGTTCAGAATGCTGTCCGCGGCCCGAACCTTCGTCCCTGGTGGCGTCTTTGCATCGACCATAACCTTGCCTAGAGTCGATGCGGCCGCGCTGCACATCTGGTGAAGGCGGGCGACCCCTTGCCCGAACGAAGCACGCTTGGCATCTCGATAGGCGGCATCGAACACTGGTTCCTTCAGCCATCGATAAAGCGTTCTAATTGGCACGCCGGCTGCTGCGGCTGCCTCCTCTACACTTCGCGACGCCAACAATGCCAGGATCGCCGCTCCCTGTTTGGGTTTGAGATTTTCCTGTAATCGTGCCATTTCATGCCGTCCTTTGCGTTCGCCGTCTGGCAATCGGCGAGCCCCCCTCCTCACCCGCAGTGAGTAAATCGCCAGTCCTTCGCCACCGTCGATTTATTAAACAATTGCCTTGCCTTTCAAGCAGTTCGGAGTGATCGATGTCATGACCGCGCAGAGCGTGGCACCAAGGAGAACGATTATGAAGACGCTTACGATCGACACCGACAACAACATCACCGCATTCCCAACGCCGGATCACGCCGAAGCAGCAGTTGGCGCTGGCGCCCAAGCTTTCACCAGCCAAAAGCAACTGGCGGAACTCGCATCTGCCTGGCCGGCGGAGCGACTGGTGGAAATCTGGAACAGCCTGCCGGGAGTGGCGCCGGTAAAGGGCTTCAAGAGCGCCAAGGCAGCCGCCAGCCGGATCTGGGTGCGCACCCAGACCCTGGGCGAAAGCCCGGAGCCGAAAGCCCCCACGAAGGCCAAGGCTGCGAAACAGGCGCGCCCTGTTGCGCCGTCCAAGGCCAAGTCGGCCAAGAAGACGACCTCGGCCAAGAAGGCCGCCAAAGCGCCCAAGAAAGCCACGAAGCCGAAGGCCGAGGGCGTCCGCGAGGGCAGCAAGACCGCCACGGTTTTGGCCCTGCTGCAGCGGGCCAAGGGCGCCACGCTGGCCGAGATTATGGAAACCACGTCCTGGCAAGCCCACAGCGTCCGCGGCTTCATCAGCGGCACCCTGGGGAAAAAGATGAGGCTCACGGTGAGTTCCACCAAGCGCGAAGACGGCACCCGTGTTTACAGCATCGCCAAGTAGGGTCACCGTCCCTCCCCTTCCGCCCGCCCGGCTTCGGCTGCGGCGGGCGGTTCTGCTTCGAATGCCTCTTTGCCAATCTGATCCTGCCACTCGCGCAGTCGGCCTTCCTTCACGTGCTCGAAGGTCGCACCCTTGTGCGGCCAGTCGCCCAGTACGGCTTGCTTGCCGGCCAGGGTCTGCCAGCGCCCGACCACTACATCGACGTACTTTGGGTCCAACTCGATGCCGACGCATGCGCGCTCGGTCAGCTCCGCGGCCGCCAGGGTGGTGCCGCTGCCCAAGAACGGATCGTAGACCAGTTGGCCCCGCTTGATGTGGTTCAGGATCGGGCGGCGCATCAACTCGACCGGCTTCTGCGTGGGGTGGTCGAACTTCTCTTCGTCGCTGCCGCCCATGATGAACTTGGGCGAAGGCGAGTCCCAGACGGTGCTGTTTTCGCCGGCCTTTCCAAACCACGGCGCGTTCTTTTTCCGCACGTACCAACACGGCTCGTGCTGGTACCAGTAGTGGGTCCTCGTCAACACGGTTCGCTGCTTGTTCCAGATGATCTGCTGCGGATAGAGGAAGCCGATGCGGAGGAGGCCGTCGAGCACTTCGCGCGTGAACACCGAGGCGTGCCACACGTAAGCGATCTGCAAGCTCGGCACAAGTTCAAACGCCGCCGACCAGTCCGCCCGCGTGTCGCCAGAGATCGTCGTCTCGGTGTGGCCCTTGGTTCGCTGCTTCATGTAGCTGGCTTCTGCCGGACCGCAGCTATTGAGGCCGGCGCGGTCGCGCCACTCTGAATCCAGCGATATTCCGTAGGGCGGATCGGTGACCATGAGGGACGGTTTGCGCTCGCCCAGGAGTCGCGCAACGTCTTCCGGCTTGGTGCAGTCGCCGCAAAACACGCGGTGCGGGCCACAGATCCACAGGTCGCCGAGCCGGGATACCGGGTTCTCGGGCAGCGGCGGAGTCGCATTCTCTCTCTCGGCTTCTTCCGGCGCAACCAGCAAGGCGTCTAATTCGTGCGGGTCAAAACCCGTGAGGCTGAGATCGAAGTCGGCCTCGTTCAGCTCCTGCAACTCCAGAGCGAGCAACTCTTCATCGAAGTCGGCCCACGTAACAGAGCGGTTCACCATCAAGCGAAATGCCTTCACCTGCGCCTCAGACCATTCATCGCACAGGAGCACGGGGATTCTGGTTGTGTCGCCGCCGGGCCAGGATCCCAACTTGCGCGCTGCCTTCAGGCGCAAATGCCCGTCCACCACGGTTCCGTCGCTGCGCGCGAGCACGGGACACTTAAACCCGTACTCCCGGATGGACGCGCACATGCGATCCACGGCGGCATCGTTTTTTCTGGGGTTTCGGGCGTATGGGATCAGCCGCTCGATGTTCCAGATCTGAATCTCCGTTTGCGGCTGCTTGACCATGGTGCGACCTCCATCACGCCGGCATACTTCATCGTCGCCTTAGAAATATCAGTTGCGAGTTTCAGTCGTCAACAGTCAGCCGCATATTCGCGTCGCATCAGGCGGCCCAACCGGGATGTCGGGTTTTCCGGGCCGAAATGTCGGGTCCGATGTCGGGAAATCTTGGTCACCCGACAAGAGTTGGAGTCTTTGAATCAACCGCTTGGACACGAAATGTCGGGTTTGTCGGGTTTTATTAGGAGTAGAGACGTGCGGAGAAATCAGCGCACCAAAATCACAAAGGGCGCCGGCGTCCGAAATGGACTCCGGTTGGACTCCAAGGTGGGGTTCTAAGGGGTGCTGCTGTCTGTATGTCTATGAGGGGTTTTGGTCGGGCTGCCGAGATTTGAACTCGGGACCTCTTGCACCCCAAGCAAGCGCGCTAGCCAGGCTGCGCCACAGCCCGAACCCTCAATTTAACACGGTTTCAGTCACCCAGGATGTCCAGAGCCGTCTGCATCTCGCCGCGGGTGTGCAAATCGCCTTTGCGCGTGGCGGCGACGATGCCTTCGCGATACATCGCGCGGGCTTCGTCCAGGCGCCCCAACCGTTCGAGCGTCTGGCCGCCGTGGAAATAGGCGGCCGAATAATCCGGGTTCACGGCGATCAGCGCCTGAAATTCAGCCAGGGCCGCGTCCAGGTTGTTCGCATTCCGATACTCCATCGCCAGGCCATAGCGCAGAAAACTGTCGGTGGGGCTCTGCGCCACCATGCCCTTGAGGATGTCCAGACGGGTGCTCGCCATATCTCGTGCTACTATACCTCCGAAATGGCTTGCCCGTATTTCGACCCGGTACGGCCGCGCACCGTTGCCATCGGCGCGCCGGGCGCGATGCTGCCGCTGGGAGACGATTGGGTGGGCCTCTGCCGCGCCCGAGCGGGCCAGGCGTGGGAGCCCGACGAAGCTTCGCTCGCGACGCTCTGCAACCTGGGCTATGCCCGGGGCTTCTGCCAGCGCTTCCCAGCCGATGAGGGGCCCGACGCCGTTCGCTTCACCATCTCGCGCGATGACGGCCGCTCCGTCGGGGTCTACTACGTGGTGGAGCGCGACCACCATCCATTTGCGCACGGCGGGCTCGAATTCTCACGTGCGGCCGCGGCCTTCACCGTGCCGCCGGCGGCGGAAATCCTGCACCGCCAGGCGCGAGCCTACGTGACCAGTTATTTGCGGCGAAAAGCCGAAGCGGCGCGGAGTTAAGCCGCATCAGAAAGAGTCAGCATGCTGGAAGGGAAGACAGTCAAGGAATCGATTTCCGAGTATTTGGAGTTCGCGCTACCCAACGACGCCAACGGCCACGGCAATGTCCTGGGGGGAAAAGTGATGCACCTGGCGGATCTGGCGGCGGCCATGGCCGCGATGCGCCATGCGCGGCGGGCAGTGGTTACGGCGTCGGTCGATAGCCTCCACTTTCTCCATCCGGTGCACATTTCGGAGTTGATGATTCTGCGCTCGTCGGTCAACCGGGTGTTTCGCACGTCGATGGAAGTCGGCGTGAAGGTGGAGACCGAGAATCTCATGACCGGTAAACGCTTGCATACCTGCTCAGCCTACCTGACGTTCGTGGCGCTGGACGAGCACGGTAAAACCACGGCGATTCCGGCTGTGATTCCGGAAACCGAAGACGAGCAGCGGCGCTTCCGTGAGGCGGGAGAAAGAAGGGAATACCGTTTAGCCTTGCGCAACCGGGTGAAAGCGGATCGCGGGGCTTGACAACAGGCTCAGGACTCTTTGTACATGTACTTGATGCTGGGCTTGTAGAGCAGCAGATTGGGGCCTTCGGAACGATTGACCTTGAGGCAGCACTTGTCGTACCACTCGATCACGCCGTGTAGCGTCTCGCCGTCTCGCAGCACAAAAACCATTGGGGTCTTGGCTTGCATCTGCTTGACGTAGTAAAAATTTTCCGCATTCGTCTGGTCCGGCGGCACAGGCTTCTTTTGCGCAGCGGCGGCTCTCCGCGGGGGCGTGATCTGCTCCTTGATCTCGTTCAGAGACGGACGAATGAGTTTACGATTAAGGGCTTCCACGGGACGCCATCCTTTAGAAGAGAATATGATTGACCGTCGCGTCTTTGCGGGGCGGCTTTAGTAACCCATAAATAGCACAATGGATGCGCCGCCGCAACGTCGGGCGGCGAGCGAACTCAACCTCACAACCAGCCGTGCGTGAGCGCTTTGAGCCGCCTCTTGAAGCGCTGCGTAAAGGTCTCCGATGGGGCGGGCGCCGGCTGCGCCGCCAAGGCCGCCCCTGACGGGGGCGTCGCGCCAAATTCCATTGGTTGCGGCGCTTCGCAGGCGCGGTCCGCGGCGAACCGGATGGACGTGTTCACGAGCGCGTAGGCCCGCCGGTAGCGTATGCCGTCCTTCTTCTCCACGCACAAGGAGAATCCCGGGTGCTGGCCCTCCACGGTCTTTCCCTTGCCCGCCGCCAACGCCACCGGCTCAATCAGCACCGGCCCGTAGCCTTTGAGGTTGCGCTCGATGTATTGGGTCTCATAGCGGTGCCGGCGGACGCTCCAGACGAACACCCGAAAGCTGTCGAAATCGTACGGCTGTTGGCCCTGAACGGTGGTCCAGAGCCAGGTATCTTTCTTCTCATCCCCATCCTGCACCGTGCCCAGCGAAAAGTAAGAGACGATGCGGTGGCCCTCGGCCCATTGCGCGACCTCGTCGGGAATCGCCATGCGGAGGCGGCGCGTCAACACCCAGCCGGACTGGCCCTCCGCGGCGCGCACCAGGCTCCAGTCGTCGCTGATGACGGGTGCTTCGGGACTGGCGCCCTGTGGCGACGCCTCGTCCAGCAGATCCGGCTTGGAAAGATCGAGCCAGTTGTCGGGCGGCGGGGGCGGCTTAGGCGCGGGCGGCGGCGGAATCTGCGGCTCTTTGCGGGAGTGCTTCTTCGCGGCTGCGGTCTGCTTTTTGGGCGGCGGGCGAAGCAGCGGCGCGCGCGGCAAATCGGTCCGCGGCCTGGTGATGTGCGTGAGCACGTCCACCTTCTCATTGGCCTGCAAGGCGAGAAAGCTCGGCGATTTCGCGGCCGGTTGGATGTGAACTCGAAGGTCCGCATCGGCGATGGCCCTGCCCTGCGAGGGCATTTTCGCAGCGCGCGCCGCCAAGTCCTTCAGCGCGGCCATATCGGAGGCTGCCAGCAACTGGCGCTCGTCGGTCCAGCCCTCGGTGCCATTCGGCGCGCGCACTTTCAGGAAGGAGCGGCGGTGCTGCAGAATCTCCAGGCGATCTCCGTGCCGCACCACGGCCACGGTGGCGGATTGCGTGGGAATATCGCTGCGCAGGTTGAGCGTGGGCGGTCCCACGAAGGCTTCGCCCAACGGAGGTTGAGCTTGGGGAGTGCCGCGGCAGGCGAAGAGCAGCACGGCCAGCGCGGCCGCAATGCCAACCTTCGTTATGGAACCCTGCTGCACACTTGCCTACTATCTTAGCAGCAGGCGCGCGAATACAATGTGCAGGTGAGGCGGTTCTTCCAGCTCGGGATGGTGCAGATCGGCGGCGCCGTCCTAAGTTGCGTCGGGCTGGTTTCGCTGATCTTGTGGGTGCTACCCAGGCCCCGCCGGCCCCTGGAATACATGATCGCCGGTACCGCCGGCACGATCGTGTGGCTTGGACTGGTGCTCGCCATCCGGTTGCGCAGTTCGCGTCCAGTCATTCGCATCGTGCGACGAAGCGCGCGGGCGCAGTGATCGGCCAGTCCTTCGTGCCGTGTCCCAAAAGCTCAACTTAGCGAACTTACGCGCGACTTGCGGAACGTCAGAAAGACCATCGCGAGCAGTGCGAATGAGAGCAACGCAAACGTGCCGGGCTCCGGAATCGGAGCCGGGGGTATGATCCCACCACCAGCAGTTACCGTGCAGTCGGCCGGGAAAGCGTCGATGACGTTGTTATCCAGCGTAACTGAAGCATCTAGCGATATGGCTCTACCGCATCCGATTGTTGCACCGGTATCGAGAGCGGTTTTGGCCTGCGAGATGATAGTTCCCAGGAACGTAGTGGTTGTACCGAGAGTTGCGCCGCTGCCAACCGCCCAAGTGATGCTGCCGGTAAATAGACCAGAACTACCGGCATCGACCACTTCAACACTCGAGCCGGCAGCGGTCGTGAACGCGCCCGGTATCTGAAAAGTCCACGATGCATCGTTGCTGCCCCCGGCGTCGAGCATGAGCAATCCGTTCAAAAGAACCGTCGCCGAAGTAAACGAATAGACGCCCGGCCCGAGCGACAAGAGCCCCCCCGCCCCCAGGCTGAGAGTACCCTCATTAAAGCTGCCCAAGCCATTTGCAGCATCGAACGCAGCGGTGGCGTCACCGAAAGGCGTCCCGGGGCCACTGTTCGCGACACCTGCCGGGTATAACACCCCCGGCGCGAACACAATCCCAGGAGGAAAGCCAGTGATCGCAGGAGTATCAGTCGAGCCAGCTAAACTTCCGTAGATGGAGCTCGGGCCGGTATTGGTCACCCCCGCCTCACCCAGGACCGCAAAATCAGCCGCAGATCCAAGGTGGATAGTACCGGCATAGGCACTCAGCACCCAAAACGAGAAAACCACCAAACCAATCAATCGCTGTCGCATCTTACCTCCAAGCGGGCCTGCGTATCGAATATAAGCCCAAAACAATTCGATTGAGGCTGCTCTTTTGCAGTCCATTGGCGTTAACTGTACCAGTACGATCAGTACGAGACAAGTGCTGGGACGGTGGAAAATCCGTCACATGGAGGCGCCGGCGGTCTGGTACGGCTGGCGGGTACAGGCGTTATACAGGATGCGGCGCACCTCGGGCTCATAATACGGTTGCGTGAGCAAGTCATACGCCCCGAGGTTGAGGGCTTCGGCCCAGAAGCGGGCATCGGCCTGCGGGTCGGTCACGATGACCTTGATCTCGCCCGGGTGTTCGCGAGCCAGGTGCAGAGCACCCAGCCAGTCTCCATCGGGCAAATACGCTTCCGTCAGAATGATCTCGTAGTCACCCTGGCGAAGCTGGTTGCGCGCCTGCTCGAGCGTTCCCACCTGTTCCATAACAAGGGGGAGAGCCCGCAACATGGGCGCGAGGCGGCGGGCATCTTCCGGATGCCCGGAAACGAACAATATCCGGGATCTCATGGAGCCGCACTCCTTCCTACTGTTTCTTTTTCAATCTTACGCCCGCTTTGATAAAAACGGGATGACGGACGGGTGGCCCTTTATGGCTCTTTAGTGCTGCGACGTACCCTTGTCGGGCTTCATCACCGCCACGTAGCCCAGGTTGCGATAGAGTTGGTTGTGATCGAGGCCGAAACCCACCACAAAGCGGTCGGGGATCTCGAAGCAGCGGTAATCCACCTGCACCTGCACGATCCGCCGCGAGTTGCGGTCCAGAAACGTGCACACTGCAAGCGAGTTCGGCCCGCGCCCCGCCAGCGCTTGCAGCAGGTACCGCAGCGTGAAGCCAGTGTCCACGATGTCTTCCACCAGCAAGACGTCTTCGCCCTCGATGCTCTCATCCAGGTCTTTGGCGATGCGCACCAGACCGGGAGCGCCGCTCTTGTTGGAGAAGCTGGAAATGGCCAGGAAATCGACTTTCACCGGGACGTCGATGCGCCGCGCCAGCGCCGTCAGGAAGAACACCGACCCCTTGAGCACGCCCACCAACTTCAAAGTCCTGCCCTGATAGTCGCGCGAAATCCGGGCTCCGACTTCGCGAATCCGTTCTTCGATCTGTTCCTCAGTGAACAGAACGCGGTCCACTTCCGGCAGCGTGACTGCGCTCATGCCTGCACCGGCCGTTCCGCCAGCCCGTACTTGAAAATCAGGTTCTCAAAATCCTTCTGGTAGAAGACCTGGATGTTCAGGTGCGGATACAATTCGCGCAGCAGCCGTACTTTGCGGTTTTTGCGCGTTACGTGCGCTTGTTTCATGGTGGTCAGTTCCACGTAGAGATCGAATTCCGGCAAATAAAAATCGGGGGTGAAGGATTCCAGCACCGCGCGATCGGCGCCGTATTGCACGGGAAAGCTGGTCGGTTCGTACTCCCACGCGATGCGGTAAAAATCCAGCAGGTTGGCGAACATCTCCTCGCTCTGGTGCGCGAAGCCTTTTTTGCGCAGCGTCACGTGGCTGGGCGGAACCATCCCGAAGCGCGCCAACTTGAGGCGCATCTGAAACTGGAGTTGTGCCTCAGCCGCCGCCGCCAGGTAACCACGTTCCTTGAGCCCGGTTGAGGTTACGGTGGTTTCGATCAGCTCGGCCATGTGCTCGGAGGTCAGGGATTCGGCGTTCAGCACGACATCGAAAAGGTCGGCCGTGGCGCGGGTCTTGCCGATCTTGGCTTTGCGGCTGGTGCGTTCCTCGGCCTCCAGTTGAAGCAACAATTGGCGGGCGGCGGCCCGTTCCAGGCGGTTGTCGAGCATCAGATTGCCGATGCGCACGCTTTCCGGCGCCACCACATGCACCCGCAGCATGCCCGCGAAATGGCGCGCCTGCAACTCGCCGCCGACGGCGCAATACACGATGTGCGCCTCCGTGGCGGCTCGCGCCAGAATCGACGTCACCAGGCTGGGATAGGCCTTATCTGGAATCTGCACATCTGCGCCAAATTCCTTTTCAATGAGAACCAGGAGCCGCGACTGCGTCAGCAGTTCGAAGCCCAGCCGCTGCGCGCTGATGCGCGCCAGCTCCTCGAACCGGCAGCCGGGATGACCCGAAACCGCAATCAACGCCATGTCACAAGCTCATCATAACGCGCCACGCGTGGCCCTGAAGCCGGGGCGCGCGCCCATCGGGATGGAGCATTTCCACCAGCGCTTCCAGGGTTTCCACGACCCGCGGCCCCGGCCGGTTGAAATACTGGTTGCCGTCCGCAAGGTAAACGCGGCCGGTTCGCACCGCCCGCAGATCGCGCCAGCCAGGCCGGTCCGACAGCCAATGCATCTCCTGCCCGGTGCGCGCCACGTCGAACCCGCAGGGCGCGATCACCAGAATATCCGGATCGGCCTCCGCGAGCTGGTCCCAGGCCATCCACGGCGAGTGCTTCCCTGCTTCGCCGAACAGATTGATCCCGCCGGCCATCTCGACCAACTCGGGCGTCCAGTTGCCCGCCGCCATCAGCGGCTCGATCCACTCAATGCAGGCCACCCGCGGCTTGGGGCCCGCTGCCGGCCGTAGCGCGGCCATCCGGCTCTGGAGTTCGCTGACGACTTCCTCGCCGCGCAGCTCAATCCCGAGCGCCCGTGCAACGCGCCGCACGTCCTCCCAAATCTGCGCCAGCGAATCCGGCTGCAGGGACACAATCTGCGGATTCCCCGCGATGCCGCGCGCGATGGCCTGCTCCACATCCCGCAGGCTCACCGCGCAAACCTCGCACTGGATCTGCGTCAGGATGTGGGTAGGTTTCAGCTCCCGCAGGACGCCGTCGAAGACTTCGTAAATCGAAACCGCCGTGCGCGCCCGTTCTTTCACCTGCCGGTCGATCTCGCGGCTGTCGGCCTCCACCATGATGCGCGGCCGGGTGCACACCGGCAGGCGCCGCACGGCTTCGGGATAATCGCACTCATGCGAGCGGCCCACCAGATGGGGCAGTTCTCCGAGCGCAGCAACGATCTCGGTAGCGCTGGCGATTAGTGAGACGATTCGGGGCAAGGTAGCAGGTCCGCGTAAACAAAACCATCGACGTCGCGGACTTCGCCGGACTCCACGCGCATGGGCGAGCGAAACATCGGGCCGTCATAGGCAAAGGTATGAAACTCGCCGTTCTCGCCGCACGGGTCGACGGTAGCCGGCAGATTGTCGAGCAACGCGAGGTCGAATTCGCGGCCGGCGAAACTGGCGTCGAGCGCTTTCGAATCCACGCAGGAGAGCCGCGCCCGCAAGCCCGCAGCGATCATCTCCCGCGCGAGCGAAGCGGTGGGCAGTTCCCAAAGCGGGAACACCGGCTGGAGGCCCGTACCGGCCAACTGCCGCTCGCGGTACTCGCGGACGTCGCGCAAATACAGGTCTCCGAAAGCCATCGCGTCAAAGCCTTCCGCCACGGCCTTCTGGCATGCCTCAGCCATTCGCAATTCGTAATCCTGGTTGGTGCAAGGCCACGGCAACCGCACCACCCATAACGGAAGCCCGGCCGATTCCGCCTGCGCTTCGAGCAGCCGCCGGCGAACGCCGTGCATGGCCACGCGGTCCGCGCCCTCGTTGATGGTGGTGAGCAGAGCGGCCACCGGAATGTCCTGTTGCCGCAGCCGGTGCAGCGCCCAGGCGCTGTCCTTGCCGGAGCTCCACGCCAGCAGTGTTTTCACGCTACGCCGGCTGCACCGCGACGCGCTCAGACCGAACCACCATGCGGCTGAGCACCGCGTGCAGCCCGAAGAAGACGGCGGTGAAGAGCAGGTCCGAAACCAGCGTGTTCCGGAAGAACGGAACGGCCGCGATGTAGCAGGTGATCAGCCCGCCCAGCGTGTGGCTGTAAGTGGCGCCGGGAGCCAGCCACGTCCCGAAGTTGGAGAGCAGGAAGAATTGGGCGCTCCCCACGAGGGCCGCTCCGCCAATCCATTNNCCTATCCATACGTTGATCAGGAAGCTGGCATAGATGAACGGGGTCGCGAAGGAGTAGCCGCCGCGAAACGGATCCGTCACCGCCATTAGCGCGATCGGCAGCAGGTAAGCCTGCCATCCCCGCAGGCGCGCGCCGGCAAAGAGGCTCAAGGCCCCCACGGGCGCGAAATTCAGGTTTTGCGCGAACCGCGCCAAACCACCCAGAACTGTCAGGCCGAAGGCCAATGGCCTTGCCGAATTCTCTTGCATCGATTTCTCCTTATCCTTAGATTATCCATCAGACTGCCCCGAGGCTGCCTGGTTAGGTTCCCACAACGTTTCCGGGGCGCCAGCCACATGGCTCGCCCAGCGGCTCCATACGAACAGGGCGTCGCTCAGCCGGTTCAAGTATCGAACCGTCTCCGGAGGAATGCTCTCGGCCCGCGCCAGCTCGACCGCGGCCCGCTCCGCNNTCGGTTTCGGTGACGCGCGCCTGTTTGGGATGCACGTCTTCCGCCAGGGTCGCCAGAATCGAACCCAAATTGAACAGCTCGTGCTGCACGCGCAGCAGGATGGCTGCGAGCACCGCGAAGCGTGGTTCGCCCGCCGTAATCTCCGCGACCGTGGCGCGTGCCACTCCCACGAAAGAGTTCAGCTCATCCACCGTGCCGTAAGCTTCGATGCGCGCGCTGTCCTTCGGCACGCGTTGTCCGCCCGCCAGCGCGGTTTCGCCCTGGTCGCCCTGGCGCGTATAGACGCGGTTGATGGCGATGCGCGGCTTGTCGAACGGTTCGCTCATTTCTTCATTGCCCTCGCGAAATCTTCCACTTCAATCCGGCCACGAAATTCAGCCGCGGCGAGGGGTACCCAAACACCTCTTCGTAGTGCCAGTTGAGCGCGTTGCGCAGACTGCCATACGCCGTCACGCCGTGGACCAGCGCAAAATTCAAGTTGATCCCTACATTAGCGAAGCCGGGGTTCCAGAACAACCCGTCGGTGGCGCCATAGGTCGGCTCTTCGTACAGTGTCTTGCCGCGGAAATAACCCGTCGCGTCGGCCGTGACGCGCCCGCGCGTGTACGTCGCCACGACGCTGCCGGAGTTTTCCGGCCGCCGCGTCAGCGGCTGCCCAACCTGAAATGGCAGCGGCGCCAGGCTGGTGGAACCGTCGAGCGAGAGAATCCGCGTCCCCAGCAGCGTGTAGGATCCCATCACAAACAGCCGGCGCCCCGGCCGCAGGGAAGCCGAAAACTCGGCGCCTTGGGCGCGCGAGTTGGCCAGGTTGGCCGATTGATACCGGCTCAACTGCGCGAGCGACCCGCCCAAGGTCACGATCAAATCGTAATAGCGGTTGTAAAAGTACGTTGCGTCCAGCAACAGGAGATTGCCGAACAGCTTCTGCTCCAGGCCCGCATCCACGCTGCGCGTGCGCTCCGGTTTGAGTTGCGGGTTATCCGTGAAGGCGATTTCAAATCCGCTCGGCGGCCGGATGCCCGTTCCGATCGAGCTATGCAGCCGTGTTGAGCCGGGCCGCACCACATACGCCGCGGAAATTTTCGGGTTGGCGCGCGACACCGTGTTCGCCGGAAAGAAGGGCCGCGAGTATCCGTCGGTGGGGACCGCCGGCGTCCGGATCCACTCGGCGCGCACGCCGGCGTTCAGGAAGAGCCGGCCGCCGATCTCGAAGCGGTTCTCCCAGTAGGCGGCCAGGTCGGTGCGCCGGATGGCGAACGTTTCAGAGTTGGCGTCGCTGATGAATGTGTCTTTGACTTCTTCCCGCCCCGCCGAAACGCCGAACGCCGCCGTATAGTGGCGCGTGACGCTCACCACCGTGCGCGCTTCCCCCTGCCCGCGCATGTCCTTGTTGAAGCTGGCGCCGTAGGGGCTCGCGAAGCCGCTATTGTCCACGAAGAAACTTCCAAACACTTCTTCGCGCACGCGGGTCGAAAGATCGGCTTCGTAATGCAGCCCGTAATCGCCGAAATTGTTTCTTTCGCGGCTGATGGTATCGATGCCTGTGAACGTCTGTTTCGGATCCGACCCCCACGGCCCCGGCTCGCCATCGTTGTTGAAATCGAAATCGGCGTGCAGCGAAATGCTTTGCCGCGCAAAGCGCCGGGTCACGTTCAGCAACGCATCCTGATTGTGGTAGTCGCTGTTCTGGACCGGGCCATCGGTATCGATACGCGAAACCGAGGCCGCAATCCCGAATCCCGCGACTGTCCCGGAGCCCGTAATCCCGAAGCGGCGCTCGCCAAACGTTCCGCCCTCCGCCACCACATCCAGTTGCGGAGCGGCCCCCGGCTGCCGCGTAGTGAAGTTGATGGCGCCGCTGTTGGCATACGGTCCGTACACCGACGATTGCGGCCCGCGAATCACGTCGATGCTCTCCACCGCCTCGGCTGGGATGTGGGCAAAATCGAAACTGCCGCCGAACCCGTTCACTGGAACGCCATCGATCTCCACCAGGCTGAAATTCGAGTTTCCGCCGCGCAGAAACAGGCTCGCCACGCCGCCCGGCGCACCGCTCTGGTTGAAAGCCATGCCCGGCAGATAGCGCAGCAGGTCCATGGCGTACGGTTCATTACGCTGGCGGATCTCTTCGCCCGGCACAATGCTCACGCTGCCGCCCTGCATGCTGGCCGGCACATCGATGGCGGAGCCCACTACGCGCACCGAATCCACTTGCGGCGCGATTTCGAGGCGCACGGCGACTGCGGGCGCGGCCTCGAGCGTCTGCGTGCTAAACCCCGGCGCCGTTACCACCAAGCGGGAATCGGGGATATTCGCGATGTCGAACTGGAAGGAGCCATTCGTCGCCGATACCGTCTGAGCCTCCACGCCCACGCGGCTCACGGCGGAAATTTGCGCGCCGCCCACGGGCGCGCCGGATGGATCGGTGACCGTTCCCTTCACCTGAGACGCGAAAAGGCCGGCGGAAGAAAAGAAACAATAGGCCGCGAGGGCCGCGACGTTGTAGCGCATACCAAGCTCCTCCCTAGAGAGCTGTGCGAGCTAACTTCCGCCGGCCGGTCTCCTGACTTGCGCCTCATCGAACCTCTCGGCCTTCCCATCCCGTCGCCGGAACAGTGGCATCTTCGAAAGATTCTCCGCGCTTACAGTAGCGGGGCTGTGCCGGATTTTCACCAGCTTCCCGAACACCAGCGGAATTTCAACTACGATCCGAGTGTACACTAATTTCAGAGCGCTCATGAGCAAGCTAACTTACCGCTTGGCGCGGATCGTACTATCGATCGCCATCTCCGGCCTGATCTTTTCGGCTGACGGCGCGCAGGCGAAGCCCGATAAGAAGAAATCCCAGACCGCTTATCAGCAAGGCCAGCGCGCCGACCAGGCAGGCAAGCGCGACGAAGCTATCGCCGCCTACTCCGAAGCCGTGGAGGCCGACCCCGCCAACTCCGCCGCCTGGCGCGGCCGCGCCAAGGATTATTTCGCCGCCGGCGACCGCGAGAAGGCGGCGGCCGATTTCGACGAGGCCCTCAGGGTCCAACCCGGCGACGCCCAGTCTTACGCCGCACGCGCCGAATTCTTTGCCGCCNNTCGACGATTTCACCCAGGCCATCAAGCTCCGGCTCGACAATCCCGAACCCTACAAAGGCCGCGGCATCGCCAAGTCCGCGCTCGGCAGGTTCCGCGACGCCGTAGACGATTTCGATCTCTCGTTGAGCTACAAGCCGGATTACGAGGACGCCTGGGTGGAGCGGGCCCTGGCGTACGCCGGCCTCGGCGACTATCAGCACTCCTTCGAAAACCTCAACTCCGCGCTCAAACTGAATGGCGAAGACCTGCGCGCGTGGCGCATTCGCGGCGCCGTCCGCGAACGGCTCGGAGACGACGATGGAGCCATCGCCGACTACACCGAAGCCATCCGCCGCGATCCCAAGGATTCCCGTCTCTACTCGGCCCGCGGCGCGGTATACGCGCGGCAGAAGAAGCTGACGGAATCGCTCCAGGATCGCGACCAGGCCGTGCAACTCGACCCGCGCAATCCCGAAGTCTACGTGGCCCGCGGCAGCACCTACCACCTGATGGGCCAGCATGAGAAGGGCATCGCCGACCGCACCACCGCCATCGATCTCGGGCCTTCCAGCGCGCTCGCCTGGACTGCCCGCGGAAACGCCTACTTCCTGCTCGGCCGCTTCGACGAAGCGCTCGCCGATCTGAAACGGGCCGTCCTACTCGATCCCAGGAACGACGACTTGCAGGCACTGGCCGCGCAAGCCCAGGCCAAGGTAGACGAAATCGTGGCCAAGGCGCTCTCCAACGAAGCCTCGCCAGACACCATTTCCGTGAAGTTGCCGGGCACTGTCGGCGCGCCGCCGCCGAAGCCTGAAGAGAAAGCCGCGGCGGCGCCGGTAACGCAGCCCGAAACCGCGCCGCCGCCGGAACCGAAACCCGTGCAGCCGCCCGTTCCGGCGCCAGCGGCGGCGCGGGTGGCTCCCGCTGCGGCAGCCGCCCCGGGCGTGGAGTTGACTGCCGCTCAGCATCATTCGCTCGGCCGGCAGGCTCTTCAGGAGCAGCACTTCGCGGAGGCGATCAAGGAGCTCAGCGCCGCATTGAAGCTGGATCCGTCGCTCTCTCTCGCTTACAACGCGCGCGGTTACGCCTATTACCGCCAGAAGCGGTACGTTGACGCCCTCGCCGATTTCGACAATGCCATCCGTCTGAACCCGGCCTACATCAACGCATACATCAACCGCAGCTCTGCCCGCCGCGCCGCCGGCGACACCGTCGGCGCCGACGCCGACCTGGCGAAAGTAAAGCAATTGGTGGGCAAGTAAAGGTAAAAACGTCCTTGACTGGCAGAACTTTGCTTGGTGCGTACCAATATTGTGAAAGTCCCGGAGGCATCGCAGCCGTTCGAGGCCGCTACTTCACCAGCGTGGCCGATTTTCCGGCGAAGTCCAGCACCCACGACGGGAAGATGCCCAGGAAGAGCGTGCCCAGCGCCGGTAGAAGCAGCGCCAGACGGAAGCCTGCCGTCAGCGGCTCGGTTGCGCCGGCGGCTTCTCCCGGTTCGTGCATGTAGACCATCACCAGAATGCGCAGGTAGTAATACGCGGCCACCGCGCTGTTCAGCAGGCCCAGCACGGCGAGCCACACCAGGTGCGATTCGAGCGCGGCTTTGAAGATATAGAACTTGCCGAAGAAGCCTCCGGTGAGCGGCACGCCGATCAGGGAAAGCAGGAAGATGGTCAGCATCGCGGCCATCATCGGCTGCTTGCGTCCCAGGCCCGCCAGATCGTCGAGAGTCTGGTATTTTTCGCCGCGGCCCGATATGTGGCTCACCACGGCGAATGCCCCGATGTTCATGAGCGCGTACGCCGCTAGGTAGAACATGGCGGCCGCCGTGCCGGTATCCGACTGCGCCGTGAGCGCCACCAGCACGTAGCCCGCATGCGCGATGGAACTGTACGCCAGCATGCGCTTCACATTGGTCTGCATGAGCGCGGCGAAGTTTCCCACGGTCATCGAGAGCAGCGCCGCCATCCACACCAGCGGCTGCCAGGCGCTGCCGATCGGCCCAAACGCAGTCAGGAAAATCCGCAGAAAGACCGCGAACGCCGCGGCCTTCGGACCAGCCGAGAGGAAGGCTGACACGGGCGTCGGCGCGCCCTGGTACACGTCCGGCGCCCAGATCTGGAAGGGCGCGGCCGAGACCTTGAATCCGAGCCCCACGAACATCAGCGCCGCCGCCAGGGTGATGAACACCACCGGCGGCGCATCCGCCCCGGCGAGGGCCGCGCGCACCGCGGTCAGATTCACCGTGCCCACCGTGCCGTAAGTGATTGCCACGCCGTAAAGGAAAAACGCCGTCGCGAACGAACCCAGGAGGAAATATTTCAGGGACGCCTCATTGGANNTCCAGGCCGATGAAGACGATGATCAGATCGTTGGCCGCCGCCATCATGCACTGCCCCGCGATGGAGAACAGCAGCAGCGCGTGGTATTCGCTGGTTTCCGCCTGCTGCCGCGCCAGGAATCCATAAGACGGGAGAATGCAGAGAATCCCCACCACCATCACCAGCACGCGGAAGTACGTGGCGAAGCCATCCACCACCAGCATGCCGCCAAACGCCGGGCCGGGATTGGTCTGGGCATACACCGCTCCCCCAATACCGGCCAGCAGCGCGAAAATGCTCAAGTGGCCGAAGGCGTAGGAAGCCCGCTTGTGTAGGACGGGATCGAGCACCATCAACGCCGTGCCCATCACCGTCAGGATGATCTCCGGCAGGAAGCGGACGAGGTCCGTCGCGCTGGCGCCGAAATTAGCGGGCATGCGCTACCTCCGCCCGCTGCCTCAGTTCCACGCGTTCCGGCACGTTGATGTGGGTCTGTTCCAGCACGCGCGCCGTGGCCTTGCTCACCGGCGGCAGGAAACTCTGCGAGTAAACTCCCATCCAAACCATCATCACGATCAGCGGCACAATCGCCGCCCATTCGCGCAGGCCCAGGTCCGGCATATGAAGCTTCACTTCGGCTGCGGTTACGCCGTAGAACACCCGCTGGTACATCCAGAGCATGTAGCAGGCCGAGAGGATCACGCCGATGGCGGCGTAGACCGTCCAGCTAAAATTGGTCATCGCCGTGCCCTGCAGCACCAGGAACTCGCCCACGAAATTGTTCAGCAGCGGCAGCCCGATGCTGGCCAGGGTGGCGATCAGGAAGGCTGTCGAGAGCCATGGCGCCACCGTGGCCACGCCGCCGTACTCGGAAATCTCGAGCGAGTGGCGCCGCTCGTAGAGGAAGCCCACCAAGGCGAACAGCGCGCCGGTGGTAATCCCGTGGCTCAGCATCTGGTAGACTGCGCCATCCAGGCCCATCTGCGTGAACGAGAAAATTCCCAGCACCACGAAGCCCAGATGGCTCACCGAGGAATAGGCCACCAACTTCTTCATGTTGGGCTGCACCATCGCCACCAGTGCGCCGTAGATGATCCCGATAATCGCCAGCACTGCAATCCACGGAGCGCATTGCCGCGCCGCCACCGGGAACATGGGCAGGCAGTAGTGCAGAATTCCGAACGTGCCCATTTTGAGCATGACGCTAGCCAGCATCACCGATCCGGCCGTGGGCGCCTCCACGTGCGCGTCCGGCAGCCAGGTATGGAGCGGGAAGAGCGGCACCTTGATGGCAAACGCCAGGAAGAAGGCCAGGAACAGCAGCATCTGCTCGACGGGTGCGAAAGTCAGTTTCCCGCTCGCCAGCATGTCCAGAACGGTCGCGTAGCTGAACGTCCCGGTGCGGTTGTACAAGTAGATGATGGCTGCCAGCATCAGCACGGAGCCGGCCATGGTGTAGAGGAAGAATTTCACCGCCGCGTAGATGCGCCGGGAATGGCCCCAGATGCCGATCAGGAAATACATGGGGACCAGGGAGATTTCCCAGAACACGTAAAACAGGAAGAGATCCTGCGCGATGAACACGCCCACCAGGCCGAATTCCAGCAAGAGCAGGAAGGCAAAGAATTCCTTCACCCGGTCCTGCACGTACTTCCAGGAGAGGAGCACGCAGATGGGCGTCAGGAAAGTGGAGAGCAGAACCAGCCACAAGCTGATGCCGTCGGCCGCCACATGGAAATGAATATCGGGCGTCGAGATCCAAGGGATGTCCACCGTAAACTGGTCGCCCGCGGCGTTGCGGTCGAACTGCGAGAGCAGAATCAACGATTGCGCGAAGGTGGCCAGGGATACCGCCAGCGCCCACGCCCGGCTGTTTTGCGGGAAGCGCCGCGGAATGGTCAGCGAGGCCAGGAATCCCACCATCGGCATGATCAGAACCAGGGTCAGCAGGTTCATCGCAGGCCTCCCGTGGTCCCGATGCCGGCCAGCGCCATCGCCACGATAGCTACCACCGAACCGAACAAGACCCACGTGGCGTAACTGCGGACGTTGCCCGATTGCAGCAAGCGCAGCAGGCTGCCGACATCCTTCGCGCGCGCCCCGACGCCATTCACGCTGCCATCGATCAAGCCCGCGTCCACGCCCTTCCACAGCACCGTCCGCGAGCCGCCCACCAGCGGGTTCACAACCGCCGCATCATAGAACTCATCCACGAAGTATTTGTTGTAGACGGTTTTGTAGATCCATCCGAAGCCCGACGCCAGAGAGTCAGCCATGGCCGGCTTGACCACGTAGATGAGCCAGGCCAGCAGGATTCCGATGGCCCCGGCCGCTACCGAGATCAGCATCAGCGAATTGTCTTCCACTGCTTCCTGCGCTGGAAAAACGCCGCTCAGAAACGCGGGGATATTGAATAAGAAGCCGCCCACGAGCGACAACGCCGCCAGGATCGCCAGCGGCACCCACATCACCGGCGGCGATTCGTGCGGATGTTCCTTGCCGCGGTAATCGCCGAAGAAGGCCAGGAACATGGCGCGGAACACGTAGAAGGCGGTCATTCCCGCGGATACCACGCCCACCCAGTACATCCACGGTGCGTGCTCATGCGCGGCCAGCAGAATGGCGTCCTTGCTATAGAATCCGGAAAACGGCGGCACACCGGCAATCGCCACCGCCGCGCACATCATGGTCAGAAACGTCCAGCGAATCTTTTTCCGCAGGCCGCCCATGTTGCGCAGGTCCTGCTCGCCGGAGAGCGCGTGGATCACGCTGCCTGAGCCCAGGAACAGCAGCGCCTTGAAGAACGCGTGCGTCACCAGGTGCCAGATGCCGGCCGAGAAGGCCCCGCAGCCGACGCCCACGAACATGTAGCCGAGCTGCGAAACCGTGGAATACGCGAAGACTTTCTTGATATCGTTCTGCACCAGGCCGATGGTCGCCGCGAAAAACGCGGTCGCGATTCCCACCGTCGCCACCACGTTCATGGCCGAGGGAGCGTGCACGAAAATCGGCCACGACCGCGCCACCATGTAGACGCCCGCCGTGACCATGGTGGCCGCGTGGATCAGCGCCGATACCGGCGTCGGCCCCTCCATGGCATCCGGCAGCCACACATACAGAGGCAACTGCGCCGATTTGCCGCACGCGCCCACCAGCAGCAGCAGTCCGATGGTGGTCAGGACCGCTTCGGAAGCGCCCGGCGCCTGCTGAAAAACCTTGGTGAAATCCAGCGATCCGAAATTCCTGAAGATGTAAAACATCGCCAGCGAAAACCCGAAATCGCCAATGCGGTTGACGATGAAAGCCTTGTTGCCGGCGTTGGTGGCGGACTGCTTGTGAAAATAAAAACCGATCAGCAGGTAGCTGCACAGCCCCACGCCTTCCCACCCCACGAACAGCACCAGGTAGTTCGACGCCAGCACCAGCACCAGCATGAAGAACATGAACAGATTCAGGTACGCGAAGAAGCGGTAGTAACCGCCCTCATGCGCCATGTAGCCGATGGAGTAGATGTGGATCAGCGACCCGATGCCCGTTACCACCAGCAGCATCACCACCGTCAGCCGGTCGACGGCGAAATCGACGCCGATGTTGAGGGACCCGCTGGCGATCCACGTGAAGTAATGCTCGACGTACCGCGAGTTCAAATCGCCCAGGCCGAAGATGGTCTTCAGCACCCACGCGAAAGAGAGAACCACGCTCGCGATCGCGATGGCGCTGACCAGGCCCCGGGAGAACCGGCGTCCAAAGAGCCCGTTGATCACGAACCCCAGCAGCGGAAGGATAGGGATGAGCCAGAGTTGCATTAGTTCTTCATCGAATCCACATCATCAATATTCAACGTCCCGCGGTTCTTGAAGATCGTCAGGATAATCGCCAGGCCCACGGCCGCCTCGGCCGCCGCCACCACCATCACGAAGAACGCGTACAGGTGGCCGTTTACCTGCTGCCGGTGGTACGAAAACGTCACAAAGCTCAGGTTCACCGCGTTCAGCATCAGCTCGATCGACATGAAGACCGTGATGATGTTGCGCCGGAACACGAAGCCCGCCACGCCCAGCGCGAACAACACCGCGCTCAACGTCAGAAACCAGGAGATGGGAACGGCCGTTAGCATCAGTCCATCTCCCTTCGCGCCAGAACGATGGCGCCCAGGATCGCGACCAGAATCAGGATGGAGGTCACCTCGAACGGCAGCAGGAAAGTAGTGAACAACGCGTGGCCGATGTCCGCCGCCCCGCCGCCCGTGAATCCGCCGAAGTGCACCAGCGTGCTTTGCGGAAACAGCCGCTCGACGAAGTACGCCATCAGCCCCAGGAACGCCACCAGCAGCGGCAATCCCAGCAACTGCGCCGTGAACGACCGGCCCTTTTTCGACTCGGCCCCCGCGTTCAGCAGCATAATCACGAACACGAACAGCACCATGATGGCGCCGGCATAGACAATCACCTGCGCCGCCGCCAGAAACTCCGCGCCCAGCAGCAGGTAAAGCACCGCCAGCGATCCCATCACGCCCACCAGCGAGACGGCGCTCGAAATGGGATGCGTCTGCACCACCACGTTGATGGCGCATACCACCGCGATAATCGCGAAGACCAGAAAAAGTATGACGTCCATGTCAGGATCTCAAAGCCACCAGAAAACCGGTTACCAGCAGGTTCAGCATGGCAACCGGGAAAAGGAACTTCCACGCGAAGCCCATCAATTGGTCGTAGCGGAAGCGCGGCAGCGTCCCGCGAATCCACATGAAGCCGAAAAGAATCCCGGCCGTCTTGGCGCAAAACCAGAACAACGGAATCAGCCAGCTCTGCACCATCGGCAACAGAAACACGGCCGCCGCAATCAAAAACAGCACGCCGAAGGCCGGCAGCGTGTAGCCGTCGCGTCTGCGCGCGGGGTGGAAGCCGTGATACAGCGCGACGATGCCGGCCAACAGGAAGATCGCCGCCGGCACGTAGCTCGATCCGTATTCCGCCGGCCACGGCGCCACCCAGCCGCCTAGAAACAGCAGCGTTGCCATGCAGCTTACCGTGATCATGTTGGCGTATTCCGACATGAAGAACGACGCGAACTTCATCGAGCTGTACTCGGTATGGAAACCGGCCACCAGTTCGTTCTCGGCTTCCGGCAAATCGAACGGAATGCGATTGGTCTCCGCGAACGCCGCAATTAAAAAGACGATGAAGCTGACGATCTGCGGAAACGGCCCATGCAGCACGTTCCAGTTCCAGATGCCGCCCGCCTGCTTCTCCACCAGGCCGCGCAGGCTCAAGGTGTTCGAAATGAGCAGCGGCGCGGCGATCGCCAGCGACAGCGGCAGCTCATAGCTGATCATCTGCGCCGAGCTGCGCAGCCCGCCCAGCAGCGCGTACTTGTTATTCGACGACCAGCCCGCCAGCGCGATTCCGTAAACTCCCATCGACGAGACCGCCAGCACGAACAGCACGCCAATATTCAAATCCGTGAGNNGCCAGGAACGGCGCCAACAGATACAGGGGCTTGTTCACGTAGGGCGGCACCAGGTCTTCCTTGGTGAGCAGTTTGATGATGTCGGCGACCGGTTGCAGCAGGCCGTGCGGCCCTACGCGGTACGGCCCCGGACGCACCTGGATGTGCGCGATCACTTTTCGCTCCACCCATTGCAGGTAAGCCAGCGTGGTCAAGAGCACCGCAAAAACCACCGCTGTCTTAATCAGGCTGATGACGATGAATGAGTCCATGGAGCGGCTCAGCGACTTTCCACCACTGATTTCAGAACCTTAGAATAACGCCCGAGCGTGCCGGACGTGAACAGACCGTTATGGTCCGAGTGCACCAGATCCGGCCGGTTATCCACGGGAATCCTCCCGTTCACCGGCATGGTCTGCGCCGCGCCGCCCATCTCGATCGCGGGCATCGAAATCTCGTACCCGTGAATATTCTTGCGGATCTCCTGAAATACCGCTTCCGGCGTCCACGGCCCCAGCGCCGCGGCCAATCCCATCTCGCGCGCAATAAACCCCATGATCTCGAGGTCCGGCTTCGCGCCCATGGTGCTGACCGCCCGCTTCAGCCGCTGCACTTCGCCCGAAACGTTGGTGATCGTTCCGTTTTTCTCGTACGCGCACGCTGCCGGTAAAACCACGTCTGCCTGCTGCGCGGTTTCCGTGAGGAACATGTCCTGAACCACCAGAAAGCCGCACTTCTTTTCCCGGGCTGCCTGGCGCGCAGCTCCCGGCTTCAGCGGGTTCGACCCCACCACCCATAGGACGCTCAATTCCTCGGCCAGCATCTCCGGGATTCTCATCCCGCCGGGTCCCGGAACCAGCCCCATGTCCAGCGCGCCGCGCGAGTTCGAATAATCCACCAGGCAGATGTACCGTATGGGAATCCCCAGCGATTCGCCGAACTCCACCAGCTTGCGGATATCGTCGCCCTTATAGGAATCGTCGAACACCACCACCAGTTCCGGCTCCGCCTTGAGCTTCTCGCGCAGCGATTCGTAATCCCGCCCGCGCACGCTCGCGACGGCGTACTGGTCCTCTCGCACCGGCCCTTCGGTTACCGCGTAGATATGCGCCTTGTGATGCCGGAAGTTGGCGCGCATCTGGTAAGCCAGCAGCGGATGTTCCAGCGCCAGGACTGCGCCCAGCACCAGCACCGCCTTGCGTTCGTACAGGTCCGCTACCGTCGCCAGTTTTCCGCTCTTGCCGCTCAGCGCGTCCACCAGCGTGGTCACATCGCCGGTGCGGTGATGGTCGAGGTGGTTGGTCTTCAACACCTCGCGCGCGAATTTCGCCAGGTAGTAATTCTCTTCGTTGGTGGTGTGGTTGGAGCCGATCACGCCCACGCTGCCGCCCTCGGCGATCACCTGTTTGAATCGCGCCGCCACCGCCCACAGCGCCCGCGACCACGAAACTTCTTCCAGCTTACCGTTGGTGCGCACCAGCGGCGCCTGCAGCCGCTCCGGGTGATCGTAGAAATCGAATCCGTACCGCCCTTTGATGCACAGGAATTCGCCGTTCACACCGGACCGGTCGCGATTGTTGCCGCGGATAATGCGGTCGTTACGCGTTCCCAGCGTGGTCTTGCAGCCGTCCGAACAGTGCGTGCAGATGGTCCCGACGTGGGTCATCTCCCACGGCCGCGTCTGGTAGCGGTAAGCTCCGCTGGTCAATGCGCCCACCGGGCAGATATCGATGCACGCGCCGCACTCGTCGCACTCCAGGTGGTCTCCGTGGTTGGGAGCGATCTCCGAGAACACTCCGCGGTTGATCACGCCCAGCGCGCCCACGCCCAGCCCTTCATCGCAAATGCGCACGCAGCGGAAGCACAGGATGCAGCGCGGCGCGTCGAAGTACACCACCGGCGAAAACTGCTTCTCCGGCGTATGCACCTTGGTTTCGGTGTACCGGCTTTCGCCCGCCCCGTAGCGGAAGGCCATGTCCTGCAGTTCGCACTCGCCGCCCTTGTCGCACACCGGACAATCCAGCGGATGATTGGTCAGCAGGAATTCCAGCATGTATTTGCGCGCCGTCGCCACCTGCGGCGTCTCCGTGCGCACCACCATGCCCTCGGCCACCGGCAGCGTGCACGCCGTCATCAGCTTCGGCATCTTCTCTACTTCCACCAGGCACATGCGGCACGCCGCTTGCAGCGAGAGCCCCTCGTAGTAGCAGAACGCCGGGATCTCGATGCCCACGGTCTTGGCCGCGTCGATCACCAGGGTGCCCGGCGTCGCCTGCACTTCCTTCCCGTCGATTGTCAGCTTTAGCAGATCTGCCATTTAAACGGTTACCGCCTGGCTCACATGCTCATACGGGCACGGCTTGCCGTTGAGGTGATCTTCGAATTCGTGCCGGAACTTCTCCACAATCGAAATGGTCGGCAGGGCCGCCGCATCGCCCAGCGGGCAAAAGGTCCGCCCCAGCATATTCCTGGCGATGTCCCCAATCAGGTTGATGTCCGCGACGGTCCCGCCGCCTCCATGGAACCGCTCCAGAATCTTTTTCAACCAAGTGGTGCCTTCGCGGCACGGAATGCACCAGCCGCAGCTTTCATGCGCGTAGAATCGCATGATGCGTAGCGCGGCCTTCACCATGCAGGTCTGATCGTCCATGACGATCACGCCGCCCGACCCGAGCATGGTCTTGCGCTGCGCCATGGAATCGTAATCCATGGTGGCGCCTTCCACTTCCTGCGCCGTCAGCACCGGGCACGACGAACCGCCTGGTATGAATGCCTTCAGCTTCCGGCCCAGCCGGATCCCGCCGCCTACTTCCTCGATCATCTGCTTCACCGGGAATCCCAGCTTGAGTTCGTACACGCCTGGCTTGTTGACGTGCCCGGTCAGGCAGGTCATTTTCGTGCCGCCCGCCTTCGGCACTCCCAGCGCCGCATACGCCGCGCCGCCGTCGCGCAGGATCGCCGGCGCCGCGCAATAAGTCTCCACGTTATTCAGCACCGTGGGGCACTGAAACGCGCCCACCACAGCCGGAAACGGCGGCCGGATGCGCGGAATCCCGCGCTTGCCTTCGAGCGATTCCAGCAGTGCCGATTCCTCGCCGCATTCGTACGCCCCGGCGCCGGTGTGCGTGTACAAATCGAAATCGAAACCGGTGCCCTGGATATTCTTCCCCAGCCACCCTTTTTCGTAGGCTTCCGCGATGGCCTTGTCCAGAATCTCGATCAGGTAGCGATACTCGCCGCGCACGTAGATATAGCCCGCGTGCGCATCGACGGCGAGCCCCGCGATCAGCACGCCTTCGATCAACTGGTGCGGGTCGTTCTCAATCAGCACGCGGTCTTTACAGGTGCCGGGTTCGCTTTCGTCGGCGTTCACTACGATGTACTTCGGCTTGGGCGACGTTCGCGGCACGAAACTCCACTTCATCCCCGCCGGAAATCCCGCGCCGCCGCGCCCGCGCAGGTTCGACGCCTTCATCTCCTCGATGATCTCTTCCGGCTTCATTCCGGCCGCCTTGCGAAACGCAACGTACCCATCGGTCGCCAGGTACGTCTCGATGGACGCCGAATTCGCCATTCCGAAACGGCGCGTCAGCACTTTCGTCTCAAGCGGGCTGGGGTCGTTGTACAGCATGCGCTAGGGCTTCTTCCTCAGGCCGTTCAGAAGCTCGTCCAGCTTCTCCGGCGTTACAAAATGGTGGAAATCGTAATTCACCTGGATGGCCGGCGCCCACGAGCACGCCCCGATGCACTCCACTTCTTCGACGGAGATCTGGCCGTCCGCCGTCACTTCCTTGTGGCCGATCCCCAATTTCTTGCAGGCGTGTTCGTACAGCTTGTCGCCGTCGTGCAGCAGGCAACTGATGTTGGTGCACACTTGCACGTGGAATTTCCCGAGGGGCTTGCGGTGCAGCATGGAGTAATACGAGAGCACTTCGTTCACCTGCAACGTGCTCACGCCCACGCGCCGGGCCACTTCCTCGATCAACTCGTCGGAAATATGCCCCAGCTCATCCTGAGCGTAAAGCAGCATCGGAATCATCGCCGACCGCTGCCGTCCCGGCGGGTAGCTGGTGAGAAGCTTCGCGAACCGCACTTCGAGTTGTGGAGAAAAAGTCATTTGCCCGCGACCTAACGGTCCGTATCCCCCAGCACAAAATCCATGCTGCCGATCCCCGCGATCAGATCGGCGATCAGCGTCCCTTCCACCATCACCGAGGTTGCCTGCAGATTGCCGAAGCTCGGTGTCCGCATGTGCACGCGGTACGGTTTGGCCGTCCCATCGCTCACGGCGTAAAATCCCAACTCGCCGCGCGGCGATTCAATCACCTGGTAGACTTCGCCGGCGGCCACGCGGAACCCCTCCGTCACAATCTTGAAGTGGTAGATGAGCGCCTCCATCTGGGTCTTCATCTTTTCCCGATCCGGCAGCACCACGTGCTGGTCGTCGGCCTTCCAGGGCCCCTCGGGCATACCGTCCATGGCCTGCCGCACAATCCGCGTGCTCTGGCGCATCTCTTCGAGCCGCACCAGGTAGCGCGCGAAAACGTCGTTTTCCGTGCGCACCGGCACTTCAAAATCGAATTTCTCGTAACTCGAGTACGGCTCGTCCTTGCGCGCGTCGATCTTCAGCCCGGCCGCGCGCAGCATCGGCCCGGTCACGCCCAGGTCCAGCATGTCCTCGAGCGGAATCCGTCCCACGCCCTGCGTGCGCCCCATCCAGATGCGGTTGCCGGTGAGCAGGTTCTCGTACTCATCCACCCGGCTGGGAAAGGTGTCGATGAATTTCTTCACCCGCTCGTACCAGCCTCGCGGCGGTTCGAGCGCCAGGCCCCCGATGCGGAAATAGCTGGTCATCATCCGCTGGCCGGAGAACATCTCGAAAATGCGCAGGATGTCTTCGCGCTCGCGGAAGCAATACAGGAACACGCTCATCGCGCCGATATCCAGGGCATGCGTGCCCAGCCACACCAGGTGGCTGTTCAGCCGCGTCAATTCCGTCAGCATCACGCGCATCCACTGCGCTTTCGGCGGAATCTCCAGACCCAACAACTTCTCCACCGACAGGCAGTAGCCCAGATTGTTGGAGAGCGGCGCCAGGTAATCCACGCGGTCCGTCAGCGTCACCGCCTGCTGGTAATTCTTGACCTCGAATTCTTTCTCGATTCCCGTGTGCAGGTAGCCCAGTTCGGGCTCGCACTTCATGATGGTTTCGCCGTCCAGTTCCAACACCAGCCGCAGCACGCCGTGCGTGGAAGGATGTTGCGGCCCCATGTTCAGGACCATGCGTCGCGAACCGGTTTGCGGCTTTTCCTCTTCCGCCACCGCCGCCGTCTGTTCCGGATTCGCCAGTTCGCCCATCGCCTAAACCCTCGACCCCGTAATGGGATAGTCCTTGCGCAGCGGATGGCCCTCCCAATCGTCCGGCATCATGATCCGCTTCAGGTTGGGGTGATTGCGGAACTGGATGCCGAAAAGGTCGAAGACTTCCCGCTCATACCAGTTCGCGCCGCGCCACACCGAGGTTACCGAATCGATCGCCGGCTCCGTCCCGGTCAATTGGCACTTCAACCGCACGCGCTGGTTGTGCTCCACCGAGTGCAGGTGATACACCACTTCAAACCGGGGCTCCGCGGGATACCGGTCCACCGCCGTCACCGTGCTCAGGCGCACGAATCCCTGGTCGAATTTCAGGAAGCCGCAGACGCTCCCGATCTTGGCCGCCGCGATCTCCAGCGTCAACTCACTGTGATCGGAGTTGCCGCCGGTGATGGCGTCGCCGTCGAAGGCCTCCACAGCCAGTGCCGTGGCCTGTTGTCGCAAGCTGTCGGGTAGCATTTCGAGTCTGTTACTGCTTCCGGCTGGCGCCTTCCGGCCTGGACCAGTCCAGCGCCCCCTTCTTCCAGATATAGAAGAATCCGGAAAGGATTAAAACCACAAAGATCAGCATCTCCACGAATCCCGCCATTTTCAGATCGCGATAGACCACGGCCCACGGATACAGGAAAATCGCCTCAATATCGAAGAGGATGAAGAGCATCGCCACCAGGTAAAACTTCACGCTGAATCGCTGCCGGGCGTCCCCGGTCGGCACAATGCCCGATTCATACGGCATATCTTTTACCTTGTTGCGGACGCGCTTGCCCAGCAAGTACGACGCCGTCAGCAGTCCCGCAGCCAGTGCCATCGCGAGCAGAGCCTGGACCAGGACGGGAAAATACGTCTCGGTTAGTGAGGTAGGCATGCGTGTTAGGGAAGAAAAACCTAAACCTGACTATAATTGGTATAAAACAAGGGTGTCAACCAACATGCCTATCCACATCGTGGTGAACGGCGAGCCGCAATCGGCCCCCCAGGGTCAGACCATCCTCGGCCTTCTCCGCCAGTTGGATCTGGATCCCGCGCGTGTCGCGGTCGAACTGGACCGCCACATCGTCAAGCAGCCTCACTGGCCCTCGACCGTCCTCGGGCCCGGTTCGCAAATCGAAATTGTGCAGTTCGTCGGCGGCGGTTAACCCCATCCCCATGGGGTCCCTGCCACCCGTTTCCGAAGTCGAATTCATCGCTGCGCTGCGCCAGGCGGCCGAGCAGTTTTTCCGCGCCGTCGACGAGTGGGAAACCGCCTATCGCAAGTATTACCGCCTGGTCGATCCCTCCGGCAAGCCTTCTTCCGATCTGGAGGGCCAGCAACATGATTACGATGCGGCCCGCTCCCGCCTCGCCGCCATGCTCCCCCGCGCCCGCGGCTTGTGCTTCAAATACGGCATTCGCGATCCCTGGACCGGCCTGATCCGCTCCGCCCTGGGCCAGTCCACTCCGCAGGATCGCTACAGCTCCGCCATCTCCCGCACCGAACGCGCCCAGGCTTTCGAAACCCTCATCCTGCTGGCCGAGGCCTCCGGCCGCCCGCTCCCCGCCGCAGAGCCTCCGCCTGCCACCGGGTCCCGCTCTCCGCTGCGCCGATTGCGAGATTTCTTTTTCTGAGATTCCCTGGTTCCCGCCTCGTGGTACCCTGATTTTTTCCATGCGCAACGTCGTCATCATCGGCTCCGGCTGCGCCGGCAACACCGCGGCCATTTATTCCGCTCGCGCCAACCTGAAACCGCTGGTAGTGAGCGGTCACGAAGCCGGCGGCCAACTCTCGCTCACCACACTGGTGGAGAATTTCCCCGGCTTTCCCGAGGGCATCAACGGCCCCGACCTCGTCGAAAACATGAAGAAACAGGCGGAGCACTTCGGCGCCGAATACGTCCACGGTTCGGTGCTCGATACCGATCTCTCCAGCCGCCCCTTCCGCCTCAACGTCGAAGGCCACTGGATGGAAACGAGCACCCTGATTGTCGCCTCCGGCGCCTCCGCCCGCTGGTTGGGCCTCGAATCCGAACACAAGCTGATCGGACACGGCGTCAGTTCCTGCGCCACCTGCGACGGCTTCTTCTACCGTGGCCGCAAAATCATGGTCATCGGCGGCGGCGATTCCGCCATGGAGGAAGCCAACTTCCTCTCCCGCTTCGGCAGCGAGGTCACCCTGGTGCACCGCCGCGAAGAGTTCCGCGCCTCCAAGATCATGCTCGATCGCGCCCACGCCAATCCCAAAATCAAGTTTCTCCTCAATACCGTCGTCGACGAGATCCTCGACCCCGCCCGGAAACTCGTCACCTCCGTACGCCTGCGCAATCTCAAGACCGGCGAAGCCTGGCTGCAGGATGTCGACGGCTTCTTCCTCGCCATCGGCCACATCCCCAATACCAAAGTTTTCAAAGGACAGATCGAGACCGATGCCGATGGGTACATCATTTCCAAGGGTGGCGCGCGCACCAGTATCGCCGGCGTTTTCCACGCCGGCGACGTACAGGACCGCTCTTACCGGCAGGCCATCACCGCCTCCGGCGCCGGCTGCATGGCCGCCATTGAAGTCGAACGCTTCCTCGAAGCGGAAGGACACTGACCCATGATCGAACGCATTTACCCTCCTGGCATCGCCGCGCCCCGCGGCCCCTATTCTCCGGCCGTCCGCGCCGGCGATTTCATCTACGTCTCCGGCCAGGTCCCCGTCGACCCCGCCACCAACCAGGCCGTCGTCGGCGACATCAAAACGGAAACCCGGCAAGTGCTCAACAATATCCGCCGCATCCTCGAAGGCTGCGGCGCCTCCATGGCCGACGTGGTCCGCTGCGGTGTCTTCCTCACCGACGTCAAGGATTTCGCCGCCATGAATGAGGTCTACACCGAATTCTTCGGTGAGATCAAGCCGGCCCGCACCACCATCTCGGTGCCCGCGCTCCCGCTCCCTGGCTGCAAAATCGAAATCGACGCCGTGGCGTATCAGCCGAAGTAGAAAGGCCTGCACGCTTTGGCCCCGAATTGCGTCAAAATAGTGTATAGGCTCGATGCGATTACTGGGATTCTTGCTGCTTTGGACCGCCGCCACGGCTTGCGCCGGTGAGTACGCCATACTCGCCAGCGGCGCGCGTATCCTTGTGGATCGCCATGAGCTGGATGGCGCCCGCGTCCGCCTCTATAACGGCTCTGGTTTCACGGAGTTCGCCGCTGCCGATGTCAGCACGTTCGAAGCCGAAGAGATCGCGCCCAAGCCGGCTCCAGTCGACCCGCCGCCTCTCGTCGTCCCGATTCCGCGTCTGCCTTCGCCGCTAGAACTAGCCGATGCTGCCGCCGATAAGTACGGCCTGCCCCGCGTCCTGCTTCGCAGCATCATGCGCGCCGAATCCGACTTCCAGCCACAAGCCGTTTCACCCAAGGGCGCTATTGGCCTGATGCAGTTGATGCCGGCAACCGCCCAGGACCTGGGAGTCGATCCGTACGATCCTGCCCAGAACGTAGACGCCGCAGCCCGCTATTTCCGCGATCTCCTCGACAAATATCACGGAGGCCTCCGGCATGCCTTGGCGGCCTATAACGCCGGCCCCGCCGTGGTCGACAAATACAACGGCATCCCCCCGTTCCGCGAGACCGTCAATTACATCTACCGCATCGAGAAGGCCTACATGGCCGACCCCGCAACGCCGCCAGCCAGCCGCTGACTAACGCCACATCTACTCGCAGCGCAGCACCGTGATCGGGTCTACTCTGGTGGCCCGCCGCGCGGGGATGTAGCTTGCCAGCAGTGCGACAGACATCAGAAACAAAGCCGCTCCGGCGAATGTGGCCGGATCGGTCGCACTGACGTTCACCAGCATGCCCGCCACCAGGCGCATGGCCGCCAGGGCGGCGGTGATTCCAACGACCAGACCTGCCCCGGCTAATACGGCCCCTCGCCACAACACAGCGCTGAGCACGCCGCGCGGCGGGGCGCCCAATGCCATCCGAATGCCGATCTCCTGGCTGCGTTGACTCACGGCGTAGGCCATCACGCTGTACAACCCGACCGCTGCCAGAAGCAGCGCGACCACACCGAGAGCCGCCAGCAGGCTGGCTGCCACTTTTTGCGGAAGCAGGGTGACTTCGGTCCATTCCACCAGCGGCATGGCGTCAAAAGCGACGGCGTCGGCGCCGGCCGCTGCCACTTCGCGGCGCAACGCCGCAAAGACGGGAGCCGGCTCGCCGGCGGACTTAACGAAGAAGTAGAGCTGCTGGTCGTTGCCGCGTCCCCCCCGCTGCCGGAACGGCGCAAAGAAGTGGGGCCGCGGCGTCTCCGCGATATTGAAGTACTTGGAGTCTTTGGCTAGACCGACCACCGTGGCCCAGTCGCCGAAGAAACGGATTTTGCGGCCCAACGGGCTGCTCCCATGAAAGTACCGCCGAGTGAAGGATTCGTTGACGATCACCACCGGAGGAGTGTTCGCGTCGTCGCTCTCCTTGAAGTCGCGACCCTGCAACAGCGGGATCCGGAGCGTGTCGAAGTATCCTGGCGCAACCAAGTATTCATTGATACCGGTGGACTCGCCCAGGGCCGGCGTGTAGCCCTCGACGTCCACAGAGGCCCAGGGTCCCCCAGGGGAGCCGAGTGGGGCATAGTTGGCATAGCTCACATCCGTGATGGCCGGATTCGAGCGCAGCCGGTCGCGCAGTCTCAGGCAGAACTGCTGCATCTCTGTGGTGGAGAGATCGGCGCCGCCCATATAAAACCGCGCGAGCACGACATGGTTCCGGTCGAAGCCGGGGTTGATCTCCCTGGCATTATGAAAACTCCGGACGAACAGGCCCGCCCCAATCAGAGCGACCGTCGCCATGGTGACCTCGGCGACCACCAGCAGGCTCCTGATGCGATCGGAATGCGCTCCCTGGCTTCCGCTGCGCCCACCTTCTTTGAGTGACTTGTTGACATCGGATCGCAGCCAGAATAAGGCCGGTGCGGCGCCCGAAAGGACGGTCGCCAGCACGCAGGTCAGGATCGTGAAAACCATCACCCGGCCGCTCGGCTGGAATCCCAGCGCGATGGGGGCGTTCACTTTGGGGATCAGAGCGGGAAGCAGGTCCGCCATCCAGGATGCGAGCAGCAATCCGACGGCTGCTCCGGCAATTGCCAGCAGCAAGGTTTCCGTGAGCAACTGCCGGCACAGGCGGCTCCCATATGCGCCGACCGCGAGGCGAATGCTGAGTTCCTTGCGCCGCGCGATCGAGCGGGCCAGCAGCAGGTTGGCGACATTCGAGCAAACGATGAGAAGAACCAGGGCGGAGATTGCCATGAGGATGCGCAAAGGCCCCAGCAGCAACTGCGGGGCTCCGCCGTGAAATCTCCATGCGGGCAAAATGCCGGCATTCACGCCAAGGTTGGTTTTCGGGTACGTGGTCTCCAGGTTGCGGGCAAACGTCGCGGCTTCGGCGCTGGCCTGTGCGACGCCCACGCCCGGCTTCAACCGCGCCACGGCATAGACTCCCCTCTCTCCGCGATTGCGGAAGGCCGATTCATCAAGCAGCCCCAGCTCCTTGCCCATGGTGACCGGGATCCAGATATCGAAGGCCAGACCCGGGATGGTTCCGCGGAACTCAGCAGGCGCGACGCCCACCACGGTCAACTCGCGCTGGTTCACACGCAAGCTCTTGCCGACTACGCGCGGGTCCCCCTGGAAGCGCCCCAGCCACACGCGTTGGCTGATGACGGCAACGGGGTACGCGCCCAGCTTGTCGCCATCTTCGTCGGGAGTGAATACGCGGCCATAGCTCGGCTTCACTCCCAGCACTTCGAAATAATTGCCGGAAACCAGTTCGCCCCAGACCGCCTGTGCGCTGTCTATATTACCGAGGCTGAAAACTTCTTCGCGGTGAACCGCCAGGCCGGCGAGCGACTTCAGGTTGGCGCGATAGTCGCGGTAGTCCAGATACGAGGTCTGGTTGGCGCCGTTGGGCGCTCCGGACTGACTCACCTCCAGCACCGCCAGTTGATGGCTGTCGCGGGCGCCGGGGAAGGGACGCAATAGCAGTCCGTCGATCCAACTGAACACGGTTATATTGGCTGCAATGCCAAGGGCCAGTGTGAGCACCGCCACGGCGGTGAATCCGGGGCTGCGCAGGAACAGGCGCAGGCCGAACTGCAAATCCTGCCAGATAGTCCGCATGGCCTTCTCTCAGAGTTACATATCTGCAACTCTGTTTCCATTCGCAGCAGCCTGATTCCAGTAGATCGGCCATCGGCGGCACTGTCCGTTCCTGGGACTCCGCTGTGCGAATCAAGAAAGAGACTGCCGGCTTACATCAGCAGCCAGTCCGCGGTGGTCCACCAGCCGGGGTGCGCGTCGCTCCAGGTGCAGAGGGGGACGGGAGCGAGCCAATCCCAGCCGGGGTCGCCGCCGATGGGGGCGCCGGGAGGGGCTCCAGGGGCCGGCATCGTTCGCGCGGCTTCGGCGGGGCGTTCGAGGAAGCGCTTGATGTCGGCGGCCAGCAGGCGATGCTGCGCCAGTTCGCTCTCACTTCCCGTTCCCTCGGTTTCCAGGCGGTTCTGCAAGCCTGAAAGCCGCCAGGACGCAATCGCCCGCACCTGCCCATTCGGCGAGCCCGCAGCGAGCCACATCACGCGATCCACGAACACACGCTCTTCGGCGCGACGGATCTCGGATTCGTAGGCCGAGGCGACGGGAGCGTCGAAGACGGCTTTGGCCAGCCGATCGATCACTTCTTCAAGGCCGGGCATTGTAGGATCGATGGCGTGCTGCGCCACCATGCGGGCGGCGCGGTTGAGTTGCAGCACGAAGCCGACAGTCACATCGGATGCGATGGTTGCCGGGCTCAACGGATCGAAGCCGGATCCAGTGGTGCGCGGAAACAGCTCGCGGTGCATACCGAACCCCGGCGGGCGCGGCGGAATGGCCTCGAGCACCTGCCTGGGGACTTCGAGCTCGGACGGTTTGAGCGTAGCGGCCAGCGCTTCCAGTGCCAGGCGCTGATTGGCGGCGGACTCATATTTCACCGGCGTGCGGCCGTCGCCGCGCATGGCGTAGATGTAATCGATGCCGGCCACCATGGACGCGGCCGATTCCACCGAGTACCGGTGATACATGTAGATGGGCACCAGCGGCTCCTCGATGGTGGCCATGGGCGCGCCGTTGCGGATGGTGTGCTCGCCCAAGCGGTCGAGGGCTGCGCGCCGCACTCTCATGATCCGGTTCAATTCCTCTGCCTGGTTGACGCCGTTCGACCATTGATCCACGCGCGGATGCGTGTCGGTGTCCTGGTTTGTGAAGTAGCGGATGTCCTGGGCCCAGGCATCGTCGAGGATTTTTGCGAGCGCGGCCGCTTCGGCGGTGCCGGCGGGAAACTGGCGGTAGCCGTAATCGATGGCGACCTTGTCCCAATCGCCGATGCGGGCGGGGTAGGCGTCTGAGATATCGATGGTGCCGTCGTCGCGCAGCTTCTCGGCCGGGTGCGGATAGTCCATCACGGAGATCCATCCCTTGGTGCTGTCGTAGTAGTTATGGCCGAGGCCCAGGGTGTGGCCCACCTCGTGGGCGGCCAGTTGACGGATGCGCGCGAGCGCGGTCTGGTAGAGGATGTCGGGCTTCTCGTTGCCGGTGGTATAGGGCGAGAGCAGGCCTTCGAAGATCAGGTAATCCTGGCGGTCGCGCAGCGAGCCCAGGGTTACGGTGGCCTTGATGATCTCGCCGGTGCGCGGGTCATTGACGGTGCCGCCCGAGCTCCAGCCGCGAGTCGACCGGTGGACCCAGTTAATCATGTTGTAGCGGATGTCCATGGGGTCGGCGCCGTCGGGCAGCACGGCCACCTGGAAGGCGTTGCGGAAGCCGGCCGCTTCGAAGGCCTGGTTCCACCAACCCGCGCCTTCCACCAATGCTTTGCGCACGTCCTCGGGCGCGCCCGGGTCCACCCAGTATTGGATGGGTTTGACGGCCTCGCTGATGGCGGCGCTTGGATCCTTTTTCTCCAGCCGATGGCGGTGCAGGTAGCGCACCACCATGGGCTCGCCAATGGGCACGCTGTAATCGACGAAACTCGAGCCGCCGTACCCGGCGCGTGGATCGTCGTAACGCGGGCGAAAGTTTCTATCCGGAAGCTCGACTAGCGAGTAGTGCTCGCGCAAGGTCACGGAGTCTGCGGCCGGTGTGACACTGGCCACGCTGCCGGAGAACAGGCCGCCCCCGCGACCTCCGCCACCGCCGCCATCGAGGGCGGGAGCACCGGCGCCGATCGGCGGCGGGCCTTGGGCTGGGCCGGCTGCGCCACCGCCGCGACCGCCTCCGGCGGCATCGTTGGCGAACGTGAGGGTTACTTCAATTTCGGAATTCTTGGGGAAGGCTTTGGTGCGCGGCATGTAGACGGCGCTGCGCGTGCGGTCCACGCGATAAGTTCCGGGGCGGAGCGCATTGCCGGCGCCGTGCCCGTCGCGCAGGAAGAAATCGGTGGCGTCCACCAGCACGCGCGCATTGCTTTCGGCGGCGATGGTGAAGCCCCACAAGATGGACTTGGCGAAGGAATCTTCAACGGAGCGCCGCTCGGCCGCGTTGGCACTCGATGAGCGGAAGGCTTCGTTGCCTTGCACCAGCATCACCTTCGGTCCGACACGCTGGAAGGAAACGATGCGGGAACTGCCTTCCTGGCCGCGGTCGAGGCCGATGTCGTTCGATCCCAGTCCGGCGGCGAGCCCGGTAGTATAGAGGAACTCGTTGTCGAAGCGCGCGATCTCCAGCCACAGGCTGCCGGTACGCTCGTCCCAATAGAGCGGGAAGTAGCCGTCGATCTTCTGCATGCCGCCGGTGCGCTCTTCGATGCGCGGCAGAGGCCCGGCTGGTTGCGCGCCGCCGCGCCCTTGCGCGCGAAGCGCGGGCGCTGCCAGGAGACTGAGACAAGTTGCGAACGCGAAGAAAGATCGAGACATGACGGAACCCCCGAGGGTCCATTGTATAGCGGCCGGCGACGAGTGTCAGTCAGCGCGGGGCGCGTCCGAAGACCCGGATGCGCAGGACGAAGTGGCGGCCTTCGTCGCCGAAGAACTGTAGATACTGAGGCGCGCCGATCACGCTATTGACGGCGGTGGGGTTGCGGTGGCCGCTGAGATTATTGGCACCGGCGCGAACGGCGAGACGATAGCCGGCGAAGGTGAACCGGCGTTCAATGGCGAGGTTGAGATCGAAGGTGGATGGGTAGCGATGTGCATCCACCGGGCCCGCCACTGTGCCGGAATCACTGGTGACGGCGAAGGGGAAGCCGGTGCGGTAATCCGCCAGAAACGCCACGGCCCAGTTCTTGAACGGCAGCGGGAAGTAACCCCATCCCAGAATACGGTTGGGCGCGTCCCACGGCATCCGGCCGAAGTTGTTCAGCACCTGCAGAGGTTGATCGACGCTGGCATCCAGGACGGCGTTTGAGGCGGCGCGCGAGCGGACGTAGCTGGCCATCCAACCGTACTGGTCGCCGAACGTCTGCCGTGCGGTGAACGCCACTTCGTCATAGGCATCGCGGCGCTGATTGGCAAGCGCATACCTCCCGCCGAATCCGTAGCTCAGCAGAACCGGCTGCACGGTGAGGGGAGCGGCGGTGTTCTCCGGTGCGTACACAAAGCCGTCGCGGCCGCGCTTGTGCAGCCATTCGGCGCGGGTGGAAATGCGGTGTGCGAATTCGTGTTCGAGGCCGCCGCTCCACTTGTCGTAGCGCGGGAGCCGGAGGTTTTGCCCGGAGACGAACGTGGTGACCAGCGGCGCTCCGGGCACGCCGGTGGAGGAATAGGGAACCGTGACGGCCTGTTGATCGAGCGGCCGGCTGAACAGCGCGAGGTTGGTGGCATCGTGCAGGATGGCGTAAC
Organism: Bryobacterales bacterium; assembly: GCA_003152325.1. Lineage (GTDB taxonomy): Bacteria > Acidobacteriota > Terriglobia > Bryobacterales > Bryobacteraceae > PALSA-129. The sequence goes on along the minus strand of PLZX01000041.1, from coordinate 12,105 downwards.
CGGCAGTGAGCTTGGTGCGGGCGTCTGCGAAGGGCGCATACGCCATTGAGAGGCGCGGCGAAAGGGCCGCCTGGCGCGCGAGTTCGTCCCAGTCCTCGCGCACTCCGGCATCAATGGCCAACCGGGGGACAGGCTGCCAGTGATCGGTGACGTAGGTCGCGACGGAAGCGCCCGGCCGGTCGAAATCACCGCTCCCCTGAAAGCTAGTTTGGAACAGCGGCAGGCCGGCTAGGCCGAGCAGTTCGTAGGCGGTGCGCTGGAATTGGCCGGTGTAATCGAGGCGCTGCGCGTCGGCGCCGAGTTGAAGCTGGTGGCGTCCGGCGAAACGGTGCACGCGCGGAAAATAGTTGACGAAGAGCTGATCGCGGCGACCGTGCTCGCGCGAGCGCACGAAGTAATCTCCGCTGCGACCGGCCGGCGCCACGATATAGGGCAGGTTACCTTGGGGCGTGCGATCGCGCTCGACGCTTTGCCAGGCGAAGCCGGTTTCGAGCACGGCGCCGCCCGCCCACGCGTGCGATTCCTTCACGGCGGCGAGCCACTGACGATCGCGCAGCGTGGTGGTGGTGGAGAAAGGATCGAGTACGCCGAGGCCGTTGTGCGCCTGGCGATCGAAATCCGCCAGCAGGTCCGCGAACAGAATGGTGGTGGGGGTTAAATTGACCTGCGTGTGCAACAGGTTGCCGGCGGCCCAGGTGGCGTTGGTGTTCTGGCCCTTCGGCAAGCCGGAAACGTAACCGCTGTTGTATTCGCCGTCGAAGCTATCGGAGAACCAGGCGCGGCCTTTGACGATGGGGCCGGAAACGCCGACGCGGGGGGTCCAATCGCCGAAGCGCACACCGGAGTGAACGTCCAGGCCGGGAATGAAGTTGGTGGCGGTGGAGTGGAGCTGGTCGGCGCCGTTTTCGGGTTGAATGACGAGGGTGCCAGCGGAGCCGTTGCCCAGGTTGACGGATTCGCGCGAATCGACGAGATCGAGCGAGCGGACTCCTTCGACGGCGAGGCGCGTGGAGTAGCGGCCGTCGATGGGATCGGTGATGTCGAAACCATCCAGCGTATAGCGGGTCTGGTATTCGGCGCCGCCTTGAAAGTGAAGGCCGCCGGTGGGGTCCTGGATGACGCCGGGCATCAGCTTCATGGCATTGCGCAGGCTGTGGCTGGCGGGATAGGGGATGTCGTTGACTTCGGTCCCGCTCAGCCGCTGCTCGCCCTGGGTCTGCGCGGGATCGACCGGCGCGGGCAGTGCGCCGACCGTGACGCTTTGGAAGACTTCGTGCTGCGGGTTGAGTGTCACCGTCACTTCGGTGGGGCCGTAGCCGATGTGTAGCGGGCGGTCGCGCAGTTCGAAGAAGCCGGCATGGTCGACATTCACCGTGCAATCGCCCGGTGGGAGCGACATCTCGAAAACTCCGGCGGGCGCGGTTTGGCTTTCGACGGCGGGCGCCGCGCCGCAGTGGACGGCGACGCGCGCGGCGGGGACGGGCGCTCCGTCTTCGTCGACGACGCGGCCGGCGACTCTCACCTGGGCGGCGGCGGCCGCGGCGCACGCCAATCCGGCGATGAGAGCGCGCCGCATATCAAAAAGTCCGGCCGACGCCGAGGACCGGCACAAAATCGTGCAGCCAGCCGCCGGACTTCGAGCCGGGCGCGGGCGCAATGACGCCAGTGGGAAATGGCGTGAGGTAATCGCGCAAGTCCAGGCGCAGCATCCAGCGGTCCGAGAGCGCGTACCTCAGGCCGCCGCCGAAGGTGAGGAGCGGGCGGAACTGGGAGGCGGTCTGCAAAGTTGCGAATTCCGTCAGCGGACGCACGCCGCTCACGGCTTCAGTGCCGCGGTAGAGTTTCACGCCGAAGCCGGCGGCGGCAAATGGACGGAACCGCTTCCGGCGAGCGCTGGCGTAGAAGAGCATTTCGCCGAGCAGGGAATGCGCTTCGCCATCGAGATTGGCTTCGCGCGAGCCGGACTGCAGCGCGAGGTCGCCATCCTGAAACGTGTAGCGGGCTTCGGCTCCGAAGTGTTCCGCCCAATTGAGGCCGCCTGCGGCGCTGAGCGCAAAGCGCGGCCCGAAGCCTGCCTGCGCCGTGCCGTTGGCATTGGCGATAGATACATCGCGATAGAATCCAAAGCCGATGCCAATGCCGATTTCCCGATCCTGGGCAAAAGCCGCGGTTGTGAAAACCAGCACCGGAAAGAACGTGGTGGCGAGTCGCATGATCTTCGCTATAGGATTGTAAACGCGGCGGGCCGCGGGTGGGTTTCCATTCGCTACCATGAGAGTGCATGTTCGATTGGAAACAGGATCCGCACCGGCGATTCAACCCGCTGACGCGCGAATGGGTGCTGGTGTCGCCGCACCGCACCGCGCGGCCCTGGCAAGGGCAGATGGAGGAAGCGGCCGCCGGCACGCAGCCCGACTACGATCCCCAATGCTATCTTTGCCCGGGGAATGAGCGAGCGGGCGGCGCGCGGAATCCCGAGTACACTTCGACATTTGTCTTCGATAACGATTTCGCCGCGCTCAAGCCCGATACCGAGCTGCAGCGCTTCGAACAGGACGGGCTGCTGGTGGCGGAATCGGAGCCGGGGATTTGCCGCGTAGTCTGTTTTTCGCCGCAACACAATCTGACGATCGCGAACATGGAGCCGGCGGATTTGCGGCGTGTAATGGATGTGTGGGTGGAACAGTATCGCGAGCTGGGCGCGCGGCCGCTCATCAACTCCGTGCAGATTTTTGAGAATCGGGGCGCGATGATGGGGGCGAGCAATCCGCATCCGCATTGCCAGATCTGGTCGAACCATGCGGTGCCGAACGAAGTGGCCAAAGAGACGGCGGCGCAACAGGCCTGGCTGGGCCAGCGGGGCGCGTGCCTGCTGTGCGAATACGCGAAGATCGAGCGGGCCGCCGGCGAGCGCCTGGTGGAAGAGAACGACAGCTTCCTGGTGGTGGTGCCGTTCTGGGCGGTGTGGCCGTTCGAGACGATGGTGATTGCGAAGCGCCACGCAAGCGGCATCGATGGGTTTACGGACGCGGAACGCGACGGCCTGGCGGGTATTCTGAAGCGGACCGCGTCGCGATACGACCGGCTGTTCCACGTTTCTTTTCCTTACTCGATGGGGATTCACCAACGGCCCACCGATGGCGGAGCGCATGCCGAATGGCATGTGCACGCACATTTTTATCCGCCGCTGCTGCGTTCGGCGACGGTGCGAAAGTTTCTGGTGGGTTACGAAATGCTGGCGACGCCGCAGCGCGACATCACGGCGGAAGCGGCGGCAGAGCGGCTGCGGACGGTTTATTGACCGGTTGCCCCGCGCTATCTTAGGGATTAGCGCCGGAGCCCGATGGCGACCCATAACTTCACGATTTCGGACATCCTCGGGAGCCTCACCGCCTTCAGCCTGTTTCCGCTCTTCGTGTTCGTGCCGGGCTACGCGGCCGCGTGGCTGCTCAATCTGTTCGCCTTCCGCTCTCGCACGCCCGCTTTTCGCCTCGCGCTCAGCATCCCGCTCTCCATTTCCATCTGCCCGATTCTGACGTACCTGCTCGCCCACTTTCTCTCCATGGGCGCGGTCTGGATTCTGTTCGGCGCATCGTGGGTGTACGTGGCGGTTCTGGCCGGGTCCGGGCTACGCAGGGCGGGCCGCCCCCGCATTTCGCCGCTGATCCTGGGACTGGCTGGCGGCTGGACCGCGCTGGCCCTGCTCTCGCTGGTCGATCTGCAACTGGGCCACCGGCTCTACTATTCCGTCATCAGCTTCGACTATTCGGTCCGTAGCTCGATGGTTCACGCGTTGGCCACCACGGGCATGCCGCCCGAAACCCCCTTCTTCTTCCCTGGCTCACCCGTCACGATGCGCTACCACTACTTCTGGTTGATCCTGTGCAGTCTCGTGTACCGCCTGGGAGGTGGCGCGATGACCGCGCGGCAGGCGCTGATCGGGGGGACGCCCTGGGCCGGCCTAGGGCTGATGACTCTCATCACCCTTTATCTGCGGCTTTTCTCCGCGCAAGGCCGGACGCAATTGCGCCGCCGCACAGCGATCGCCGTCGCGCTGCTGGGAGTAACCGGCCTCGATATTGTGCCCACTCTGATGCTCGTTCTGCTCTACGCGGGCCGCCTCACCAGCATGGTTCTTCCGAGCCTGGAATGGTGGAACGAACAGGTGGATGGCTGGGTCTATACCATGCTTTGGGAGCCCCATCATGTCTCCGGCCTGATTGCCTGCCTCACCGGTTTCCTGATTGTGTGGCAGGCGCCGTCGGAGCCCGGCAGGCGGGGCGTCCTGAAGAACGGCTTGGTCGCCGGGCTGGCTTTCGCCACCGCCGTGGGCGCCTCGATTCACGTGGTCTTCGTTTTCGCGATCTTCCTGCTGGTCTGGACTGCCATCACCCTATGGAAGAAATGGCGCCAGGATACCGTGGCGCTGATCGTTGCCGGTGTGACCTGCACGCTGCTCTCGATTCCATACCTAAGCACCCTGGTGGGGCCCGCTAGTGGTGGACCACCGGTCGTATTCGCTGTGCGGAGCTTCATCTTTCCCGAGTTCTTCATGCGAGCGGTCGGACTTCGCAAGACGTGGCAGTTAGCCATCGGGGATCTGGTACTGCTGCCGCTGAACTATTTTCTGGAACTGGGCCTGTTTTTTGTGGTGGGCTGGTGGCAATGGAAATCGTGGAAGGCTAAACCCGGCGCGCTCGGCCGGCGAGAACTCGCCGCGGGGGCCATGGCCGCCGTCAGCGTGCTGACCTGCACGTTTTTTCGTTCCGGCCTGATCGATAACAACGATCTGGGATGGCGGGGCTTCCTCATCGCTCAATTTGTACTGCTGCTGTGGGCCACCGATCTGCTGGCCGAGTGGCCTCGCCTCACACGCAGGGTGCTGCTTGCATCTCTGATCGGCCTGGGAGCGGCCGGGACTCTGTACGACGTCTCCATTCTGCGCTTCTACACCGTACTCTCGGACGGTGGCGCCGTCCCCCTCATCTCCTGGATGGGAGCCGACCGTCAACTCGGGCGGCGCACTTATGCCGTTCGGGAAGCCTACGAATGGGTGGGCCGCCAGACGCCCCCCACGTCGGTGGTGCAGTTCAATCCCAAGGTGGTACAGGATACGGCAGCCTGGCTCTATGCGGATCGCCGGTTCGTTGCCGGGGGTTCGAATTGCATCAGCGTTTTCGGCGGCGACCCACGCCTGTGCGCTCCCATTCTGGCGAGCATCGAGGAACTCTATTCCTCCGAGGCGGACCTCGAGACGTTTCACCAGGTCTGCAACAAGCTGCCCATCGACATCCTGGTGGCGAAGGATACGGACCCCGTTTGGCGAAATCCGCACGGTTGGGTTTGGGAGAGCCAGCCGGTCTTCGCGAACGACTACGTCCGGCTGTTCAAGTGCCGATAACCACCCGGCCGCGGAACCGGCTACGCCAAGTCTGAGGAGAAGATCTGAGCGCGCAAGTCGGCATTGAGGGCGAGCGCGATCAATAGTGGAGCGGCATATGGGACCACGTACATATTGAGGTACTCGACGAAGTTGAGGACGGAGTTGGCGGCGCCGCTGGTGTACGCGAGATTGCGGTCGATCATATAGACGGAGTAGAGCATGATGCAGCCGACGGAGACGAGATAGACGACAGCGGTCCCGGCCAGCAGGATCTTCCAGGTGCTACGGCTGAAGGGGCCGGCCAGAGCGGCGGCCCAGAAGAGCGGGAAGACGAGGGAAAACAAGACGGGCACGTCGCGGGCGACGGCCAGCTTAAGCGAGGGCAGGCGGACGGGGCGCACGGCGGGCTCGAACATCTTCTGCACGGCGTCACTCCTCTGGACGAAGCCGGGGATCGGCACTTGCAGCACCCAGTTGCCGAAGGCATCGTTGGTGGCTTGGGCTGTCGACCCGTTGCCGGGTACGAGGTGAAGCGCGAGGCCGGTGGAAACGCGCAGCGTGCCGAGTAGGGGATCGAGCAGGAGCAACCACCAGACGGTGAGCATGACGACTACCAGGAGGGAGCCTCGCAGCAAAAAGCGGAGCTGGGGCCTAGTGCGCGCCGGCATGGGCGATCGATCCCGATTTCCGCACGAAGTAGGCCCAGGTCCAGAAGACCACCAGGGTATCGAGCATCATGAGGCTTTCCCACAAGTACATGTGCGCAAAGTCGAACCAGCGTTGACTGTACTGACCGAGATAGAAGAGGCTGATGAAGCGGACGAGGTTGACGGAGTGGATGGCGAGCGTTCCGGCGAGCACTCCTTTGCCTTTCTGGGCCCAGGAAGCGGGGAACGCGAGGACCGCGGCCCAGAGCAGGACGGTGACGTTGACACCGTTGCAGCCGTTAGCCATGCGGATTTCGAAATGGCTGACGGGGTTTTGCATGAGGTCGGCCAGGGCCACGGCGCGGCCGCCGCAGACGCGGATGAGGACCGCGGCGAGCGAGACAATGCCTCTCGAATAGCCATTTACGGCGGGCTGGGTGAAGGGAGTGAACAGAAGGATGAAGCCGGCCAGGAGGCAGACGCAGAAAAGGATCAGGAAGCGATACATGTGCGCGGGCGTGGGGCCGGGGTTGGGCATTCAGGATCTCTGCTATTTTCTCATTATTCGGGGAGCGGCGCTGCGGCGCCCCGCCTCACGTTGCACCCAGCCCCTCACTGTCACATAATAAGCGGATACCGCCTTTCACAAGCGTGTTCCCGAGGTAGCCGGCAATGGTATGCCCTGCTTGTAATGCCGACAATCCCGATAACGTACGATTCTGCCACCAGTGTGGGCGTTCCTTCCAGGCGGCCGATGACGCACAAACCGTCATGCTGGACGGATCTGCCACCGGTCCAGGTCTGCCGCCCGGCGCATCCCATTCTGTCACCTGGGCCCTTCCGGCAGCATCCGGCGCACGCCCCGCCATGCCCACCACTCTGGCGCCTGGCACGGCTTTCGGCACCCGCTACCGCATTGAGTCCCTGCTCGGGGAAGGCGGCATGGGGGCGGTCTACAGGGCTTACGACACCGAACTCGGCCGCACCGTTGCGCTGAAATTGGTCCGGCCCGAACTGGCCACCAGCCCCCAGACCATGCAGCGCTTCAAGCAGGAATTGCTGCTCGCCAGCAAGATATCACACAAGAATATCCTACGGATTCACGATCTCGGGGATGCCGGCGGCGTCAAGTTCATCACCATGGCCCTGGTCGAAGGCACGGATCTTTCCGGCGTTATTGAAAAGGGCGGCCGCTTGCCCTTCGACCGCGCGCTTAAGTTCACCCGCCAGTTGTGCTCCGCCCTCGAAGCCGCCCACAGCGAAGGCGTGGTTCACCGCGATCTCAAACCGCAGAACATCCTGATCGACCAATCCGATAATATTTACGTCTCCGATTTCGGACTGGCAAAATCGCTCGAAGCGGAAGCCACCATGATGACGCGCTCGGGCCAGATCCTCGGCACCCCGCGCTACATGTCTCCCGAACAGGTGGAGGCCCGCGACGTGGATCATCGCGCCGACATTTATTCCATGGGCCTCATCATCTACGAAATGTTCACCGCGGATATCCCCTTCCGCGGCGAATCCGCTATGCAGCTCATGTACCAGCGCGTCACTGCCGAGCCGCAGGACCCCCGGACCATCTTCCCGGAGATGCCCGATTACCTTGCCACCATCATTCTGAAGTGCCTGGAGCGGGATCCCGCCAAGCGTTACCAAACCGCTCGCGAGGTGCTCGACGATCTGGACGCCCAAAACGCCCCTGCTCTCAGCCCATCCGCCACCACCACTACAACCACTTCCGCGCCCAAAGCCGGTCCCAAACCCGGCTCCGCCACCATCAGCATCGAAATCCCCAGGCCCACCGGGCGCTGGGGAATCGTCATCGGCGCTGTCGCACTGGCAGTGGTGCTGATTTTCGCGATCCCCGCGACGCGCCACCTCATCCTCGGCGCGCCCAAAGACGCCGCTGTTTCCAGCCAGCCTACCCATTACGTTGCCGTCCTGCCCGTTAACTACCAGGGAGATCAGTTGTTCAGCTATATTGGCGACGGCGTCGTCGACACCCTGGCCGCCAAGCTCGCCGGGTTGAAAAACGTTTACGTCGCCAGCGGCAAGAACGTCGACAACGTCATCGCGAAATTCAAGGACGACGACAAGATCGCCAAAATGCTCGGCGTCACTCTGCTGGTTCGCACCACCGTCCAGACCTCCGGCGACCAGGTTTCCGTCATCATCTCCATGGACAAGGTCGGAAAGGACGGCAGCAATCTCATCAAAGGGCAGAAAGACGGCTCGCGCCAGAGTCTCATCACCCTGGAAAATGACGCTTTCAATGTGCTAGTGGCCGGTCTGCATATCAACCAGACCAAGGAGGAGTTGGCGCGCACCGGCTCCCGGCCCACCGATAGCAGCGACGCCTACGACGCCTATCTCCGCGGCCGCAATCTGGTGCGTGTCAAGCGTGACCCGGAAAGCCTGAAGAGCGCCCTCGCCCTGTTTGATAGCGCCATCCAGCACGACCCCCGGTTTGCCCTCGCGCTTACCGGCCGCGCGGATGCTTGCCTGCTCATGTACGACGCCACCAAAGATTCGTCCTGGACGGAGAAAGCCTTGACGGCCGCCCTGGCTGCTGATGGCATCAACGATAGCCTGCCGGAGGTGCACACTTCTCTCGGAAGCATCTACACGGCCACCGGCAAGGGTCCCGAAGCGATCGCCGAGTTGAAACGCGCTCTCGATCTTGTCCCCAATTCGGACGATTGCATGCGCCGCCTGGGAGGCGTCTACGCCAAGGCCGGCGACCAGCAGAAGGCCATCAGTGAATATCAGCAGGCCATCAAGACCAATCCGTATCTCTGGCTGAACTTCAACTTTCTTGGGGCCGCCTACTACAGCGGTGGGCAGTATGACGAGGCCCTTGCCGCGTTTCAGCAGGTCACCAGGCTCGAGCCCGACATCCCCAACGGCTACGACAATATGGGCACTGTCTATTTGGCTCAGGACAAGTGGAGCGACTGCATCGCGGAATACGAAAGGGCCATTTCCATCCAGCCAAAGGCCGTCTATTATTCCAACCGCGGCGTCGCCTATTTCCGCCTCGGCCGCTATCCCGAGTCCATCAAAGATTTTGGGAAGGCCGTCGAGCTGAATTCCAATGATGCGGGCTTCCGCCTTAATCTCGCCGATGCCTACCGCGCCTCCGGCCAGACTGCCAAGGCCGAGGCCGACTACGATCAGGCCATCAAGCTCGCCGCCAAAAGCCTCCAGGTCAACTCACAGGATGCCGATGCCCTCGGCACCCAGGCCATCGCCTACGCCAAGATCGGCAACAAAACCACGGCTTTGCAGTTGATCCAACACGCTCGCCAGATCAAGAGCGATGACACTCTCCTCATGTTCCGCGAGGCCACCATCTACGCCCTCGCCGGTAACACCACCGGCGCCATCGCCAGCCTTCGCCAAGCTCTGAGGAATAATTACTCTCTCAGCGAGATCAATGGCGACCCCGAACTGGCCAACCTCCGCAAGACCCCGGAATTCGCTAAACTACTGCAGGAATTCAGTAAAAAGGCGTCCAAATGAACCATTAGTTCTAGTACCGGGTAGTCTTTGTCCATCTTTCGATAGTCAACTTCCAGTTGACTCAGCCCGACCTGCTGCGTGACCATGAATTGACTGGCTTTGAGAGTTCGGAGTGGCTGAGGAATGCTAAACAAACGCTTCGTGGCAACGTGCGGGATGGTGGCGTGGTTCGCTGTGTCGGCATGGGCGGGTCCGATCAAGGATCCCGCTGCGCAAATCGACGCCGGCAGTTTCAGCCACTCATTCAGCGGTCTCGGTTCTTTCAGCCCATGCGGAGACCTCGACCCGATCACGGACCAATGCACCGGCCTCATCGGTCTCTACAACGACACCGGCGGCTTCCTGACCTCCATCACCCTGGACACCACCATTAATGTCGGGCTCGACCAAACTTTGATCGATAGCAGCTTTACGTGCAACAGCGATCCCTTCTTCTTGCAGTGCGGCATCACTTATACCAGCAGCAGCGGGGCACTCTCCATCTCCTTCTTCGGCGTGCTTCCGCCCGATATGGCGGCGGTGGACGGCCAGGACGGCATCCCGCCCCTTCTTCCTGGGTGCATCGACCATCCCGACGCCCCTGGCTGCAATGTCGTCGGCCACTTCACCTTCGACTTTCTCAGCCTTGAGGGCCTCAACGGCTGGACCGACGGCAACACAACCCTCTTTCCTGGCGGCGAGACGCCGGAATTTGCACCTCCCGTCTTCACAGACACCGCGACTCCGGAGCCCGGCACCTCCGCCTTGCTCGCGGCCGGCCTGTTTTCGCTGGCGCTGCTCTCCCGCCGGAATTATTCTTCCCGCAGCAGCCGGTCGTAAACTTCCCGCTTGGATAGCCCCCGCTTGCGGGCCACCTGTTTGATGGCGTCCATGCGTGCCGTGCCCGCCTGCACCAGCACCGCCACGGCTTCTTCCACCGGCGTATCGTCCGGCGCGGGTCCCACCGCCCGGCCGATCAGCAGCGTGATTTCGCCCTTCACGCTGTCCCGCGCCGCCAGTTGCGCCCGCACTTCTTCCGCCGTGCCCCGCAGAAACTCCTCGTGGATCTTGGTCAGCTCGCGCGCCACCACCACCGGCCTCGGGCCCAGCGTCCGCTCGACGGCTTCCAGCGCTTCCAGGATGCGGTGCGGAGCTTCATAGAAGATTAGCGTGGCTTGCTCCTCCGCCCGCGCCTCCAGCGCCTTGGCCCGCTGGCCCGGCTTGGAGGGCAGGAAGCCGCCGAAATAGAACGAATCGGTGGGAAGTCCGGAAGCCGCCAGCGCCGCCAGCGCCGCCGAAGCGCCCGGCACCGGCTCTACCGGTACTCCGAGCTCGATGGCCGCCCGCACCAGCCGGTATCCCGGATCGGACACCAGCGGCATCCCCGCGTCGCTCACCAGCGCCACGGTCGCTCCCGCCGCCATCCGCGAGGCCAGTTCCACCGCGCGCTCCGCTTCGTTGTGTTCGTGGTAGCTCACCGTGGCTTTGGAGATTTCGTAGCGGTCCAGCAGTTTACGGGTCTGCCGCGTGTCTTCGCACGCAATCAGGTCAGCCTCCCGCAGCACCCGCACCGCGCGGTATGTGATGTCCTCCAGGTTGCCGATGGGCGTCGCCACCAGGTAAAGCTTGCCGGCCATGCTTTGAGTGTGGCACAGGTGCAGCGGCGCGCCGGGAGTAGCCGCAATACTGTTCTCTTAACCGGGAGCGCTATCCGCACACGCACTTTTGCGACCATTATCGTCGAGGGCGGCTGGCAGGGACCTGTCAACGATCAGGGCGTGTTTGCGGCCAGTTGACGTGACGGGGACTTCACGGGAGCGAATCGCCTCCCAATGAATTCCGATGCCGCCGCCAATGAATTCCCAGTCGGACCGTTGCCGCGTTGACGCGTCGGCGAGCCGCGGGAACCACACGAGAGGCACTGAAACAACTCGCCCATCGGTCAGCGTAACCGAAAGCGCATCCATCGAACACGACACCTCGACCGCCAGTGTTTCAGTCTTCTCCGCCAAAGTAGTCATACCATTTCACCCAGCTCCCCATAGTTCACCAGCTCGATCCCGTTGCGCTCCAGCGCCGCGCGCGTCTCAGCGGCTATCAGCGCTTCCAGTTCCTCTTCGCGGCTCTCTTTCAACCGCGTATGCGCCTGCCGCAGAGCCGGCCCGCACCGGCCCGGATGGCACATCAGCTCAGTTGTGCCTTCCGGCACCAGTTCGAGCAGTTCGACCAACTCCACCGTGCGGAACCGGCCGGTGATCTGGAATCCTGCGAAATGGTCGGTGGTCCGGCAGCCGTGTCTCTCCAACACCCCGTGAAACCGGCCCCGCAGCAGCTTCATCGCGCCGCTCGCCAGGCGCGTCGCGAGCGGCGCCGTGCCGCCCGCCGCATTCATCGGAAAATCGAAGGGCCGCCGCACCCACCGGATCCCGAATTCCTCGCTGAGGCGCGCCACTGCGTCCAGCACCGGCGGCGCCAGGTGCGTGTGTTTATGGGTGTCCAGGTGCGTCGGGCGAATGCCCGCGGCCGCGATGCGGCGTACCTGGGCGGCCAGCTCGTCGTAGATGCGGATCT
>PLZX01000183.1 GCA_003152325.1 Bryobacterales bacterium | reverse complement strand
GCCTTGTCGCGCTGTTCGAGCATGCGCAGCGTATCGGTATCCTCGGCGTCCGGCGAGCGGACCGGAGCGGTGGGCCACTTCAGGCTCAGCAGCACGGTGGCGTTGGCCTTTTTCAAAAGGTCGGCCGCTTCCGGAAGATAGGCGTCGCGCGCGCCGTAGAGAATCATCGGCTGCTTCAACTCGGCGCCGAACCGCAGCATGCGGTCGATCTCCACCAGCCGATTGGCCGGAAGCAGAATCCGCTTGGAGGCCAGCACGCCTTCGAGCGCCCGGTCATATTCCGGCCGCTGCATGCCGCGCGGGTCCTTGGCATAGGCTTCCTTCACCAGCCGGTAGTGATCGGCATCCAGATAGATCTGCCGGACGTAGGCGATGATTCCCATCAGCGAGCTGGGAAATCCGCCGCCACCACCGCCACCACCGCCAAAACCGCCGCCGCGTCCCAGCGCGATGTACTGCCCGGCAGCCGGAACCAGAATCATTTCCGCGGCCTTCTCGCCCGAGACCAGGTCGATGATAGAGCCTTGCCCTCCGAAGATGCCGCGCGTCGGAAACGTCACCGCGGTGGTGAACCCCGCGCCGCGAACCGTCTCGACGCGCCGGTCGCCTGCCGAAATCTCATCGGCTGCCAGAAGCCAACTGGTGGTCTGCGGCCGGTCTTCCGGTCCCCAGGAGCGTTCCTCGGGAGCCGCCGGAGAGGCTGGCGTCGCCGGTGTAGCATTAGCGCCGCGCCCACCGCGTCCACCGCCTGCGGCCGCCGCCGCCGGTGCCGCGCCCGCAATTCCCACGGTGCTCAGTCCGTCGATCAAGCCCGGATAGACGGTCATGCCTTCCCCGTCCACCACCCAGGCATCGGCCGGGACCGGCACATTCTCACCTACGGCATCGATCAAGCCGCCGCGAACGATCACCGTGCCCCTGGCAATCACCGGGCCGCTCACCGTCACAATCTTTGCGTTGCGGATCGCGACGGTCGAGGGAACCTCGGCGATGGCGGAAGCGCACAACACAAGAAACGCGCTCAATAGTAGTTTCTTCATAAGACAATGCCGGTATTATATAGCGTTTGGAGTGCAGCAGGAGATGGCGCAAGAGGCCGCCCGCAGGTTACGGTGGTGCGCTATTTGTGAAGCCCGCACCACCTCGGCGGTTTGCGCGTGATACGGCCAAGTTGCCCTCGACTGCCCAACCTCCGAGCGGCCGTCATTCGATAGTGACCGACGTACAATGGCGTCATGACGAATCACGAGGTCTTCACGCACACTGCCCCCGATCTGCTCTCGGTGCTCGAAGAACTCCGCCGCCGCGAGCCCATCTTTCACACACCCCAATTCGGCACCACGCTCGCCGACTTCGAACGGGCCACAGCACCCGAATATTGGGAAGTTGGCGCATCCGGCCGCCGCTACAGCCGCGAGTTTATCCTCAGCACTTTGGATCAGAATCCGCCCATCAACGCGGCTTCTGTCGGCTGGCAAAGCTACGGCCACGGCCTTCGCCGCCTCGGATCTGACACCTACCTCTTTACGTACACTCTATGCCAGGCTGAGCGTCTCACGCGCCGCGCCACCATTTGGCAGATCACACCTGAGGGGTGGCGCATCCTGTACCATCAGGGCACAATCGTTTCCGTTGATGAGGACAACGCCGTTCCCTCGTAGTCCGCTTCAGACTGGTTTGTCGCCGAACCGCAGGTTACCCTCGTAACCGCTTTATACTGGAATTTGCCCCCACTCACACGCGTTCGCTATCGCGATGCCGGCGTCAATATCGACGAGGCCGATCGCGCGCTTTCCTCCATTAAGAAGCTGGCCCGGCAGACTTTCACCCGCGGCGTGCTCACCGATATCGGCTCATTCGGCGCGGCGTACAAACTGACCGGCTTTCGCAAACCCGTGCTGGTCAGCTCGGCCGACGGCGTCGGCACCAAGCTGAAAGTGGCGTTCCTCACCGGACGCCACGACACAGTGGGCGAGGACCTGGTCAACCACTGCGTCAACGATATCGCCGTGCAGGGGGCCGTGCCGCTGTTCTTCCTGGATTACTTTGCGGTGGGCAAACTGCGGGCCAAAGTGGCTGCCGCGGTGATCGCGGGAATCTCGCGCGGTTGCCGGCAAAACGGCTGCGCGCTGATCGGCGGCGAGACGGCCGAGATGCCCGGCATGTATGCGGACTCCGAATATGACCTGGCGGGCTTCATTGTGGGCGCCGCCGAACAGTCGCAACTGATCACCGGCCGCCAGGTTCGGGCCGGCGATATCCTGTTGGCGCTACCCTCCACCGGCCTGCATACGAACGGTTATTCGCTGGCGCGTAAGCTGCTTTTCGAAACCGCCGGCTTCGGCCCCAAGACGCTGCTGCCGGAAGTGGGCTCCACCGTGGGCGATGCGCTGCTGGCGGTTCACCGCAGCTACCTGAAACCCATCCGCGCCCTGCTGGCCGCTGGCCTGTTGCGCGGCGCGGCCCACATCACCGGCGGCGGCATCACCGACAACACGCCGCGGGTGCTTCCCAAGGGCCTGGCCGCCGCCATCGACACCGGGGCCTGGCGCATTCCACCGATTTTCGAAGTGCTGCGCTCCATCGGCAACATCCCGCTGGACGATTACCGGCGCACCTTCAACCTGGGCGTGGGGATGATCTTCGTGGTTCCGGCGCGCTCCGCGAGCAAAGCCGAAGCCGTGCTGGCGAAACTAGGCGAGACGCCGTTCCGCATCGGCCAGGTGACCGAGCATAAGCGCGGGCGGGCACGCGTGGAGTACCGGTGAAGCGGCTCGGCATTCTGATCTCCGGACGCGGCTCGAACTTTGAAGCCATCGCCCAAAACATCGCCGCGGGTTCTATTTCGGCGGAGATCGCCGTGGTGATCGCCAACCGCCCGGAGGCGCGCGGCCTCGCAACCGCTCTACGCCTCGGCCTGAACGCCGTGTGTATTCCGTCGAAGGGTCTCGACCGCGAGATCTATGACCGCATGCTGCTGGAAGAACTGAGCAGGAATGCGGTCGACCTGGTCTGCCTGGCCGGCTACATGCGCCTCCTAAGCGCTACTTTCATTCGCCAGTTCCCCAACCGCATCCTGAATATCCACCCGTCGCTGCTGCCGTCGTTTCCGGGCCTGGACGCACAGCACCAGGCGCTCGATCACGGAGTCAAGATCAGCGGCTGCACCGTACACTTCGTGGATGAGGGGCTGGACGCAGGGCCCATTATTCTGCAATCCGCGGTGGAAGTGCTGGATGGCGATTCCGCCGAGACACTCTCCGCCCGCATCTTGCAAGAAGAGCACCGCATCTATTCGGAAGCTATCCGGCTCGTGCTGGCCGGCAATTACCGGATCGAAGGCCGCCGCGTCACGCTGACTTGAGGCCGTCGCCGGACCGCTGCTCGCGTATCGCCAGGAATTGGGAGAGCTTCATAGGCGGACCGGGTCCGATGACCATCTGCCGCTCCACGGCCCGCTCGTACTGGCGCAGAATGTCGAGCCGGCGCCGCCGGTCCAGTTGGCAATTCTCCATATCCATCAGGATTTCCATTTCCCAGGGCTGGAAAGAATTGCGGGCGATGACGCCGCGCATCACTTCGCCCATGAGCCGTTTGAAGCGATTGAGCATCAGCTCCAGCTCGACCAGATCGTCTTCCGCCATCCTGATCCGGATATCGGCGGCACGGAGGAAAAAGATTAGGAGGAGCCGGCCGCCATCGACCTAAAAGAAGGCCAGTTCCTTCATTGGGTAGTGCTTGCGGTTTCGCGTCCAGAGCGCTGCGTTGTTCAATACAGCGCCTGCGGCAATCAGGGCGTCGCCGAGTTCCACCGCGTGGCTCTTCCTGTAGCGCTTAAGATAATCGCCTGCTTGACGGCCTGTTTCCGCGATCGATCGGAACACATGCCAGTACACCAAACAGGTTGTTGAGGGCGTCGTGTTCCGCCGGGCGCGCCCCTGCCCAAAGCTCGGCGGCGCTGACCGGAGAATACAGGATGGCAACGTCGGAGCGGCTCAACTCGGTCCATCGGGAGACGAGATCCATGTCTCTCCCGCGAGACACCTCAATGAGGATGTCGGAATCGACCAACACACTCATTTTGCGGTAAGCCTATCGAGCCGGTCACCCCGCCGGAGGCTGCGTACTGTCTCCACGGCATCTGGCGTCTTCGAAGTCTGCTTGCGAATTCCGACGAACGCTTGCATGGCTTTCATCCGCTGGCCGTGCTTCCCGAGGTAGCGTTCACGGGCGGCCTCACGAACCAATGCGGAAACAGTCGTTTGTTGTGTCCGCGCACGCGCGTGGAGCGTACCCCAGAGATCCTCGTCGAGATAAAGCTGCGTCCGTCGCATGATGTATAGTATACATCGCCGAGAGTCAGTCTGAAAACTGACCCATATTGGGGTCAAAAGAGCTCCGGGGGACTACTGCGGGGCTGCCACCAGGCTCTTATCCTTTAAGAACGCCCACGCGTCCCGGTTCACCTGACCCGAGATCGCGTAGTAGTTGTGGTCGTGCTGGGGAATCTCTTTCAATTCGAACGCGAACCCGGCGGCCGCGAAAAGATCCCGCGTATGCCGGACGGCGGCCAAAGGGAAATACTGGTCCTGGGTTCCGACTTGCACTTGAATGGGCGTCTTGTGCGTTACCTCTTGCACGAGAGGCTCCGCCTTGGGAGGCAGCGCAGCGGCGTGTACGGCGATGGCGGCAAAGTAGTCCTGTTTCCCAAGCGCCATCAGCAAAGCGAAGGCCGCCCCGCCCGAGTGGCCGAACAAGTATACGCGCCTGGGGTCGACGGCGTATTTTTGGCGTACGGCATCGGCAATGGCGACCAGCGGCTCGGGGCCGTCAGCCGGCGCTTGCCACTCAGCCGGGTTGATGGAGTTCGGCGCCACCAGCACGATTCCTTCCTTCGACGCCAGCTCTTTCCACGGATCCAAGAGCGACAGGCCGTCGTGACCGGAACCGTGCAGTAGCATCAGCAGGGGCGGGCCGGAAGGGCCGGGAGGAGAGTTGGGGACGAAGACGAAATAGACGTGTTGGCGGCCGTCGATCTTGAGACTCTCTTTACGCACCTCACCCGACGCAGCCGCAAGCGCCAGCGGCAGGATCAGTGTGAGCGCCAGGCGCGCGCCGGTCTGCATCGCTTGCGAGAACATCTCTCCGCACTATATACCCCTTGGGCGTATCCGGCGTAGCGCACAAAAAAGCCGCGCCGCCCGGTTGCCCGGGGAGCGCGGCCGTAAGTCGCCGGAGAAAAGGTGCGGCTTAGTAATCCATCTCGGGGCCGTGGCCGCCGGGACCGGCCGGGGCCGCCTTCTTCTCGGGGATCTCGGCAATCATGGCTTCCGTGGTCAACATCAGGGAGGCGATCGACGAGGCGTTTTGCAGCGCCGAGCGGGTCACCTTGGTGGGGTCGATGACGCCGGTGGATACCAGATCTTCGTAGGTATCGGTCTGGGCGTTGTAGCCGAAGTTCGGGTTGGCGTTCTCGCGAATCTTGTCGACCACGATGGCGCCTTCCGTGCCGGAGTTCGCCACGATCTGGCGCAGCGGCTCTTCACAAGCGCGCTTCACGATGGTGACACCGATCTGCTCGTCGCCTTCCAGCTTGAGGGTGGCCAGAGCCTTGGACGCGCGCAGCAAAGCTACGCCGCCGCCGGGCACGATGCCTTCCTCAACCGCAGCGCGAGTGGCATGCAGAGCATCTTCCACACGAGCCTTCTTTTCCTTCATTTC
>PLZX01000168.1:193-28472 GCA_003152325.1 Bryobacterales bacterium | reverse complement strand
TGCGCTCCAGGTGGTCGGCGGTGGCCGCGCCCAGCTCCGCGGCCAAAAGAGAGCCGGCGTCGGTGCTGAACTGGTCGGCGTGCATGCGCACCTTCAGGCCGAGCCGCTGCGCCGCCCGCAGAACCACGCGCGCCTTCTCCGGCGGAAAGACCGAAGGTTCGCAGAAGACATCGCAATACTCCGCCAGGCGCCCGGCAACGACGCGCGGCAGCATCTCTTCCACCACCAGCGCGATGTATTCGTCCATGCGGCCACGATATTCGTCGGGCAATTCGTGCGCGCCGAGAAACGTCGCGACGTATCGCAATTTCCCATCCGCGGCCAGATCTCTCACCACGCGCAGAATCTTCAGCTCGGCTTCCACCGACAGGCCGTAGCCCGATTTGGCTTCGATGGTGGTGGTGCCGCCGCGGGCGAACCAGACGCGCCGCCGCCGCGCGGTTTCGAGCAGTTCCGCTTCCGAGGCCTCGCGGGTGCGCCGCACGGTGGAGCGAATTCCCCCGCCGCGCGCCGCGATCTCGGCATACGTGGCGCCTTGCATGCGCTCCTCGAATTCATCCGCCCGCGTGCCGGCGAAGACCGGGTGCGTGTGGGCGTCGACAAACCCCGGCAGCACGATGCAGCCACCGGCATCCACAATTTCGGCACCGGCCGAAACGCGCCGCTCCATTTCCGCGCGTGTTCCGGTGACCTCCACGCGCCCGTCGCGCACCAGCATGGCACCATCGGGGATCACGGCCAAGTCGCGCATTTCCGCCATCACGCGTGGCCGTGCCGCACCGGCCAGTGTCACCAGTTGTTTACAATTCCAAACAGCCAGTTGGCTCACTGCCCGGCTCACGTTTCATCCATGGGCCGCCGGATGCCGCGTTCGCGCGCGAATCGCTGGGCCTCTTCGTAACCGGCGTCGGCGTGACGGATCACGCCCATGCCCGGATCCGTGGTGAGCACGCGCTCGAGCCGCCGTTCGGATTCCTCGGTGCCGTCCGCCACCACCACCATGCCGGCATGTTGCGAATAGCCGATTCCCACCCCGCCGCCGTTATGGATGGAGACCCACGAAGCGCCCGCCGCGGTGTTCACCAGCGCGTTGAGCAGCGGCCAATCAGCGATGGCGTCAGAGCCGTCGCGCATGGCTTCGGTCTCGCGGTAGGGCGATGCCACCGAGCCCGCGTCCAGATGGTCGCGGCCAATCACGATGGGCGCCTTCAATTCCCCGCTCCGCACCAACCGGTTGATGGCCACTCCGAATCTGGCGCGTTCGCCATATCCCAGCCAGCAGATGCGCGCCGGCAGTCCCTGAAACTGGATGCGCTCGCGCGCCAGGCGAATCCAGCGGGCCAGCGCTTCATTTTCCGGAAAGAGTTCGAGCGCCAGGCGGTCGGTGCGGTAGATGTCTTCGGGATCGCCCGAAAGCGCCACCCAGCGAAACGGCCCGCGGCCTTCGCAGAACAGCGGACGGATGTACTCCGGCACGAAGCCCGGAATGTCGTACACGTTTTCGACGCCGGCCTTCTTCGCCTGGGTGCGGATATTGTTACCGTAATCGAAGGTCACCGCGCCCATTTTCTGCAGCGCCAGCATGGCCATCACGTGCACGCCCATGGCGCGGAACGAGCGCTTCAGGTAATCGTCCGGATCGCTCTGGCGCAAATGATTGGCCTCTGCGAGGGACATATGGTTGGGCACGTAGCCATTCAGCGGGTCGTGCGCGCTGGTCTGATCGGTGAGCACATCGGGGACGAATCCGCGCCGCACCATTTCGGGCAGGACGTCCGCGCAATTCCCCACCAAGGCCACCGAGACCGCCTTGTTTGCGATCTGCGACTCGCGCAAGATCCGCAGCGCATCGTCCAGGTTGCGGGCCAAGCGGTCGCAGTATCCGGTGTTCAGGCGGCGCTCGATGCGATGCGGGTCCACGTCGATGCCCAGGAAGCAGGCGCCATTCATGGTGGCGGCCAGCGGCTGCGCGCCGCCCATTCCGCCCATGCCTCCAGATACCACCACCTTGCCCTCGAGCGACCCGCCGAAGTGTTTCCGCGCCAGCGAGGCAAACGTCTCGTAGGTGCCCTGGACGATGCCCTGGCTCCCGATGTAAATCCACGAGCCGGCGGTCATCTGGCCGTACATCGTCAGGCCCAGATTTTCGAGGCGCGTGAATTCGTCGAAGTTGGACCACTGGCCCACCAGGTTGGAATTGGCGATCAGCACGCGCGGCGCTTCCGGATGCGTGCGGAAGATGCCCTGCGGCCGCCCGGACTGCACGATGAGCGTTTCGTCGTTTTCAAGCGATCGCAGCGCCCGCAGAATGGCGTGGAACGAGGGCCAATCGCGCGCCGCGCGCCCACGCCCGCCGTAGACGATCAGCTCGTCGGGATTCTCGGCAACCTCCGGATCGAGATTGTTCTGGATCATGCGGAAGGCGGCTTCCTGGTGCCAGCCTTTGCAGCTCATTTCGCGCCCGCGCGGCGCGTGGATTGCCGTTGTCAGACTCATGAGAAACCCCGCATGGCAATCATAGCGCGCGGCGGTAAGGCTGGGACGGGCCGAGAGGGGACAGCGCGCGTTCAGCCCGGTGCGGCGTTCACCGGGTAGGGCGAAATCAGTGTTTCCGTACTGGTACGGCTACTAGCACACAGCACTAGTTTAAGGCCTTTTTGTCGTAAGATACTTGAACTCCGTGAGTGACAGGTCTAATAATTATGAAGGTACCGTCAAGAATGGCGGGAAGAAGGCCGCTCAGCGGCCTCTAATAGGAGGAAATATGAAGTTGCTCAAACGTAACAAGCTATTCCTCGGCGTGGTGTTGGCGCTGGCGATTTCTGCGTCGACGGCCTTCGCCGGCCCTATAGCATATACCATTTACACAAATTACAGCCTCTGGCTCGCCGCGACGCCTGACGAGCATGACGTCTTCGGGCCGCCGCAGAACCTGGGCGACTTGGCGGTGGCCACGGCGACCGGTTCATTCGGCGCTCCCCAAGGAGTCTTTCCGGCGGGGATAAACGTGTGGAACGATCGTGTGACGGTGGCCGGGGGTGAAGTGACGTCGTTCTTCGACGGCGACAAAGATGGTCAGGTGCCCTACTATGCATACGGCGGCTTCTGGGACTTCTCGCCCGGCGGTTATGGCCAGGGTTTGACTCTCACTCTCGACAATGGGCTGTCCCTGAGCATCTGCGGGGACGTCGTTAACGGGTGTGTGGGAGGAGCCATATTAGTTCCGGACGGAACTTTTTTCGGGGTGGTCACAGGTCCGTTCACAACCTTCAGCATCACGGCCGACGGCCAGGCTGGAGTTGCGGAGACGTTCGACCTTTCGGACCTCGACTTGGTGCATATACCCGAGCCGGCCACCATGGTTTCGCTGGGCACAGGGTTCCTGGCCCTCGGCCTGTGGAGACGGAAAACCCGCGCGTAGGGTGAGATCGATCTCAATCGGTTCTTTGCCTTCCTGAACGCCGAAGGGACGCAGCGGCCCGTGAGGGCCGCGCGTCCTTTACGGTTTTAGTGCGCCTAGCCGCTGCCGGACAAGTTCCTTAAAGGCGGTGTCCGCGACCGATTCCAGGTTGATGTTGACATTCTCCAACGTGCCGGCCTTGGCGGCCACGGCCAGCGCTTTGGCGACCGCCAGATCGGAGCCATACCGGGCCGGAATCTGCAGAGCATTCAAGCGCGCTTGCATTGCCGACGCCCGCTCGAATACTTCCAGCGGCACTTCCGCGGCGCCGTGCAGCGCTTCTTCCACGTACGGAGCGCGCTCCTCTTTCGGACGCTTGTAAGCGGCCATCACTTTTTGGAACGCCTCGGCATCGCGATCCACGGCTTCGGTGAAAAAGCGCCGGTCGGTTTCGAACGGCTCGGGGTCCTGCTTCGCCAGGCGCGTCACCATAGCGCCCAGAGCGGCGGCCATGGCCGCCGCGGCCGCCGATGCACTGCCGCCGCCCGGTGTGGCCGTTGGCGCCGCCAGCGCGTCCAGAAACTCGGGCAAGCCGCTGCGTGACCGGATAGCGTCCGCAACGCGATTTTCCAGAACCAGTTCGGGCCGAAAATTTTCGAAGCGCAGGAAATAGTCGGCCGACATCTCGATGGCCTTCTGCGGAATCAGCCCCACGATTTCGCTGCCCAGCACGGGCACGCCCCATCGCTCGGCCTCGCGCCGCACGGTCTCGAACACCAGGTGCATGGGGGTCTGCTCGAAGTCCGTCAGATTGATCGAAACCTGCGCCAGGTTGCGCGTGCCCAGCATCACCCCCATGGACTTCACAAAGCGGAAGCCGCCGGTGGAAAATCGGATGGTCTTGGCGATCTTCCTGGCGATGGCTATGTCCGGCGTCCCCAGGTTGACGTTGTAAGCGATCAGGAATTTGCGCGCGCCCACCACCGTCGCGCCCGCGGTGGGGTGGCAGACGGCGTCGCCCACGTCGGGAGCGCGGTCGGCCACCGTACCCATCTCCTTCACCAGCGCTTCGAACTGGCCGCGCCGGATGTTCTCCAGGTTGACGCGGTCCGGCCGTTTCGCGGCCGATTCATAGAGGTAAACCGGCACGCGCAGCTTGGTCCAGATCTCGTTCGCGACGCGCTCCGCCAGGCGCACGCACTCTTCGAGCGTGACGCCCTCGATGGGAATGAACGGCACCACATCGGCCGCTCCGATGCGCGGGTGCGCGCCCTGATGTTTGGTGAGGTCGATCAACGCGACCGCCTTTTCGACCCCGCGGAAGGCTGCGTCGGCCACCGCCGCCGGCGGCCCGACGAACGTCAGAACGCAGCGATTGTGATCCGTGTCGGATTCGCGGTCAAGCAGCACGACATCGGGCACCGTGAGGATCGCTTGCACGATCGCATCCATTTTGGCGGCATCGCGCCCTTCGGAAAAATTCGGAACACACTCTACAAGTTGTCGCGCCATGAAACCACATTGTGTCATACGGCTCTGCTTGGTGGCTGCGTTATACTGGCTGCGAAAGAATGCTCCGGCTGCCCCGCGTTTACCCCATCCTCGATACCGAATCGCTCGACCGCTGCGGCATCGCTCTGGCGGTTGCCGCCGCGGCATATCTGGAAGGCGGCGCCGGCATCCTGCAAATCCGCCACAAGTCTCATTGGAGCCGCGATCTCTTTGCCGCCTCTGGAGAAGTGGCGCGCCTCTGCCGCGAGGCCGGCGCCCATCTCATCATTAACGACCGCGCCGATTTCGCCGCGCTGCTGGATGCCGGCCTGCACGTGGGCCAGGACGATCTCTCGCCGCGCGACGCCCGCAAGCTTCTCGGCTCCGATGCCATCATCGGTCTTTCCAGCCACAGCGCCGCGCAACTGGCGCCCGCCGCGGGCGAGCCCGTGGATTACGTGGCGTTGGGCCCGGTTTTTATCACGGGCTCCAAGCGCCAGCCCGATGCGGTGGTGGGCCTGGAAGAGATTCGCCGCTGCCGCGGACTGGTGGAGAAGCCACTGGTGGCGATTGGCGGGATTACGCTGGAGAATGCGCGCGATGTGTGGACCGCGGGCGCCGATTCGGTAGCGGTGATTGCGGGGCTGCTGCCGGCGGCGGCGAGCGCGCGATCACTGAGGGAACGGATGGAAGAGTGGGGGCGCGCGGCGAGGTTATAGGGTCGCCAGCAGCTTTGCGATCAGGGCGGTTCGGTCAGCGATGCGGGTTGCCAGGATGCTCTCGGTGACGGCATGCGCACCTTCGCCGACGCCACCCAGGCCGTCGAGCGTAGGGACGCCCAGCGCGGCGGTGAAGTTGCCGTCCGATCCGCCGCCACTCAGCGATTCCTCCACTTCCACACCCAGGCCGCGCGCCAGTTTCTGTGCGGTGCGGAAGAGTTTGACGATCCCCGCCGATCGCTCCATGGGCGGACGGTTCAACCCTCCGGTGACTTCGATGCTGCACCGCGAATCGAAGGGCCGCAGCGCGCGGAAGCGTTTCTCCAACGCGGCGGCATCGCGCAACTTCATGATGCGAATGTCGACTTCCGCCCGCGCTTCCGCCGCCACCACGTTGGAACGCGTCCCGCCCGAGATCACGCCGGGGTTCACCGTGATTCCCCGCTCCGGCTGCGTGAATCCGGCGATATGGTCGATCTGCCGCGCCAACTCCAGCACGGCACTTGCGCCCGAGGCAAAATCCACGCCCGCATGCGACGCCTTGCCGCGCACCACAATGGTGAAATCGCCCACGCCTTTGCGCGCCGTCTTCAGCTTGCCTTCAAGCCCGGTGCCGGGCTCCAGCACCAGCACCGCTTTGCTGTCCCTGGCGTTCTTTTCAGTGAACGGGCGCGAGGTCTCGCTGCCCACTTCTTCATCCGAATTGAGCAGCAGCAGCACCTTCGACGGAACCGCGATCTCCAGGTCCCGCAGCGCGCGCGCGGCGAACACGAAGAACGCGATGCCCGCTTTCATATCCAGCACGCCGGGCCCCCACAGGCGGCCTTCCGCCTCGCGGAATGGCATGGTGCGCAGCGTGCCCAGGGGCCAGACCGTATCTGAGTGGCCCAGTGCGAGAATCTGGCCGCTCTTCTTGCGGCCGGGCAGATTCATTTCGCACAACAGGTGCTTGCCGAACCTCCCGCCGGGACAGGTCTTCACCCGCGCCATGGGCGCCACGCTATCGGAGACCAGCTCGACGAACCGGTTGACCGCCGCCGCGTCGTCGCTGGGCGACTCGCATTCCGCGAACTGGCGGATCAGCGCCGTGATCTCGCGCTGCCGTGCGAACAGGTAGGAGAGAAGGGGATCCACGGCTATATGATAGCTTCATGCGATAATGGCGTCTTCCATGACGGTTTTAGACATTAATGACATCCGGGAGATTCTTCCCCATCGCTACCCGTTTCTGCTGGTGGACCGCATCATCGAAATGGACACCGACCGCATCGTCGGCATCAAGAACGTCACGCACAACGAACCCTTTTTTCAGGGGCACTTTCCCGACTTCCCGGTGATGCCGGGCGTGCTCATCGTGGAAGCCATGGCGCAGACCGCGGGCGTGCTGGTGCTCAAGAGCATGGAGGACCGGCACAATAAGCTGGTGCTGCTGGTGGCCATTGAGAACGCCCGCTTCCGCAAGCCGGTGGTGCCTGGCGACACGCTACGCATGGAAATGAAAGTGATCAAGCGCAAGGCCAGTGTTGCGAAAATGGCCGGAGTCGCCACCGTGGATGGCGTGGTGGTGGCCGAGGCCGAAGTGATGTGCAAGCTCGCCGATAAGGAAGAAAAGCCGCCGGCGCCGGCCGCCTAATGCCCATCCATCCGACCGCCATTGTGGACCCGCGGGCGCGCATAGCGGAAAGCGCCGAGATCGGACCATACTGCATTGTGGGCGCGGAAGTGGAAATCGGTGCGCGAACGCGCCTGATGGCGAACCTCTATTTGGAAGGTCCCACGCGGATCGGTGAAGACAACATTTTCTTTCCCTTTGGGAGCGTCGGCGTGGCCTCGCAGGATCTGAAGTATAAAGGCGAGCGCGCCGAAACGCGCATTGGCGACCGCAACCGTATCCGCGAATTCGTGACGATCCACCGCGGCACCGAAGGCGGCGGCCTGGTCACCTCGATCGGCAGCGACAACCTGCTGATGACCTATGCCCACGTGGCGCACGACTGCCGCATCGGCGACCACGTGATCCTCGGCAACTCCGTGGGCCTGGCGGGCCACGTCATCATCGACGATTGGGCCGACGTCAGCCCGTTCAGCGGCGTCCATCAGTTTTGCCGCATCGGCCGGCACGCGTTCATCGGACCGTATAGCGTGATCAAGCAGGACATCCTGCCGTTTTCGCTCACCAGCAACAAGCCGGAAGTGAGCGTGTTCGGCGCCAATAGCGTGGGTCTGGAACGGCGCGGCTTCGCGAAGCCCGTGATCGAGTCGCTGCAGACGGCTTTTCGCCTGCTGACGCGCTCCAACCTCAATACGTCGCAGGCCATCGAACGCATCCGCGCCGAAGGGCCCGCCTGCAGCGAGGTGGAAGAGCTGCTGGAATTCATCCGCGCTTCGGAGCGCGGCGTTGTTAAGTAAAGGGGTCAAATCGATGCGCTACGGCCTCATTGCCGGAAACGGCCGCTTCCCCGAGTTGGCGCTCGAGAGCGCACGCAGCCTGGGGCACGACGTCACCGTCATCGCCATCCGGGAAGAAGCTTCCAAGCAAATTGAAGCTCTGGCGCCGCGCTGCTATTGGATCTCGCTCGGCCAGCTGAGCAAGCTCATCGACATCCTGAAGAAAGAAGGCATCACCGAAGTGGTGATGTGCGGCCAGGTGAAGCACGCGAAGATTTTTTCGTCGATCGTGCCGGACTGGCGTTTGGTCAAGCTGCTGGCATCGCTGCCGTCGAAGAACACCGACGGCCTGATTGGCGGCGTCATCAAGATTCTGGAAGCCGAAGGCATCCACCTGAGCGATTCCACGGCGCTGTTGAAGCCGCTGCTGGCCACGGCGGGCGCGATGTCGAATCGCACGCCGCAAAAGGAAGAGACCGCCGACATCGAATACGGGCGGCGCGTGGCGGATGCGCTGGCCGGTTTCGATGTGGGCCAAAGCGTCGCCATCTGCGAGCGGGCGTGCGTGGCGCTCGAAGCCATGGAAGGCACCGACGCCATGCTGCGCCGCGCCGCCGGCCTGGCGAACGGACGCCGCCTCTCGCTGGTCAAAGTGGCGCGCCGCCGCGAGCATTTGCTGTTCGACGTTCCAGTGGTTGGTCTGAGCACCATCCCGGTGATGAGGGAAACCGGAACCACTGTGCTCGCGGTGGAAGCGGGGCGCACGCTGATGCTCGATCGGGAAGAAATGTTGAAACAGGCCGATTCGGCCAATCTCGCCATTGTGGGGTTCTAGTTGACGAAACATCGACTGGCCGTAATCGGCGCCGGACAATTTGGAAGGAACCACTGCCGCGTGGTCCACGAATCCGAGCGCGCCCAACTCTGCGCCGTAGTGGACACGGATGCGGCGCGGGCCGCCGAGTCCGCCGCGTTATATCACGCCGAGGCTCTCACCGACGCTCGCGCGCTGGCCGGCAAAGTGGACGCAGCCATCGTGGCGGTGCCCACCACGGCGCATGAAGCGGTGGCCTTGGCGCTCATCGACGCCGGCATCGACGTGCTGGTGGAGAAGCCCATCGCGCCGGATCTCGAAGCCGCCGACCGCCTGGTGGCCGCCGCAGAACGCCACGGCCGCATTCTGCAGGTGGGCCACCTGGAACGCTTCAACCCAGCCGTCATCGAGCTCGAAAAGCGCACGACCCTGCCTCTCTTCTTCGAGATTCACCGGCTCAACCTTTTCAGCCCGCGCAGCCTGGACGTGGACGTGGTGCTCGACCTCATGATCCACGACGTCGATATCGTGTTGGCCCTAGCCCGCGCCGCACCACAGGAAATCCGCGCCGCAGGCATCCGCATTCTCTCCGAAAAAGTGGACATCGCCAACGTGCGCTTGCAGTTCCCCAACGGCTGCGTAGCCAACCTCACCGCCAGCCGCGTCTCCACCGAGCGCGTCCGCAAACTGCGCCTTTTCCAACCTCAGCAGTACCTGTCGCTCGACTACGGCCGGCAGGACTTGATGGTGTTTTCGGTGGGCGCCGGCCGGCAGATCGGCTTTGAGAAGGCCCCGGTCACCAATGCCGAGCCCCTGAAGCTGCAGCTCGATGCTTTCCTGGACAGCCTGGAAACGCGAAATTCCCCGAAATGTTCCGGTTCCGCCGCGCGTCAAACTCTAGGGGCCGCGTTGGCCATTCTTGATAAGATTAAGGAGCACTCGGAAGTGGTCTCGCGGTCTGTGGAAGCCGGATGGAAACCGTAGGAAAATCTCCTGCCGATGTGGAGCTCCATCTTCTTACGGATTGGGGCGACCCGGCAGGCCGTCGCCGCACGGGACGGGCAGCCGTCATGTCCGTGCTGCTTCATATCGCAGCGATTGTGTTCATCGTCGCGGTGCCCGAATCCATCATGCAGCCGCCGTCCCGGCGAAGGATGGAGACCATAGTCACTCCGCTGATCGAGCCGCTGAGCCTGCTTACCCAGAAGGATCCCAACGCGGGCAAGGTGGATAAGGAATTCAACGCAACCCATATTGAACCGCGTCCCCGCATCCACCTGCCGCCCGCGCCGCCGGCCGCTCCTCCACCACAACCCCAAGCGGCAACTCCTGCGCCTCCTACCCCCAAACCGGTGCAGGCAGCGGCACTGCCGGAGCCGCCTAAAGTGGACATTCATAACGAAACGCCGAAGCTCACACTGCCCGTAGGGCCGCCCCAGATCCAAGCGGTAGAAAAGCCCCAGCCGGGCTTTGAGGACGTGACCGCGCCCCGGCAGGTCCCGCCGGACCAGCGAGTGCTGCCGATTCCGGGTCCGTCGGTGGAGAACGCCATTCGCGGCGTCCTGCATTCCGGCGGCGCGTCCAACTCCGGTGCTGCTGCGGCCGGTCCGCCGGCCACCGCCGAACTGCCGCAACTGCTGAGCGACGCGCAGGGCGTGGATTTCCGCCCCTACCTGGCGCGTGTGCTGGCCTCCGTGAAGAGCCGCTGGTTCGCCATCATGCCGGACGCCGTCAGGCAAGGCCGCACGGGCAAGGTGGGGGTGCAGGTAGTGATCCCGCGTGACGGAGGTCTCGGCAAAGTGGTGTTTGTGGGGACTACCGGCGTGGCCGCCCTGGATAACGCGGCGATTGCGGCCATCAGCGCCGCCAGCCCATTTCCAGCGCTGCCTGCGGCGTACAAGGGCGCGGAGATCAGGGTGCAGATTAACTTCGCGTATAACGTGCAGAAGCAGTAGGCAGAGGATGGCGGGCAAGACCATCAGCGAGAAGATCCTCTCCGCAAAGGCTGGCGTGGACGCGCGCGCCGGTGACGTAGTGGTTTGCGCGGTCGATTGCGCCATGGGTACGGACGGTTCGGCCCCCATGGCCATCGACTATTTCGAAGCCATGGGCGGACGGACGGTGCGCGACGCCGCGCGCATGGTATTGGCGCTAGATCACTATGCGCCGGCGCCCAACCGCGCCATCGCGGTGCTGCACCAACGGCTGCGCGAGTTCGCCGGGCAATTTGGTATCGAACTGTGGGACGTGGGAGAAGGCATCGGCCATCAACTGATGGTGGAATCGGGCCGCGCGCTTCCCGGCGGCCTGGTGGTGGGCGCGGACAGCCACGCGGTGACCTACGGCGCGCTGAATGCTTTTGCGACCGGCATCGGATCCTCGGACCTGGCTGCCATTCTGATTTGCGGGCGGCTGTGGCTACGCGTTCCGGAATCGATCAAGGTCAACCTCGAGGGGCAATTGCCACGCGGGGTTTACGCCAAAGACGCGGCACTGGCGCTAGCCGCGGCACTGGGCGCGGATGGCGCGGTCTACCAGGCGTTGGAATTCGGTGGCCGCGGCGTGGGCGCTCTGGACATGGACGACCGCCTGGTGCTCAGCAATTTCGCGGTGGAGATGGGGGCCAAGAACGGCATCTTCCCGGCGGATGCACGGACCCGCGAATATCTGGACAGCCGCGCACACCAGGACTTCGAAGCGGTGGAAGCCGACGCGGACGCGCGCTACGCCCGCGAGGTCGCGCTGGACCTGGACGCGTTGAGCCCCCAGGTGGCGCTGCCGCACCGGGTGGACCGCGTGGAGCCGCTCGCACAAGCGGCCGGGACGCCGGTCCAGATGGTATACCTGGGGACGTGCACGGGCGGACGCGTCAAGGATTTTCACGAAGCGCGCGACGTTCTGAAAGCCGGCGGCGGGGTGGCGCGCGGCGTGCAACTGGTGGTGACGCCGGCTTCGCGAGCGGTGATGGAGACGCTGGCGCAGGACGGCACGCTGGCCGATTTCGTGGCGATGGGAGCAGTGATCGTGACGCCGGGCTGCGGCTCCTGTTGCGGCTCGTGCGGCGCGATTCCCGGCGACGGAGTTAACGTGATTTCGACCGCCAACCGGAATTTCAAGGGACGGATGGGCAACAGCGACGCCTTTATTTATCTGGCGTCGCCGGCCAGTTGCGCGGCCGCGGCGGTGCGCGGGGCCATCACCGATCCGCGGGAGATCGAAGCATGACGGGCCGGGCGCGGGTGTTCGGAAACGACATCAACACGGATTACATCATTACCTCGCGGCGCAAGCGGGAGAGCCTCGATCCAGCGGTGCTGCGGGTTTATCTGTTTGAGGAGATCGACCCGCGGTTTGCGGCGACGATGGAAGCGGGCGACGTGATTGTGGCCGGCAAGAACTTCGGCTGCGGCTCGGCCATGGAAGTCGCGGTGACGGCGGTGCTCGGCGCGGGCATTCGCGCGGTGGTGGCGAGGAGTTTCTCACGCACGTACTACCGGAATGCGGTGAACAACGGGCTGCTGCCGGTGGAGTGCGATACGGGAGGAATCAGCGAAGGCGACATGCTGGCGATTGGAGAGGGAGAGGTGCGGAATGAGACGACAGGCGTGATCTTGCCCGTGGCGCCTTTGCAGGAGATTATGCAGCAGATTGTCTCGGCGGGGGGATTGGTGCCGTACATGAAAAGACACGGAGACTTCCGTTTATGAAGGATTACCGCCTCCGTCTTCCCGGTCCTACCAGCGTGCCGGAGCGCGTCCGGCAAGCCATCGCGCGGCCGGTGCTGAGCCATCGCGGGCCGGAGTTTACAGAGATCTTGCGGCGCTCGGAGGAAATGCTCCAGCCGGTCTTGGGCACCCGAAACCGCGTCTTCTTTTTCGCCAGCTCGGGAACCGGGATGATGGAAGCGGCACTGGTGAATGTGCTGGCGGCCGGCGAGCGGGTGCTGATTTCCACGCACGGGCAATTCGGCGATCGCTTCGTAGCTATTGCCGGGGCGCTGGGAGCGCGCGTCGACACGCTGGACATTCCCTGGGGGCTGGCGCCAACGGCGAGCCAGGTGGAGGAGCGTGTCAGGAGCGTTGACTATCGCGCCGTGGTGGTAGTACACAACGAAAGTTCGACGGGCGTGGTGGCGGACCTGGCGGCCATCGGGGCGGTGCTGCGCGAACGCAACGCGCTGCTGGTGGTGGATTCCGTGAGCGGCCTGGGCGGCGTGGAGATGCGGCAGGACGAATGGGGCGTCGATATCGTGGCGTCCGCCTCGCAGAAGGCGCTGATGTGCCCGCCGGGCGTGGGAGTGATCTCCATGAGCGACAAAGCCTGGGAGACAGTGAATCGCGACGACCGGCTGCCGCGCTTCTACTGGGATTTTCGGAAAGCTCGCGCGGCGGTGGAAAAACCGGAGACGCCCTTCACTACACCCGTGTCGCTGATGGCGGGCCTGCACGAAGCTTTGGAGATGATCCATGAAGAAGGGCTGCCCCACGTGCTGGCGCGCCACCAGACGGTATCGCGCGCGCTGCGGGCCGGTTGCGCGGCACTGGGCCTGGCTTCGTACCCGAAGGCGGAAAAGATATCGAGCACCGTGGTATGCCTTAACGTTCCGGAGAATCTGAACGGCAAAGACATCGTGGGGCGGCTGAAGGAGCGCTACGGGACGGTGATTGCGGGCTCGCGCAACAAGCTGGAAGGCCGCGTGATCCGCATCGGCACGATGGGCTGTGTGAGCGCGGGCGACATCCTCACGGACCTGGCGCATCTGGAAGCGACTTTACGGGAGCTCGGCTGGGCAGTGGCGCCGGGCGCCGGCATGGCGGCTGCGGCCGCACTTTTACAGGAGGAATCCTATGCCCGGTAGACCGGGATTTCGTGTACACGCTCCGTGGCGGCGGCCGGATGCCGCGCTGCTGGCGGCTTTTGGAACGGCTTCACCGGCGCAGGTGGCCGACAGTATGTCGCGCCTGGGCGCGATGGATGCGGGCATCCGGCCGGTATGGAATTCTCCGCGCATCATCGGCTCAGCGCTCACCGTGTGGTGCCACACCGGCGACAACCTGATGCTGCACAAAGCGCTCTCGCTGGCGCAGGCGGGCGACATCGTGGTGATGAACACGCAGGGCAACGTGGCCAACTCGGGCTTCGGCGAACTGCTGGCCACCAGCGCGGTGAAGATCGGGGTGCGCGGCGTGATCATGGACGGCACGGTGCGCGACGCGGATGCACTGGAAGCCATGAAGCTGCCGGTCTACTCGCGCGGCTTGTGTCCCAACAGTTGCCAGAAGGATGGACCGGGTGAAGTGGGCGCCATCATTGCCTGTGGCGGCGTGGCGGTGCGGCCCGGAGACGTCATTGTGGCCGATTGCGACGGCATCACAGTGGTGCCTCTCGACGACGCGGCGGAAGTGGCGAAGATGGCCGTGGCGCTGATGGGGCGCGAGCAGGCGCGGCTGGCAGAGATCGCCAAAGGTGTGCTGGTGCGGCCGGAAATCGATGAGACGCTGCGTAAGCTGAAAATNNACCGGCACCACCAGGAAGGCGCGCGGCGCGGCGCCGAATTTCTCCACCAGCACCTCCATCGAGGCCATGGCGTTGGACGTGATGCCCAGCATGAAGCCGCAGAAGCCGGCCGACGTGACGGCCGATTCGTAATCGCTTCCCATGATCCGGAACACCACGGTGCGGCACGCCAACCAGCAGAGCCCCACCTGCGCTGCCAACATCACCATTATCGGTAGCGCCAGGTGCGCCAGTTCCCACAAGCGCAGCGTGAGCAGCGCCATCACGATGAACAGGTTGAGCACCATGCGGCCGATCGCCGTGACGTCTGGCTCCTGGAGGCGCGCGAACTGGTAGCGGTCGTCCAGATTGCGGATGATGGCGGCCACGATCATAGCGCCGATGTAGCTGGGCAGGATGATGCCGTGCCGCGAGATAAAGTCGCTGAGCAGGCTGCCGAGACCGATTGGCACGCCCATCACCAGAATGGCGGGAAGCAATTGAGCGCTCCTTTCCGGCCCTGGCTTCTCCCCGACGCGCAGGCCCGCCCCCGTGAGCTTGTGGCGGCGCACCAGGCTGCCGCCGATATAGCCGGCGATCAATCCCGCCACCGCGATGCCGAAGGTGGCGGCCGCAAACGCGGCGGTCGTGGCGCCGGCCACTCCCATCTTCTCGAATACCGGTCCGAACGCCAGCGCCGTGGCCGGGCCGCCCGTCAGGGCCACCGAACCCGTGAGGATTCCGAGGCGCGGGTCCACGTGCAGCGCCAACGCGAGGCCAATGCCGAGCAGGTTCTGGATCACGGCGCCGGCGCTCGCAATCGCCAGCAGCCAGACGACGCCCCGGCCGCCTTCGCGGATCAACCGTAGCCGCGCGCTCAGCCCCACCGTGGTCATGAACGTGACCATCAGCAGATCGCGTAGCACGACGTCGGCTTCGAAATTCAGGTAGCGGTCGCGCAGCCCGAGCTCGAGCAGGGCGTACACCATGCCGCCGGCGATGGGCGCGGGAATGTTGAGCCGGTCGAGCAGCGGCAGCTTGCGCTTCAGCCAGTTGCCCATCATCACGCCCAGGCAGGCCAGACACAGCACCTGCGCAGCGTTCAGCTTCCAGACGTGTACCAAGAATGCAGTATATTAGGTTTCGATGAAAAGGCTTTTGGCCGCGCTGGTTTTGTGTGTGCCCGTACTGCTTGCCGACTCGTATCCGCGGCAGCCGGGCGTGGACGTGCAGCACTACGTGTTCCGGGTGACGTTGAGCGACGACACCGACGAGATCGCGGGTGAAACCACGGTGACGCTGCGATTCGTGACCGGTGGACTTACGGAGTTCCACCTCGACCTGGCGTCGGCGGCCAACGGCAAGGGCATGGCCGTCGCAGAAGTGACTTCGGGCGGGCGGGCGGCGAAGCACAGCCACGAAGCGGACCGCCTGACCATCGAGCTAGCGCCTCCGCCAAAGGCCGGCGAGCTGCGCGACTTTACCGTGAAATACCGAGGCACGCCGGCGAGCGGGCTGCGGTTTGTCAAAAACAAATTCGGTGAGCGATGTTTTTTCAGCATGAACTGGCCCGACCTGGCGCACCAGTGGCTGCCGACCATCGACCATCCCTACGACAAGGCCACCAGCGAATTCGTCGTCACGGCGCCCGCAAAGTACCAGGTAGTAGCCAACGGACTGCTGGTGGAAGAAATCGATCTGGGCGGCGGCCAGCGCCTGACGCACTGGAAACAATCCGTGCCGATTGCCACTTGGCTGAATAATATCGGGGTGGCGCAGTTCGCTTCGATCCATGTGGGCACGGCGGCTGGCGTTCCGCTGGAGACGTGGGTTTTCCCCAAGGAGCGCGAGGCAGGCATGACAACGTTTGACGAGCCCATGCGCCAGGCCATCGAATTCTACAGCGACCACATTGGACCGTATCCTTATGAAAAGCTCGCCGCGGTGGAAAATGGCGCGGCCGGCGGCGGCGGCATGGAGCATGCCAGCGCGATCTTTTACGGCCAGGGCTCCGTCAACGGGCGGCCGGCGCTCGGTCTGGTGGCGCACGAAACCGCGCACCAATGGTTCGGCGATTCGGTGACGGAGAAGGATTGGGATGACGTTTGGCTGAGCGAGGGCTTCGCCACCTATTTTGCGCTGCTGACCACCGAACACTATCAAGGGCGCGACGCGTTTGTGGCCGGCCTGAAGCAGAGCCGCGCCGGCATTTTCCGGAGCGAAAAGAATATGCCGGGAGTTGCGGTGGTGCAGGACAAACCGTGGAAGGGGATTCCGAACTCTGTGATTTACCAGAAGGGCGCGTGGAGCCTGCACGTGCTTCGCGGTGAGATTGGCACGGAGACGTTCTGGGCGGGCATCCGCGAATACTACCGGCGCTTCCGCGACAGCAATGCATCCACGCAGGACTTCCGTCAGGTGATGGAGGATGCATCGGGCAAGGACCTCGGCTGGTTCTTCCAGCAGTGGATGTATCGCGCCGGCTCACCGACTGTGGAAGGCGGCTGGAAGTACAACGCGGAGACGCGGAAGATTGAGATCGGGTTGACGCAGACGCAAGCGGGGGAGGCGTTTCGGTTGCCGCTGGAGGTGGGTGTGGCGGCGCCGGACGCCGCACAGGTGAAGATTGAGAAGATCGAGATGACGGGGAAGGAGCAGAGGTTTGAGATTGCGGCCGATAAGGAGCCGGTCTCGGTGGAACTGGATCCGAATACGTGGATACTGGTGGCGGTGAAGTTTGTGAAGAGGTAAGGGGGCTAGCGGCCCGGATTCAGCAGGCGTTGATAGGCGGATTCGGCTGCGGGGTCGGCGGCGTGCGGATGGCTCAGGTAGATTCCCAGCCAGCGGCGGACGCGCGCCGAGTCGCCTACCTGCGTGAAGACTTGCGCCAGGCTGCGGGCGCATCGGGACAGTTGGGGCTCGTGCTCCAGATGCAATTCGCACTCGTCTTCCATGTGATTCAGGATGCGCAGCGAATCGAGCGGCTGCACACCGGGCGGGGGCTGGCGCATTAAAACGATGGCGGCGGCATCGCTATAGACCAGCTTCCATTCGGTCTGTTGCGGATCGGCCAGCGCAGGCGCCAGCAGGTAGACCAGGCCCTCGGTGTACTCGAAAGTGTTCATCACGATGGCCTGGATGCCGTATTGGTCGAGCAGTTGCTGCGCCGTCTTGCCGCCGTTTTCGTCGTGGTTGTAGAGGATACGGCCGTAGTCCTGGAAGACCGATTCGCTGAGCGAGCGGCCGTCAATGAAGACACGCTGGGCGGGCCACAGGCGCCAGATCAGATAGCCGCCGTATTCGTAAGTGTTAAATATTGGGCCGGAGACGTGGTGTTGCAGCAGGAAATGGGCCGCGCCCGCAGGATACTTCCATTCGGCCGCGCGCAGTTGGAAAAAGCTGCCGGCGGACGCCGCGATTCCGCCGCCCATCAGAACCAGCGCCGCGGCGAATGGCACCATGGGCGGAAGGCTGGGCCGCCACGGAAAATAGGACGCGATCAGGATGGGCGCCAGCAACCCGATCAGGATGATGTTGCGCTGCGCCGTGAGGGCGGCGGCGGCAAAGGCGGCAAACAGCAGCCAATCGGCCAGCCGGACGCGCCGGCGCGCCCACAACAGCAGCAGCGCGGCGCCGAACAACAGCACGGTGAACTCATTCACAACCCACCAGCGGGGACGGGCCCATTCCTGCAATCGCGAGGTGAGATAACTGCTGCGGTAGTAAATCAGGATGAGCGGAATGCGGAAGCCGTTCGGGTTCAGGCCGGAGATCAAGACGGCGGCGGCGCTCCACCAGAGCGCGGCGCGGTGGCGGCTGAGCAGGGCTTCGGCGCCATACGCGCCTACCACCACCCACCCCAGGAAGAACCCGCCATGGCTATTGGCCCAAACCAGGAACAGGGGCGGCAGCAACCAGAGCCATCGGTTGAATTCCAGAATCGCGAGGGTGGCTGCCAAGAACAGAAACGTGATGAGATAAGGCCGGTCCAGCGCGAACGGCATCGCCATGGTGGCAGCCGCGAAGGCCGCCGCCAGCGCCCAGTAATAGCTCAGGCAGCGCCGGTAAGCCACCAGCCCCACCAGACCGCAGAAAGCGCTCAAGAGAAAAGCGCGGAACAGGACCACACCGCCAAAACCGGCGGCCCGCCACACCAGATAAAACGCCACTTGCGCCAGCCATTCGTGGGTGAGATTGAAATGGCGCGTGAGCGGCTCGTTGGGATAGGCGGAAGCCGCGGTAGCAGTTGTAAAGTTAAACGGATCGGGCACTGGCAGGGCGTGGTTTTCGATGATGTATTGGCCTGTCTTGAGATGCCACCAGAAGTCCGAATCGGAGATCTCCGGCGAGAACCAGCCCATCCATAGGACTGCCGCGAGCGCCAGGAGAATGGCTGGATACCAGCAGGAGGGTGTGGCGGGCGGAGGGGGCGGGAGGAGCTTTGTCATTAGGTTAGTGTCCGAAAGATAGCTCGCGGGCGGACGGTCATTTCGATTAGGATAGGCGAGTCGTCTAAGCGCAAGGTAGACACTTTGGCGGCCGCCTTCTCCTCAACATTCCTCCTAGGCTGGCCGCCTTTTTCTGTTTCTTAATCGACCGGCACGGCGCGGTCGAAGATCACGTCGATGGTGGAACCTTGACGCAGGACGACTTCCTTTCCCCGCGAGAGAAGAACGGTTGCCAGTCCGACGCCCGCGCCCGCTCCGGCCCCGATGCCGGCGCCTGTCCAACTGCGGTCCACCATGCCGCCAAGAGCCGCCCCGGCGCCTGAAAGTTCACCTACGCGAACGGCATCGGCGCCCTTGCTGCCGCCCTGTTTAATCTGGTCTTCCTTGCCATCTACTTTCTGGCTGGTGCCTTCGGAATCCACCGAACTGAGGTGCGGCGTCAGCTTGATCACCTTGCCGCCGGGCAGCGTGAGGGTCTCAATGCGGATACCCAACTCCGCCTTGCCTTTCACCCGGCCGCTCTGCCTGGAGTGCGAAACCACGCCTTGCACATAGCTGCCCTCGGGGACCACGATGGAGCCCGCAGCACTGATGGGCGTGGCCGTGCGCAAGTAAACATAGTCGCCCTCGCGAGCGGTGCGCGTGCTGACGGAGTTGACCATGCGCAGCAGTACGTGGCTGCCTTGCGGGATTTCAGTTGCCGCGGAAACGAGCGAAACGGAGAAGGCTAGAATGGCAAGACGCATAAGAGGCTCCTGGCTCTATTATGAGCCCGCGGAGCCGCGTGCGCGTCTGGCGGGGCGCTTGCGGCATAGCAGTTTTCCGCCGGCCATCACCGCCACCACCAACACGCCTTCTACGATGTATCGCGCCAGATCGGAAGGGTGGAGCAGGCGCTGGGTGAAGCGGTCCGTCAGGATCATTTCGCCGGCCACGCGGCCCAGGATTCCGGCGCCCGCAAAGATGAGGATGGGGTAGCGATTCATCAGATCGGCCAGCAGGTTCGCGGAGAAAACCACGAACGGGATGCTCAGGGCCAGCCCGAAAACGATCAGCTCAAAGCTGCCGCCGGAAGCGCCGGCAACGGCCAGCACGTTGTCCGTGGACATGGTGAGGTCGGCGAAGACGATGTACCAGACGGCTTGCAGAAGGCGCTTGGGCTTGACGGCGGAATCGGGCGGCTCGCTCGCGTCCACGAGAACCTTGAACGCGATCCACAACACGAACAAACCGCCGGCGAGCTTCAAATACTGGACATTGAGGAGCTGCGCCGCGATGAAGGTGAGCCCCACGCGCAACACCACGGCGGCCGCAGCGCCGATGGCGGTTCCGATGCGGCGCTCGCGCCTGGGAAGCGAGCGCACGGCCATGGCGATTACCAGCGCGTTGTCACCGGCCAGCAGCAGATCGATCCAGACAATCGTCAGGACGCGGAGAATCAAGTGACTGATGGGCATGGGTTTCTACGCCGGTTTCGGCGCCTGCCGCGGCAGGCGGCCCGTCCAGGCCCTCACGCGGCGGAAATAAGCCTGCGCGGTCCGCGCGTCTTTGAGGATCTGCACCTTCAGCGATGCGGCATCATCGAATTTCCGCTCTGCCCGGACGCGCCAGAGGAATTCCACGCGGATGTGCCGTGGCGTGCCGCCTTGCAGCGCATCGAGAAGGAAAGTCTCGATGGAGAGCTGGTCGCTCGCCCCAAAGGTGGGGCGGTATCCGATATTGGTCACGGAGTTCCATGCCTGCGCCGCGTCGAGGTCGGTGGTGCGGGTGACGTAAACGCCGGCCGCCGGTATCTCGTCAGACGTGGGCGCCAGGTTCAGGGTGGGCACGGTCTGCGCAGAGCCCACGCCACGTCCGCTGACGACCTCCCCTTCCAAAGCATAGGCATGTTGCAGCAGGCGGGCAGCCAGCGAAACGCGGCCCGCTTCGATCAAGCGGCGGATCCCGCTGCTCGAGACCACCCGGCCCCTCCAGGCAACGGCGTGGACCACTTCCGTTTCAAAGCCCATCCGCCGCCCGAGTTCCGCCAGCACCGCCGTATTGCCGGACTGCCGGTAGCCGAAACAGAAGTTATCGCCCACCAGCACGGCCCGCACGCCCAGGCGCTCGACCAACAGTTGGCGCACGAAATCTTCGGCCGAAAGATGCGCCAGTTCTTCGGTGAACGGCAGAATCAGAACCTGGCGGATGCCTTCCTCCTCCATCAATTCGGCGCGCCGGTCGGGCGAGGTCATGAGGCGCGGCGTGCGGTCCGGCGCCACTACACGCGTGGGATGCGGATTGAAAGTGAGTACCGACGGCTTCCATCCGCGCTGTTCCGCCAGTTCACGCACCCGCCGCAGGATCCGCCGGTGGCCCGTGTGCACACCGTCGAAATTGCCGATGGTGAGGGCGCTGGGACCGAAATCAGCAGGCACTTCGGCGAGGCTGCGGTAGATGGTCATGACGGGTCGACCGCCACTTCCAGGCCGTCATAGGCCAGCCGGATGTGGGGCGGCAGCAGGCTTTCGGCGCGCTCGTGCCCCAGATCGTGGCAGATGTGCGTGAAGAAGGCGCGCCTCACACCTAGCGCCTCGGCGGTCTTCACGGAACGCTCCACTGTGGAATGCGTGGGATGCGGTTTATAGCGCAGCGCGTCCAGAAAGATTACGTCGAGCGACCGCAGCAGGTCCATGGACGATTCCGGAATCTCGCTGTGGTCCGTCAGATATGCCGCCGCTCCGAAGCGGAAGCCGTAGATGGTCTGCTTGCCGTGCAGAATGGGAACCGGCACGAACTCCAGGCCGAATAGATCGAAAGGGCCACCCTCGATCAGGCGGGGTTCNNAGTTGAAGGGACGCACGTCGTCGAGGCCCATCAGATGGTCGGCGTGCGGGTGCGTGAAGATCACGGCGTCCAAGCGCTCGATGCGCGCGCGCAACGCCTGCGTCCGGAAATCGGGCGTGGTGTCGATCAACACGTTGCGGCCCTGGTAACCGATCAGCACCGAGGGGCGCAAGCGGGAATCGCGCGGATCGGTGGAAGTGCAGACCGCGCAATGGCAGCCGATGGTGGGCACGCCGACGCTGGTGCCCGAGCCCAGTACGGTGATCTTCAAGGCAGGCGCCGGCATTCAGGCTTTCTGCGCGGCCGCCTTGGCTACGTCATCCGACACCTGGACGAACCGAAACCGCAACTCGGTGAGGGAATTTTCCAGCAGCCGGTGCTCTTCCATGGTCAGGTTGCCCTTGGTTTTCTCAAGCAGCACCGCCATCAGGTCGATACCGTGGCGCGCCAGGGGCAGGTTGGGCTCCGGCTTTTCCTCCTCGCTGTAGCGCATCAAGCCAAGCTGCAATTCGGCTTGCGTCCGCAAACTCAGCACGAGGAAAGAGAAGGACGCGGGCGGCAGGGGGATTTGAAAGTCCTCTTGCGGAGTCTCATCGGGGAGTTGGTCGCTCATCAGTTTCTATTTTACAACGGGGGTGAAAACGCGATTTTCGGCAGTGACGAAAGTTTTCGTTGACTTTGACGAAGGACTTCGTCAATAATGCGGTTATGGCATCCAAACCGCGGCGTCCTACCGAAGGGGAATTAACCATCCTGCGGGTCTTGTGGGAAGGCGGGCCGCGCTCGGTGCGGGACATCCAGAAGGTGCTGGTGCAAACGCGGCCCACGGGATACACCACGGTGCTGAAGCTGCTGCAGATCATGACCGAGAAGGGGCTGGTGGAACGCGACGAAAGCTGCCGGCCGCAGATTTACCGGGCGCGTCACTCGCAGGAGCAAACCCAGCGGCAACTGCTGCGGGATCTGCTGGACCGCGCGTTCGGGGGTTCGGTGCGGACCATGGTGCTGCAGGCGCTGGCAACGAAGAAGTCTTCGGCCGAAGAATTGGAAGCCATTGAAAAGTTCCTGGACCGCTTTGAGGGAGGGACCAAATGAGTGCGATGGCACAAGCTTTGACGGCGGCACTGCTCGATTTCATCTGGCAGGGCCTGTTGGTGGCGTTCTTACTGTGGGTGGCGCTATTCCTGATGCGGAAACGCGCGGCCCAGGCGCGGTACGTGGCGGGGTTGGTGGCGCTGGCGGTGTTGGCTATGCTGCCGGTGGTCACGGCGGTGCTCGAGTACACGGCGCCTGATTCATCGGTGCTGGTGGTGTCGACCGGGACGGTGGTTTCGGCGAGCACGCGTGCGGTGCCGGCCGGGCAGGCCGTACCAGGTTCCGCGTGGATGGCGGCGCTGGAGGCTTGGGCTCTGCCGGTGTGGTCGTTCGGGGTGCTGATCTTCGCGGTGCGTGCGGTGTGGGGTTGCCGCCGGATTTCCGTTATGCGCCGCCTTGCCGTACCGGCTTCGCCGGACCTGCTGGCGCGAGTCGCGGAAATCGGAGCACGCATGGATCTGGCACGGCCGGCGCGCGTCTTGATGACGGCCTTCGCCGGCAGCCCCAGCGTGGTGGGATGGTTCCGGCCGGTGATTCTGCTGCCACCGGCCACGCTGCTGGGGCTGACGCCCGAACAACTGGAAGCGGTGCTGGCCCATGAACTGGCCCACATCCGGCGCTACGATTCGCTGGTGAACGCGGCGCAGATCCTGGTGGAGACGCTGCTGTTCTACCATCCGGCAGTCTGGTGGATTTCCGCACGCATCCGCGAAGAGCGGGAGCTGTGTTGCGACGATGTGGCGGTAAGTTCCTGCGGCGACGCGCTCTGCTACGCGCGCGCGTTGACGCGCCTCGAACGATTACGCTTGACGGCGCTCGCGCTGGGAAGCGCCGGTGGACCGCTGGCCTACCGCATCCGCAGGCTGATGGGGGCAGGTGGGCGCTATGATTCACCATCGAAGCTGCCCGGTGTTCTGGCGCTGGCTCTCGGGCTCGCCTGTCTGGCCGGCAACGTACATTGGGCGCGCGGGCAGGAACAGAAGGCGGTATCCCAACAGGCCGGCCCGGGCCGCGACACGCAGGAAAACCGCGAGCTGGTCTGGCAGGAACCGAAGCCGTCACAGGATCAGCAACAGGAAAAGGTGCGCGCCGAGTT
Source organism: Bryobacterales bacterium (assembly GCA_003152325.1). GTDB lineage: Bacteria > Acidobacteriota > Terriglobia > Bryobacterales > Bryobacteraceae > PALSA-129. The sequence goes on along the minus strand of PLZX01000168.1, from coordinate 4,699 downwards.
GGAAACGCTGCGGCAGTGCGTCCGCGAATTGGAAGCGCAGTTGAACGACCGGGAACTCTTGGACGTGAGGGCGTCGGAGAAGGCGCAAGCACAGATGGCGGAGGATGCGGCACGTCAGGAGGGGCGCCTCGCTGAGCAGAAGGCGGCTATGGAAACACAGCTCGAGAATCTGAGATTAATGCTCTCTCGACTGCGACAGACGTATAAGGAGGACTATCCGGAAGTTGAGGCGTTGAAGCAACGGATTGGGGAGGTGGAGTCCTCGATAATGGCGTCTGAGTATCGGTTGACGAATGCGGATGAGGCCAAGAAACGCCTCGCAGAAATGCAGAGCCAACTGAGTTCGTCCAGGCAGATAATGGCGTCCTTGCAGCAACGGGTGCTGCAAAGGCTCAAAGAGGCTCAGGTCGTCCAAGGCCTCGCCGAACTGCAACGCCAACAGATTGTTTCCAAACAGGCGCTTGCCCGCTGGACGGTGAAGAGCATCGACATCGTGGGCCTCGCCGGCGAGGCGCGGGAGGCTCTGCTCGCCCGCCTGCCTGTGAAGGTCGGCAGTAAGCTCGCCGAAGGGTCGGTGGATGCGATCGCCGCCGCCCTCAAGGAGTTTGACGAGCACCTGACGTTCACCGTGACTGTCTCTGGCTCCGGCGAGGCCGTCATCCGCATCTCCAGGCCCAGAATCTAGAAGCCCACCTCTCCCCGGCGTGCGATCATAAAGGCCGGGAGGGTTGGGAAAATGAACCGAAGAGTGGCGGCGATCGCCATTGCAATCTGCCTGCCGCTGGCGGCCAGAGTGCCCAAGCCGGGCATGCCCGTCGTCACCACGGAGCGCGTGGAGTTTGCGCCGGGCGGCACCATTCAGGTGAATGGCTCGGCGGGCGAACTGAATGTCGAAGGTTGGGATCGCGCGGAAGTGGAAATTACGGTCACGCGATCCACCTATCGCGCGGACACGCCGCAGGAACAAGATCTCGCCAAACGCCAGTTAGACGCCATCAAGGTGACCACCGAGCGCAAGAGCCCTGCCGAACTGGTGATCCATACCGCCTTCCCGGCGCGCAGTTTCTGGGCCCGGGTGGCGCACTGCCGGCCCGACGTTCAAATGGATTACCGCATCCGCGTGCCGCGCGATTCCAAGCTGGTTGTGCGCCACTCGACCGGTGATGTAGTGGTCTACGACGTGGCCGGCGATATCGACGCCTCCGTGCGCACGGGCGATATCCTGATGCAACTGCCCGCCGCCGGGCAATACTCGTTCGACGCCCAGTGCCGCTTCGGCGGCGTCTACTCAGATTTCGCCGGAAACTACCACAGGGCTTATCTGGTGAGCGAACGGTTCGCTGAAAGCGGGCAGGCGCCGGCCAAGCGGGTGTACTTACGGGTGGGCACGGGCAGCATCAAGATTCAAAAAGTGGCTTCGGCCACGCCGTAGGGAGGCGAAGTTCAGGCCGCCGCGGTCTTCCGCATCGGGAGCGTCTTCGACCACCAGGGTAAAGAACCGGGTGACGAAGGCGCCGTCAAAACCTTCCGCCAGGATGGTGTAGTGGGTGGTGCGCTCCGGCCCAATCTCCAGGCAGCGGTTGAGGGCCGGGACCACTCCGGGCAGCCGCGGAGAAATGTGTACGGCCTTCGCATTCTCCACGCCATAGCATAGCTTCGCTTTGCCGCCGGCCACCAGCATTCCCGTGGTGGCGTAAAACTGCAGAATGCGAACCGGGCCGCGCGGGCCGCCCACCGGACGGATCCAGGAATCGGCGCCGGAGCCGCCCACACTGCCGAGGCGCCACACCAGCGCCAGCAGCGCGACGGCGGCCAATACCCGGGTTAAGAGGCGCACTAGCATCCCAGCTCTAGTTATAGACTGCACTGGTTGGGAAAGGTTTGCAAGTACGGTACCCTCGAAAATATGCCTATCCGGATTGTCCAAGTGGATGCTTTCACCAATCGGCCCTTTGCCGGCAACCCGGCGGCCGTCTGCGTGCTGACGGCGCCCGCCCCCGAAGAATGGATGCGCAACGTGGCGCGCGAAATGAATCTATCCGAAACCGCCTTCCTGGCGCCGCGCGACGGCGGCTTCGAGCTGCGCTGGTTCACCCCCGCGGTGGAAGTGGACCTCTGCGGCCACGCCACCGTGGCGAGCGCGCACGTGCTGTGGGAGGACGGCCACCTGCGACCCGGCGAGCAAGCGCGCTTCCACAGCCGCAGCGGGTTGCTGCTGGCCGATCGGCGCGGCGATTGGATCGAACTGGATTTCCCTGCCAAGCTGGTCGCGCCCGCCGAGGCTCCCGCGGAATTGCTTCCGGCGCTGGGAGTGGCCCGCGCCACGTTCGTAGGCAAGAACGTGTTCGACTACCTGGTGGAAGTAGATTCCGAAGCCACCGTGCGCGCGCTCGATCCGGACCATTCGACGCTCCGCAAAGTGCCGGTGCGCGGCGTGATTGTGACGGCGCTGTCGGCCAGCCCGGAATTCGATTTCGTCTCGCGTTTTTTCGCGCCGGGCTCGGGTGTCGACGAAGACCCCGTCACCGGCTCGGCCCACTGCGCGCTCGCGCCTTATTGGGGCGAACGGCTCGGCAAGACCTCGATGACCGCTTTTCAAGCTTCGGCGCGCGGCGGCGTAGTGCGCACGCGGATCGAAGGCGATCGAGTGATTCTGGGCGGGCAGGCGGTGACGGTGATGACGGCGGAACTGCTGGCCTGATACACTCCGTTCATGCCGGAGCTTCCCCGGGTTCCCGACGATCCGCCGCCGTTCTTGGGTAGCTGGCGGCGCATCTATGTCGCGGTCCTCATCTATCTCTGCCTGATCATCGCCGTGTTCTACGTGTTCACCCTGGCCTATCGATGAGAACGCTCGACTGGTTCGTCCTGGTCACATCCCTGGTTTCGATTATCGCGTACGGGCTTTACCGCAGCCGCGGCAGCGACACGGTCGATCGCTACCTGTTGGCCGGCAGGACGATGCCCTGGTACGCCATGGCGCTTTCCATTATGGCCACGCAGGCCAGCGCCATCACCTTCATCTCCACCACCGGCCAATCCTACGTGGACGGCATGCGCTTCGTACAGTTTTACTTCGGACTGCCGATTGCGATGGTGATCATTTGCGCCACTGCCGTCCCCATCTTTCGCCGCGCCAATGTTTACACCGCTTACGAATACCTGGAGAGACGCTTCGACAGCAAGACGCGCGCGCTGGCCAGCCTGATTTTCCTGTGCCAGCGCGGCCTTTCCGCCGGCCTCACCATCTACGCGCCGGCGCTGGTGCTCTCGGTGATTCTGGGCTGGCCGGAACGAGCCACCACGATGCTGATGGGCGTCACGGTGGTCACTTACACGGTGGCCGGCGGCATCAAAGCCGTGACCTGGAGCGACGTGCAGCAGATGTGTATCATCTTCTTCGGACTGGTGGTGGCGCTGGTCACGGTGATTGTGCTGCTGCCCGCGCAGGTGTCGTTTGGCGACGCGGTCTATCTGGCGGGCGCCGCCGGCCACCTCAACGTGGTGACCACACACTTCGATTGGAACGACCAGTACAACATCTGGGGAGGCCTGTTCGGCGGCACCTTCCTGTTCCTCTCCTACTTCGGCTGCGACCAATCGCAGGTGCAGCGCTATCTCACGGGACGCTCCATCTCCGAGAGCCGCCTCGGCCTGCTGTTCAACGCCGTGGCCAAGATCCCCATGCAATTCTTCATTTTGTTCATCGGCGCCATGGTGTTTGTGTTTTATCTGTTCGTCCAGCCGCCGGTGCTCTTCCAGCAGGCCGAACTGGCGCGCATTCAAAGCCACGCCGAATTCGAGCCAGTGGCGAATCAATACAGCCAGTCCTTCGAGCGCCGAAGGCAGGCCACCCTGGCGCTGGTGGAAGCCCATCACAGCGGCGACCCCGGCGCCGAACACCGCCAGGCAGCCAACTACCGCGCTGCCCAGCAGGAGATCGATGCGGCGCGCGCCCAGGCCGCGCGGCTAGTGGAACAGATCGGCCCCGAAAAGCATTTCAGCGACACCAACTACATCTTTCTTTCCTTTGTGACACGCTACCTGCCGGCCGGTATCGTGGGCCTGGTGATCGCCGTCATTTTCGCGGCCACCATGTCGGCCAGTTCCGGGGAGATCAATTCGCTGGCCACCGTCACCGTCGTGGATCTTTACCGCCGTTACGTGCGGCGCAGCGCGAGCGATCACCATTACCTGCTGGCATCGCGGTGGGCTACGCTTTTTTGGGGCGTCTACGCGGTGGCCTTCGCCGGGTGGGGCAAGCACCTGGGACCGCTGATCGTGGCAGTGAACATAGTGGGCTCGTTATTCTACGGCTCCCTGCTGGGCTGTTTCGTGGTAGCGTTCGGCATCCGGCGGGTGCGCGGCACGGCCGTGTTTATCGGAATGCTGGCCGGCGAGGCGGCTATTTTCGCCGCCTTCCTGTTCACCGGTATCTCGTGGCTCTGGTACAACGTGCTGGGCTGCGCGACGGTGGTGGCGACAGCGCTGATCGTCACCTGGCTG